>CAYRZN010000150.1:0-5616 GCA_964428825.1 uncultured Aeromicrobium sp.
CGCTTGGGCGCGGGACCCTTGCGAGGCATTAGCTCTTCTCCTTCTTCGCGCCGTAACGGCTGCGAGCCTGCTTGCGGCCCTTGACACCCTGGGTGTCGAGGGAGCCGCGGACGATCTTGTAGCGCACACCCGGGAGGTCCTTCACACGACCACCGCGCACCAGCACGATGGAGTGCTCCTGGAGGTTGTGACCCTCACCGGGGATGTAGGCCGTGACCTCGGTGCCCGAGGACAGGCGCACGCGAGCAACCTTGCGCAGCGCGGAGTTCGGCTTCTTGGGCGTGGTCGTGTACACGCGGGTGCACACACCGCGGCGCTGCGGCGAACCCTTGAGGGCCGGCGTGCTGGTCTTGACCACCTTGGTCTGGCGGCCCTTGCGGACCAGCTGATTGATCGTGGGCACTACGCGACATCCTTCTTCTCGACTGAGCGTCTCGACTCTTGATGCACTCGCCATCGGTCCCGGCGGATACGAAGATCCGGGCGTTCGGGACGACAGGATGTGTGCATCGGTCTGGTTGATCCAGACACGGCTTCCAAGACTACCTGCCGCGACAGGGCGGGTCAAAACGCCCACGGCCCGCACGACCGGGGCCGGCGCGGCGCTCGGGCTCAGGGAAGTGCCACGTCTCCCGGTGTCGTGCGCCGGCCGCGCTCCAGGGCCGTCATGACGTGGTAGACCACGATGGCGGCGACCGTGCCGAGCGCGATGCCGTTGAACGTCAGCTCGCCGGCGCTGACGGTGAAGTCGGCGATCCCGACGACCAGCGCGGTGGCTGCCGTGAACTGGTTGGCGGGGCGGGAGAAGTCGACGTGGTTGTCGATCCAGATCTTGATGCCGATCACGCCGATCAGGCCGTACAGCGCGGTCGTCACCCCGCCCAGCACCCCCGGCGGGATGGTGTTCACCAGCGCGCCGACCTTGGGCAGGAACCCGAGCGTGACCGCGAAGACACCGGCGACCCAGTAGGCCGCGGTCGAGTAGACCTTGGTGGCGGCCATCACGCCGATGTTCTCGCCGTAGGTCGTGGTGCCCGACCCTCCGCCGAGGCCGGCGACCGTGGTCGCGAGGCCGTCGGCCAGGAGCGCCCGCCCCGTGCGCTCGTTGAGCGCGGGGTCGGTCAGGTGGGCGACGCTGCGGACGTGGCCCACGTTCTCGGCCACCAGCACGAGCACGACGGGGACGAAGGCGGGCAGCACCGACCACGCGACGGTCGGCGTCGAGAAGTCGGGCAGGCCGATCCAGGCTGCCTGCTCGACCGGCCCGAAGTCGACCTGGCCCGCGACGACCGCCGCGGCGTAGCCGATCACGACGCCGAAGAAGATCGAGAGCCGGGCGACCAGGCCGCGGAACACGACGGTCCAGAGGATCACGGCGGTCAGGGTGATGAGCGCGACCCACGGCGCCTGCTCGAAGTTGCTCTTCGCGACGGGCGCCAGGTTGAGGCCGATCAGCGCCACGATCGCACCGGCCACCACGGGCGGCATCAGCCAGTCGATCCACCCGGTGCCCGTCACGGTCACGAGTGCGCCGACGAGGGCCAGGAGCACCCCGACCGCCACGATGCCGAACAGCGCACCACCCGGGCCGGCTCCCGAGGCGGTCGCGGCCGTGATGGGGGCGATGAAGGCGAAGGACGAGCCGAGGTAGCTCGGCAGGCGGTTGCCCGTGATGACGAGGAACAGGATCGTGCCGACGCCCGAGAAGAACAGCGTGGTGGTGGCGGGGAAGCCGGTCAGGATCGGCACGAGGAACGTGGCACCGAACATCGCCACGACGTGCTGCAGGCCGAGTCCGATCGTGGCGGGCCAGGTGAGGCGCTCGTCGGGGCGCACGATGTCGCCCTCGGCGATCGCCCGACCGTCGTCTCCGTGCAGCTTCCAGGTCAGCGACGTCGTGAGGGGCATGGGCACATGATGGCGAACCCCGGGCCCACCCGGCCCGTCCGACGCGCCGGTGGGAGCAGGGTCACGGGCTCGGGGTCACGGCACGAGCGGACCGCGCAGCAGGTCCCGACCCGCGCCGGACGTCGTCAGGCGCTCCCGCTCGACCCGTCCCCAGAGACCGAGGTACAGGTCGGCCGCCGTGCCACGGATCTCGCCGTCCGCGTCGGCGCCGTCGCCCGCGTACAGCAGGATCGGCGTGCGCATGGCATCGGGCGACTCCCCCACGACCCACGAGCGCCCGGTGTCGGTGGCGAGGAACCGCACGCGTCCCTCGAGGTGGGGCCGTTGGCCGCGTGCCGTCATGCGCGGCAGCATGACGCCCAGCAGCTCGTCGACGCCGTCGGCGGCGAGCTCGGCCGAGATCGGCGTGCCGTCGGCGCCGAGTCCCAGCGCCAGCCCGGCATCGATGACGTGGATCGTCGTCTCGTGCATCTGCCGACGCGGCCAGTACGCGGCGGTCTCGTGGACCCGGGCCGAGTTGGGCGTCGGCTCGTCGACGGGGACGGCCCGGATGACCTCGAGGAGGGCTGCGGCCGTCCGCGCGTACCAGTCGACCCGCGGCTCCGTGACCCGCACGCCGTGCGGCTCGTCGAGCCGCTGCCCCGACAGCATGATCGAGGCCGCCCAGCGATGCACCGTGCCGAGGTGGCCCGTGAGGTCGTCGACGGTCCAGCCGGGGCAGCTGGGGACGGTCTCGCTGCCGAACGCGGCGTCCGCCAGCTCGGCATACCGCTGCATCGCCGTCGCGAGCTCGAGGACGTGGTCCATCAGGACTCCTGGTGAGGGGAAGTGAGACGTGCGTAGTCTCGCGCCAACGGGCGTCCCGCGCTGGCAGATGGTCAGGATCGTCGTCAGATCGGGCCCAGCGGTACGCGTCGGGATCGGCACCACGGGTCGCGGTGGGCGCCTGCCGCTAGGGTTGGCCCGGATCTCACGGAGATCGTTCGTCTGGAGGTGGGGGCATGGGTCGCTGGAGGCGCGTCGCGTCGGCAGCTCTGTCGGCAGCAGTGGTCACGGGTGCCCTGGCGGGTTGCCAGATCGGGTCCGGGGACGCCGGGGCAGGCTCGGGGTCGGCCTCCGCACCCGACGAGATCACCGCGCACGAGGGTGGGCCCGAGTCCCCCATCGTCGACGGCCTCACCGTTCCCGAGGGCGCGGTGCAGCTCGGCCCGCTGGCCCGGTACCGCAGCAGCCGCATCATCGAGGCCTACCAGCCCGACCTCACCGTGGCGCTGACCCGCCAGGGCGTCTCCGACGCCGTCTCCGCCGCTCGTGCCAACCCCGACGGCGTGCTGCAGTCGACGCCGCCGGAGATCACCAAGTCCGGACGACCTGACGACGACACCTTCGCCCTGCTCGAGGAGCCGCCCCCCGCCGACGTCACGGTGGCAGCGATCCGGCTCGACGCCGACTCGTCGGCCGGCAAGTCGGCCGCCGTGCAGTCGCTCGTCGCGCAGATCGCGACCCTGCTCCCGGACGCCGACGTCGACCCCGACGACTTCACGAGCTACTGCACCGTGGTCGACGAACGGGTCACGGGGTGCGACCTCGAGGTCGAGGGCGTCACCGCCGACGACCGCAACCTGGCCATCTCGATGTTCGTCGACCCGGGCAACCCCGACACCCGGATCGCCGCCCCCTCGAGCCTGACCCGGCCGGTCATGGAGGTGCGGGTCCAGGACCTCAGCGATCCCCGCATCGAGCGCACCGCGGACGACGAGCAGGAGACTCCGCCCGCTCCCGACCCGGTCGGCGGCGAGCTCGACGACGTCATCTGGCCGGCGATGGACACCGAGGCTCCCGCCGACACCCCGCTGCTCAACGGCTGGGTCGCCCCGGAGGGAACCCTGATCCTCTTGAGCTCCTTCCAGCCCCAGTTCGTGTCGCTGCACGTCCCCAGCAGCTCGGAGGCGCGCGAGATCGCCCGCTCCTACGTCGAGTCGCTCTCGCCCGACGTCCCGGTCACGCTCGACTCCTACGAGGGCCTCAACGAGGTCGACGTGACCTTCTCTGCCACGGCTCCCGACGGCGAGCGGGCGGTCGCGACGCACGTCATCACCGCGCGTGGCAACTACGTGATGCTGTTCCACACGCCCGCGAGCTGATCCAGCCTCTCGAGCACGTGCTCGACCACGGGCAGCAACGGCCGGCCGTCGGCGAGCTCGGTCACCGGCAGCCAGAGCGCGAGGTCGGTCGTGCCGCCCGTCTCCACGACGTGCGGCACGGCAGTCGTGTCGACGCGGCACGCGTAGAGCAGATGGACACCGTGGTAGTCCTCCCAGGCGTCCCCGCGACCGGGTGAGACGGTGTGCACGTCGTGCACCTCCACGAGCCGCTGCTCGAGGACCTCGAGCCCGGTCTCCTCGTGGATCTCGCGGCGGACGGCGTCGCCCGGCGACTCCCCGTGGTCGACTCCACCGCCCGGCAGCGCCCACCAGCCGGCCGGGTAGCCGCGCGGTGAGACGCGGGTGATGAGCAGCTCGCGCTGCTCCCGCTCGCGCACCACGATGCCGTACGCACCGAGCCGCTGCGTGCGCCGAATCTGCTCCGCGGGGTCCACGTGCCTCAGGATGTCACCTCACCGGCGGGTCGTTACAGTCGGTGCGATGTCCGCACTGGCCCCCCTCCCCGTCTCGCCGTCGGGTCCGAAGGAGCGCGTCGCCTACCTCGACAACGCGCGGTACTGGGTCATGCTCCTGGTCGTGATCGGGCACTGCCTGACCGAGCTCGTCGTGATGGACTCCGCCCGGGGCGTGTACACGTGGATCTACGCGTTCCACATGCCGTTCTTCATCTTGATCTCCGGCTACACGGCGCGGCACTACGTCGGCGACGTGCGTCAGATCCGTCGCATCGTCAGCACGCTCGTCGTGCCGTACCTGCTGGTCGAGCTCAGCCTGCAGCTCATCACCCGCCACTACACCGGCGAGCCCGCGCAGCTCATGGTGCTCTCGCCGCAGTGGATCGGCTGGTTCATGGCGGCGCTGATCCTGTGGCGCCTCACGACACCGATCTGGCGCGCGCTCCGCTACCCGATCACGACCTCGATCCTGATCTCGCTCGGCTCGGGACTGATCGACATACCCAACGTGCTGGCGATCCACAAGACCCTCGCCCTGCTGCCGTTCTACGTCATCGGCCTGCACATGACGCGGGAGCGCTTCCTGCGACTCGGCACGACGCGGATCCGGGCCGGGTCGGCCGCGCTGCTCGCGGGACTGTTCGTCCTGTGCCAACTCGTGAGCTTCCCGGACGCCAAGGAGTGGCTGCTGTGGAAGCACAGCTACGTCGACCTCGACACCACCTTCGCCGAGGGCCTCCTGGTCCGCGCCGGACTGATCGCGCTCGGACTGCTCATGACCTTCGCGGCCCTCTCGCTCGTGCCGCGCGGTCGCTCGTGGACCACGTCGTTCGGCGAGCGCACGTTCTACTGCTACCTGCTGCACGGATTCGTCATCATCTGGCTCGACCGGCACTACCACCTGTGGGACCAGCTCGAGCCGTACGGGGCCACCGCGGTCGCCGGCCTCATCGTCGCGGCGATCGTCCTGGCCAACGTGCTGATGACTCCCCCCTTCGCCCGCGTGTTCCGCCCCGTGTTCGAGCCACGGCTCACCTGGATGTTCCGCCCCATCGACGAGTCCCCCCAGGTCAAGATCCCCGTCTGAC
>CAYRZN010000151.1:0-5552 GCA_964428825.1 uncultured Aeromicrobium sp.
GCGGGAGACCTGCTCGCGGATGCGGTCCACCCACTCGGCCACGGTCTCGCGGCTGTTCATGACCCGCTCCCCGGACTGCTTGGGATCACCGATGAGCCCGGTCGAGCCCCCCACCAGGATCAGTGGTCGGTGGCCCGCGAGCTGGAGACGTCGGGCGGTCAGGAGCTGCAGCAGGTTGCCGACGTGGAGGCTCGGCGCCGTCGGGTCGAAGCCGACGTAGTAGGTGATCGGCCCATCGTCCAGCGCCGCGCGCAGCGCGTCGGCATCGGTGGCGTGCGCGACGAGGCCGCGCGCGTCGAGGTCGTCGAGGACGTGGGTCACCACAGGCTCCTGGGGTCGGGGACGACGGGGGTCCCGGTTGCTGTCGTCGTCATTGTGGCCGACGGGCCGCCGTGCGTGGGGCACGGGGCGAGCGGCGGTAGGCGGAGACGGTGGGGTCGCCGGCGATCCAAAACCGCCAGGGCTCCTCGGCCGCCAGCGAGACACCGACCCGGGGACCGGCCAGGATCTCGGGCTCCTCGACGCGCTCCCCCAGACCGAGACCCGCGCCGGTCGTGACCGGCGTGCCGAGGTCGTCGAGGGTGATGCCGAGGGCCTGTGCCAGGTTTCCGGGGCCCCGCGCGAGTCGGACGTCCGCGACCGGCCCCCGTCGCTCCCGCGCGAGGTCGTGCCCCTCGACCACCCGTCCAGCCCTGAGCAGGACCGCCGCGGCCAGCTCGGTGGGACCGGTCACGACGTTGGCGCAGAAGTGGATGCCGTAGGAGCGGTAGACGTACAACCGACCCGGCGGGCCGTACATGACCTCCGAACGCGGCGTGCGGGTGAAGGCGTGCGAGGCCGGGTCCTCGATCCCGCCGTAGGCCTCGACCTCGGTCAGGACGACCGTGACCCCGTGCCCGCGGAACGTGCGCCCGAGCAGCGACCTGGCACGGTCGACGACGCTGCCCTCGTGCAGGTCATCCATGCGACGCACCGCCGCGGGAGACTGGGGGCGTGCAGAACGGATCCGTGCGAGTCGAGGTGGCGTGGGGCCGGTCCGACGACGGCGCGCTGGTGCGACGCCTCGTCGCCCGGGCACTAGGGGCCGACCTCGACGAGCTCGTGGAGCGACGGCTGTGCCCCGCCTGCGGTGGGTCCGACCACGGACGCCCGTCCGTGCGGCGCGGAGCTGGGAACGTGGGGTGGGTCAGTCTCGCGCGGCACGCCGAGGTCGCGGTGGCGGTCTGGAGCCCGGACGCCCCCGTGGGTGTCGACGTCGACGACGTGAGTGCGGGCGACGCGTGGGCACGACGCGAGGCGCGCGGCAAGGCAGACGGGAGCGGGATCACGGGAGCGGACCCGGCCCACCTCGTCACCCGGCTGCTGCCGGCACCTCGAGGGCTCGTCGCGGCCCTGGCCGTCGACGCACCGGAGCCGTGGTCGATCACGCTCACGTGAGCGGCGGCAACGCCGTCTCGTCGAGCCACGCCCCGAAGAACTCCGCGCCGTCGACACCCGTGAGCTCGTGCGTGAGCTCCACGAAGTCGTCGGTCGTGACGCCCGCGTGCCGGTACCGGTCGGTCCAGGTGCGGAGCAGCTCGAAGAACGGCTCGTCGCCGATCCTGAGTCGCAGGGCGTGCAGCGTCAAGGCACCGCGCTTGTAGAGACGGTCGTCGAACATGTCGTCGGGACCGGGGTCCGACAGCAGGAGGTCCTGCTTGAGTTCGGCGAGGCGCTCCCACTGCTCCTGCGCGTGCGCCGCCGCGGGCTGGCCCCCCGACTCCTCCGACCAGAGCCACTCGGCGTAGCAGGCGAATCCCTCGTGGAGCCAGATGTCGCGCCAGTGCCGCAGCGTGACGCTGTTGCCGAACCACTGGTGCGCGAGCTCGTGCGCGATGAGGCGCTGCGCGGACCAGTCGCGATCGACGAGGTTGGACCCGAAGATCGACAGACTGTGCGCCTCGAGGGGGATCTCGAGCTCGTCGTCGGTGACGACCGCAGCGTAGGTCTGGAACGGGTACGGACCGAACAACCGGCTGAAGGCCTCGACCATGGCCGGCTGGTCGGCGAACGCCTCGGCGACCGCGGCCTTGCGCCCGGGTGGGCACCAGGTCGTGAGCTCGACCCCCGCGGCCTCGCCCTTCAACGGCACGTACCGGCCCACCTGGACCGTGGCGAGATAGCTGGCCATGGGCGAGGACTCGGCGAACTCGTGCCGGACGGTGCTTCCTCGGCGCTTGGTGGCGACAGCCCGACCGTTCGCGATCGCCGTGTAGCCCTGCGGGACGGTGACACCGAACGCGTACGTGGCCTTGTCGTCCGGGCGATCGTTGCAGGGGAACCAGCTGGGCGCCCCGTGCGGCTGCGACGCGACGATGAGCCCGTCGGCGAGCTCCTCCCAGCCGGCGTCACCATCGGGGCCGGGCATCGGCTGCGGCGAGCCGTGGTAGGCGATCTCGAGCGTGAAGTCCGTGCCTGCCGGGATCTTCTGACGCGGACGGACGACGAGGTGGTGCCCGCGCTGGCTGAACTTGGCCGGCGGAGCACCGTCGAGCTTGAGCTTGGAGACCCGGAGCCGGTACAGGTCGAGCGTCAGGTCGTCGAGGTCCTCGACCGCCGTGCAGCTCAGGGTCGCGATGCCGGACAACGCGTTCGTGACGAGCACGATCGTGAGCTCGAGGTCGTAGTGCCTGACGCTGTAGGACGGGTCACCGTGCTTGGGCACGTAGACGTCGTTGCCGAGGGGTCCTCGGGACAGGAGGCGCTTCATCCGGCGTCGACCCAGGGGCCGATCGGGTTGCCGATCCACCGGGTCTTGGCGGGCACCGACTCCCCGCGCATGACCAGCGACACGGGCCCGACGGTCGCGTGGCGGCCGAGCGAGGCGGCGGGGAGGACCACGCCGTGCGGCCCGAGGGTGGCACCTGCTGCGAGCCTGACGGTGTCCATGCTGAGTATCCGATCATGGAACAGGTGGGTCTGCACCACGCACCCTCGGTTGACCGTGCTGCCGGCGTCGAGGCGCACGAGATCGGTCTCGGGAAGCCAGTACGACTCGCACCACACACCGCGCCCGATCCGGGCGCCGAGCGTGCGGAGCCAAGCGTTGAGCACGGGGGTCGCCAGGACGTGGCGCGTGAACCACGGCGCCGCGACGACCTCGACGAAGGCGTCGGCGAGCTCGTTGCGCCACACGAAGCCGCTCCACAGCGGGTGGCCACCGGGGCGGACCCGGCCGACCAGCGTCCACTTGGCGAGCGTCGTGACGCCTGCCGCCACGACGCCGCCGAGCGCAAGGACGACGCCACCGAGCAGAGCGGCGACCGGCGTCGACCGCTCCGTCAAGAGCCAGAGAAGAGCGGCGACGACGAGGACCCCGATCCACGCCGAGACCCAGACGGCGGCGATGCGGCACACCTCGACCAGGGCACGCAGGACCCGCAGGCGACGCGGGGGCTCGAACGTGCGGGACGCGTCGGCGTCACCCGAGGAGCGCCGCAGCTGCACGGGCGGACTGCCGAGCCAGGACGTGCCGGCCTTGGCCGTGCCTCGCCGTGGAGCCGCGGACAGCACGGCGACGAGGCCCTCCTTCGGCACCTTGCGGCCGGGCGCCGTCATGCCGGAGTTGCCGACGAAGGCCCGGCGGCCGATCTTGACCCGCTCGACCCGGAGCCAGCCGCCACCGAGCTCGTACATCCCCAGCATCGTGTCGTCGGCGAGGAACGCGCCGTCGTTCACGGTGGTCAGGCTCGGGATCATGAGGACGGTCGACGCCTCGACGTCGTCGCCGATCCGGGCGCCGAGCAGGCGCAGCCACGTCGGGGTCAGGAAGCTCGAGTACAGCGGGAAGAGCCACGTGCGCGCCTCGTCCAGCACCCGCACGACGGTCCAGGCGCGCCATGCCTGGCTGCCGTGGATCGGGTGGGTGCCCGGTTCGAGCCGGCGGGACTGCAGCCGCACCACGGCGATGATCGCGCCAGCGAGCAGCAGCCCGGCCACGACCATGACCGCCGGGACGGCCGCGAGCGCCGTCACGAGCGCGGACTCGGCGTCGTCCGGCACCCCGGCGACCCCGAGCGCCAGGAGCGCCGCGAGCGCGAGGCTCAGACCGGGGAGCGCTGACAGGAGGGGTGCCGTCACGCCGTAGGCGACCATCCACGCGGGACTGCGTCGCGCCTTGGTGGTGACCGACGGACCGCGAGCGGGGCCCACGGCCTCGGCCGGGGCTCCCGACCAGTACTGGCCCGCGGGCACGTGCCCGAAGACGGCGGAGCCTGGACCGATCTCGGCGTCGTCGCCGACGTCCGCTCCCCCGGCCAGCGTGCTGCGGGTGCCGATGCGTGACCGCTTGCCGACCGCGACGCGGCCCAGGTGGAAGGTCCCGCCGTCGACCCAGTGGCCGGAGACGTCGACCTCGGGCTCGATCGAGCAGTGAGCACCCAGGGTCAGGAACCCCGTGACGGGCGGGACCGTGTGCAGGTCGACGCCACGACCGACGGAGCAGCCGAGGAGCTTGGCGTAGAGCGTCGTCAGGGCCGCGGAGCCGAGGCCCGTGGCCCCGACCTCCGCCGCGAGCCTCTCGGCGAACCAGACCCGCACGTGGGTGGCTCCGCCCCGCCGGTACCGCCCGGGAGCAACGCCCAGCAGCACGACACGCGCCAGGGCTGCGGCCACCAGGATGCGACCGGGCGGGAGGACGAGCAGGAGCCACAGCGGGACGACCCACGCCCAGCTCAGGTCGGGCAGCCACGCCGCGCCGAGGGACGTCCGTGCCGCGACGACGCCGAGACCGGTCCAGGCGAGCCACCGCAGACCGCCGACCGTGCGAGCCACGACCGTCGCCAGCGTGAGGGCGACCTGCGAACCGAGCGGGACGGGGTGCACCGTCTCGTTGCCCTTCGCGTCGCGTCCGCGGAGGGACTCCAGGACGGTCGCGAGGTCGCCGAGGGTCGGGTGCTCGTAGACGTCGGCGACCGTGAGCTCCGGGACCTCCTCACGGACCCGCGCGACGAGCTGGGCCGCGGTCAGGCTGCCGCCGCCGAGGTCGAAGAAGTCGGCGTCCGCTCCCCCGGGGCTGGCACCGAGCAGGTCGCGCCAGATGCCGGCGAGCCAGGCCGCGCCGGCGCCGAGATCGGCGGTGGCCGACTCGTCCGACGGCAACGGCCACGGGAGCGCCTCGCGGTCGACCTTGCCCGACGTGCGGGTCGGGATCGTCTCGACCACGGCGAGTCGGGGCACCATCGCGGCGGGCATCGTCGCGCGGAGGTGCTGGGACGCCGACGACGCGTCGAAGGGGTCCTCGACGCGCACGTAGCCGACGAGCACGGTGTTGCCGGCGGCGCTCTTGCGGATCGCGGCAGCTGCGGCGACGACCCCCGGCAGACCGAGCAGCGCGCTGTCGAGCTCACCGAGCTCGATCCGGCGACCGCCGATCTTGACCTGGTCGTCGGCTCGCCCCTGGAAGAGCAGTCCGTCGGGGTCGTTCACGACGAGGTCACCGCTGCGATAGGCGCGCTCCCAGCCCAGGGTCGGCAGCGCGGCGTACTTCTCGGCGTCCTTGGCCGGGTCGAGGT
>CAYRZN010000152.1:0-5515 GCA_964428825.1 uncultured Aeromicrobium sp.
GAAGGCAAGGCCTTCATCCGCCACGGCGCCCACTTCACGCTCGACCGCGATCCCCGTCGTGATGCCCAGCGCGCCCGGCAGGATTCGAACCTGCGACCGGGAGATTAGAAGGCTCCTGCTCTGTCCTCTGAGCTACGGGCGCTCCGGACCAGCGTAGTGGGAGCCTCGCCTACGATGCGTGACGTGACCCCGGATGCCGCGCTGCCGCCCGTGAAGGACCCCTGGCGCCAGCGAGGCCGCCTGCTGCTGATGATCGGCACGGGGTTGCTGGGTGTGGCCGCGGTCGGCTTGGTCGTGTACTTCGGCTTCCGGGCCGACTCGGCCCAGGCCGTCGGCGTGGGTCTGGGGCTCGGTCTCGTGCCACTCCCGCTGCTCGGCCTCTTCTACTGGTGGATCGATCGCTACGAGCCGGAGCCGCGCCGCTACGTGGTCGCGGCCTTCCTGTGGGGTGCAGGTGGCGCCGCGGGGATCGCCCTGGTGGGCAACACGTTCCTGTCGGAGTCGCTCGACCTGTCCGACGGCCAGACCGCCACGTTCGTCGCGCCTCTCGTGGAGGAGACCGCCAAGGGCCTGTTCCTGCTGGCGACCTTCCTGCGGACGCGCAAGGTCGTCGGCGGCGTGCTCGACGGGCTGTTCTACGCCGGGGTCGTCGGGCTGGGGTTCGCGTTCATCGAGAACATCATCTACTACTCCGCGAGCTACCTCGGTGGTCCCGAGCTCGGCATCGGCGGGGCGCAGGGGGCCACCGCGACGTTCGTGATCCGCGGAGTCGTGAGCCCGTTCGCCCACCCCTTGTTCACGACGAGCCTCGGCCTCGCGATCGGCCTCGCGGTCCTTCGCCGGTCGTGGTGGGCGCGCGTGCCGCTGGTCCTCGGAGGCTGGGCGGGAAGCGTGGCGCTCCACGGCCTGTGGAACGGATCGATCAGCTACGCCGGCATCGCGGGCTTCGCGCTGCTCTACCTCGCGCTCGTGCTGGTGTTCATCGGCTTCGTGGCGTTGGCGATCGTCCTGCGCCAGCGTCAGTTCGACGTCCTGCGCCGCTCCTTGTCGTACGTCGCGGACCGGGGCTGGATCCATCCGGCCGAGCTGCCCTGGCTCACCTGGTTCGGGTACCGCGCCCAGGCGCGCCGTCACGCCCAGGCGCAGGGAGGCTCCGACGCCGCGAAGGTCGTGCGCCGGTACCAACGCCTGGCCACCCAGCTCGCCTTCGTCCACGACGCCGTGATGCTCGGCCGCCCCGTGCGCCACGGGGTCGAGCGCACCCTGGCGATCCGGGCCGAGATGGACGCACTCCGACCGCGGCTCCGGCTGCCTCCGGCCATCGCCCCTTTGCCCCGCCCGGTGGTGCCGGCGCCACTGACGTACGCCGTTGCACCGGTTCCGTGGTCCTGAGTCGGTCGTCGGGAGGCCCTGCGCCCGTCGTCCACTAGGCTTTCCACGAACCGTGTGACGGGTGAGACGTGAGAGGAGTGGTCGTGGTCGGCGTAGACGCCCCGGGTGAGCTCCTCGGCGCGCTCAGCACGCTCCTCGACCGCGTCCGCCACGCGGAGCTGCCCCTGGCGACCGAGGACGCCGAGGGAGCCCGCCGCCTGCAGGCCGCGGTCGCCGACCAGCTCTCGGACTACGTCCTGCCCCGCCTCGTGCAGCTCGACGCGCCGGTGCTCGTGGTGGTCGGGGGCTCGACCGGTGCAGGCAAGTCCACGCTGGTCAACTCGATCGTCGGCGAGGTCGTCACGGAGTCGGGCGTCCTGCGCCCCACGACCCGGTCGCCGGTCCTCACGCACCACCCCGACGACGCCGCCTGGTTCCAGGCCGATCGCATCCTGCCCGACCTCCCGCGCACCGACGTCCCGGGCAACACGACCTACGGACTGCGGCTGCGCGCCAGCACCAAGGTGCCCAAGGGGCTGTCGATCCTCGACGCCCCGGACGTCGACTCGATCGACGAGGGCAACCGGGAGCTCGCGGCCCAGCTGCTCGCGGCCGCGGACCTGTGGCTGTTCGTCACGTCCGCCGCCCGCTACGCCGACCAGGTCCCGTGGGACTACCTGCGTCAGGCGTCCGAGCGCAGCACGTCGGTCGCCGTGGTCCTCGATCGCACCGCCCGCGACGGCATCGTCGAGGTCCGGGGTCACCTGGCCCGGATGATGACGTCGCGAGGTCTGTCCGACTCACCACTGTTCACGGTCCCGGAGACTCCGGTCGACACTGACGGACTCCTCCCGGCCGACACCGTGAAGCCGATCGTCGACTGGCTGCACGACCTCGCCAGCAACGACGAGACCCGCGCCCTCATCGTCCGCTCGACCCTCGACGGCGCAGTGCGTCACAACGTGCTGCGCAGCCACGACCTGGCCGACGCCTTCGACTCACAGGTCCGCGCCGCCGACGAGCTGCGGGCCGCGGTCGACGGCAGCTTCGCCGAGTCCGAGCGGGCGCTCCGCGCCGCCCTGGCCGACGGCAGTCTCGTGAGTGGCGACGTGGCGGTCCGCTGGCAGAACTTCGTCGGCACGGGGGAGATGCTCCGGTCGGTCGAGGGCAAGGTCGGTCGCATCCGTGAGCGACTCGTCGACGGGGTCACCGGCAAGCGGTCCAAGGCCGACGACGTGGCCGCCGCGATCGAGCACGACCTCGCCGTGCTGCTCGTCGACCACGCGGAGTCCGCCGCCACGGCCGTCGTCGCCCAATGGGCGTCGGACCCGGCGGGCGACGCGCTCGTCGCGGCGCGGCCAGGCCTGGACCGCGCGCCGCGCGACCTCCGCGCGCGTGCCGAGCGGGTCGCGCGCGACTGGCAGCAGCGGGTCACCGAGCAGGTACGACTCGCCGTGGCCGACCGCCGACTGTCCACCGACGTGCTCGCGATCGGCGTCCCCGGCCTAGCGGTCTCGCTCATGATCACGGCACTCGGCGCCGGCGACACCGACGCCGGCCGCATCAGCCGTCGCGTGCTCGACGCCGTCCTGTCGAGCGACGTCGTGGACAGGCTCGCCGCCGAGGCCCTCGGCGTCCTCGAGGTCCAGGTCGTGCGGCTCGCGCGCGAGGAGCGGGCGCGCTTCGCCGCACTGTCGCCCGACCCCTCGGTCGTGCGAGAGTCGCAGAAGACGTTGCGCGACGCGGCCCGCCGGGCCGAGTACGCGCGCCACCTCGACGACCTCGAGACGCGCGTCGTCCGCGGCACGCACTCGACCGGCCAAGGGGGCTCTCGATCATGACGCAGCTGAGCGACGGCCCCGCGCCCGTGTACCGCGACGACATCGGCGAGATCGGCCGCAAGGTCGACGGTCTGGTGGCAGCGGCTGGTGCTGCCCACGGGCGACTCCCGCAGTCGGTCCTGGCCGCGGCCGACCAGCTCTCGGGCCGCGCGGTCGAGCGACTGCGCCTGTCGGGCGAGCACACCATCGTGGCTCTCGCCGGCGCCACCGGCTCCGGCAAGTCGTCGCTGTTCAACGCCCTGACCGATCTCGACCTCGCCGGCGTCGGTCTGCGGCGCCCCACGACCTCGTGGGCGCTGGCCTGCGCGTGGGGCCCCGACGGCGCCCAGGGCCTGCTGGAGTGGATGGGCATCCCGCCGCGGCACCAGGTCTCGCGCATGAGCATGCTCGACCGCTCGTCGGAGGACACCAAGCTCGACGGCCTCGTGCTCCTCGACCTGCCCGACCACGACTCCACCGAGGTCTCCCACCACGTCGAGATGGACCGGCTCGTCCAGTACGCCGACCTCATCGTCTGGGTGCTCGACCCGCAGAAGTACGCCGACGCCGCGATCCACGACCGGTACCTGCGACCCATGGCGTCGTACAACGACGTCTCGCTCGTGGTGCTGAACCAGATCGACCGCATCCCCTACGAGCAGCGGAGCCGTGCCGTCGAAGACGTCCGTCGCATCGTGGCCGCCGGGGGCATGACCGACGTCCCGGTCATCGGCGTCTCGGCCACCCGCGGCGACGGGGTCGACGACCTCCGCCGCGAGCTCGCCACGCGCATCCGGGCCCGTGCCTCGGCCAAGGACCGCCTGGGCGCCGACATCCGAGCCGCGGCCGAGCAGATCGCGGCCGTCGGTGGTCGCAGCAACGTCCCCGGTGTCACCGAGGCCGATCGCGACGAGCTCGACCGTGCCCTGTTCGACGCGGTCGGCGGTGCGCAGCTGGCATCCGCGGTGGGCGCCTCGAGCCGGCGCCGAGCCGTGCGACTCACGGGCTGGCCCCTGACCCGCTGGATCGGCGGACTCCGCAAGGATCCGCTCAGCGAGCTGGGCATCGACGTCGACGAGCGCGAGCTCGAGCGGTCGAGCCTGCCCGACGCGATCCGACCGCAGCGCTCGGCCGTCGAGACCTCCGTCCGCGTCTTCGTCGAGAAGGCGTCGGTGGGGCTCGAGCGCCCTTGGCGCGACGCGGTCCGCGTCGCGGCCGACTCCGCGGCCGAGGGGTCCCAGGTCGCCGACGCGGTCGAGGTGGCGGTGGCGTCCACGCGCATCGGTCTGCGGGGGGCGGCCTGGTTGCACCTCGTCAACGCCCTCCAGTGGGTGCTGCTGGCCACGACCGTCGGCGGCCTCGGGTGGTGGCTGCTCGGCCGCGTGGGCCTGGGTGTCGCCGAGGGCCCGGTGGTGTCCGGCTTCGGCCCGGCCGACGGCCACCCGCTCTCGCTCGTGCTGGGTGTGGCCGCTCTGGTCTGCGGTGGTCTCATCGCCGTCGGCGCCCGCGTCGCGGCCCGGTTCGTCGCCCGGAGCCAGGCGGCCCGCGTCGAGCGTGAGCTGCGCGCCGCGATCGGCCAGGTCAGTGCCGAGCTCGTGGTCTCCCCGGTCGAGACCGAGCTCCAGGCCTACGAGCGTTACCGCGCCGGCGTCGTCGCCGCCCTCGGCTGACCCTCCGGCCGACCGGCACGCCGGGGTCCCTCGCTAGGCTGGAGGCACCATGGCTGACTACGTAATCTCGCTCCGCAACGTCCGCAAGGCCCACGGCGACAAGGTCGTCCTCGACAACGTGTCGCTCTCGTTCCTGCACGGCGCGAAGATCGGTGTCGTGGGTCCGAACGGCATGGGCAAGTCGTCGCTGCTCAAGCTGATGGCCGGGCTCGACCACCCCAACAACGGCGACCTCGTGCGCGATCCGGACGCGACCGTCGGCATGCTCCAGCAGGAGCCGCCGCTGACCGAAGGCACCACGGTGCTCGAGAACGTCGAGGAGGCCGTGGCCGAGATCAAGGCCAAGATGGCCCGACTTGAGGCCGCGTACGCCGAGATGGCCGAGCCCGACGCCGACTACGACGCGCTGGGCACCGAGACCGGCGAGCTGCAGAACTACCTCGACGCGGTCGGCGCGTGGGACATCGACTCCAAGCTCGACCAGGCGATGGACGCCCTGCGCTGCCCGCCGCCGGACATGCTCGTCGACACTCTCTCCGGCGGTGAGCGCCGTCGCGTCGCGCTGTGCAAGCTCCTGCTGCAGCAGCCCGACCTGCTCCTGCTCGACGAGCCCACCAACCACCTGGACGCCGAGTCCGTGCAGTGGCTCGAGGG
>CAYRZN010000153.1:0-5499 GCA_964428825.1 uncultured Aeromicrobium sp.
GGCCTGTCGCTGACCGCCGGCGACACCGTCGTCGAGCTGACCAACTTCAACGTGGACCCGGGCATCTCGCGCGTCTACGGTGACGTCACGGTCAACGGCGAGCCGGTCGTGCAGAGCGCGTTCCTGTTCCAGCTGCGTGGCGCCACGCTGAAGCCGCTGCAGACCGAGGGTGACACCGCCATCCTCGAGGGCACCAAGGTCTTCATCTCGCCGGTCGCCGCGGAGCTGCTGAACAGCACCTTCGGCACCGACGCCGTGACCGACGCGCTGCTCGTGGGCGTCGCCAAGATCACGGTCAACACGACGCCGGCCGCCTGAGCCTCGTCTGATCGAACCTGATCGAACCAGTGCCCCGGTCCCCTCGTGGGGCCGGGGCACTGGTCCGAGCAGGAGTAGGTTCCAGGTCAGACCACCCGGTCCGACCGCCGCGCGTGCGTGAGGAGGTGACGACGGCATGAGACTTCCCACCGTCGAGGACATCGAGCGGCGCATCCCGCGGCCCGAGGATTTCGAGAGCCGTGCTCGCGGCACCCAGCTCACCGCCCGGGTCGGCCTCGCGCTCGGCCTCGCGTTCGGCATCTGCTTCCTGACCGGCCTCTGGAGCCACGTCCAGTACGACCCGCCGGGCTGGCTGCCGATCGGCCCCCAGCCCACCCAGCTCTACCGCGTCACCCAGGGGCTCCACGTCCTCACCGGCATCGCGGCGATCCCCCTGCTGCTGGTCAAGCTGTGGTCGGTCTTCCCGCGGCTGTTCATCCGTCCGCCCCGCGGACCCCGCGCGCTCGTCGTCGAGGCGCTCGAACGCGCCTCGATCGCTGCCCTCGTCGGGGCGTCGATCTTCATGCTGGCGAGTGGACTGCTCAACATCGCCCAGTGGTATCCCTGGGACTTCAGCTTCCGCGCCACCCACGAGGCCGTCGCCTGGGTCGCCATCGGCTCGCTGCTGGTCCACATCGCCGTGAAGCTGCCGGTCATCCGGCAGGCGCTCGGCGCACCGATCGATGCTCCCGAGGACGACCCCACCCCCTCGGACACCTCGGCCGAACCGGAGTCCGTGACCCGCCGCACCGTGATGCTCGGTGCCTTCGTCTCCTCCGGCCTCGCCGTGCTGCTGACCGCCGGCCAGACCGTGCCGTTCCTGCGGAAGGTCTCGGTGTTCGGCGTGCGCGACGGCGAGGGTCCCCAGGGTCTGCCGATCAACCGCACCGCCAAGGCCGCAGGCGCCGATGAGACCGCGGCCGACCCGGCGTTCGTCCTGGAGCTCATCGTCGGCGGCGTCACCATGACGTTCGA
This sequence comes from uncultured Aeromicrobium sp., assembly GCA_964428825.1. Taxonomy (GTDB): domain Bacteria; phylum Actinomycetota; class Actinomycetes; order Propionibacteriales; family Nocardioidaceae; genus Aeromicrobium. The sequence goes on from CAYRZN010000153.1 coordinate 1,294, forward strand.
CCGCGACCAGCTCGCTGCGCTCCCCCAGCAGACCCACGAGCTGCCCATCGCCTGCGTCGAAGGGTGGAGCCGCAGCGCCTCGTGGACCGGGGTGTCGGTCCGTGACCTCGTCGAGCTGGCCGGCGGCACGCCACGGTCGGACGTCGTGGTGAGGTCGCTGCAGACCAAGGGAGCGTTCGGCACGTCCGTGCTTCCCGCAGCGTTCGTCGACGATCCCCGCACGATGCTGGCCCTGGAGCTCAACGGCGAGACCTTGAGCCTCGACCACGGGTACCCGTGCCGCATCATCGCGCCCACCCGGCCGGGCGTGCTGCAGACCAAGTGGGTCCGTCAGCTCGAGGTGAGGTCATGAGGGCCGTCCGAGCGCTGCTCGTGCTCGCCGGAGTCGGCTTCGGCCTCTGGGGTCTGTGGCTCATGCGCGACTTCACGTCGGAGCGGCTCGTCTCGGCCGGCATCTGGCTGGGTGGAGGGATCGTCCTGCACGACGCCGTCCTGGCGCCCCTCACCGCCGCGATCGGCGTCGTCGCGGCGCGCCTCCTCCCCCGGTACGCGCGCGCGCCGATGGGAATCGCCTTCCTCGTGTGGGCCACGCTCACCGTGGTGTTCGTCCCGGTGCTCAGCGGCCGGGGCGGCAAGCCCGACAACGACACGATCCTGAACCGCCCGTACCTCGCGAGCTGGGCGGTCCTGACCGCGGTGCTGTTCGCCGTGGCCCTGGTCGTTGCCCTGCGCCGACGCTCGCGCACGGCCTCGCCTGCCGCAGTCGGCGAGGACTGACAAACTCGGGGCGTGAGCACCCTCGAGCGTCCCGAGATCGCCGTCATCGGCGGCTCCGGCTTCTACACGTTCCTCGACGACCCCGAGCCCGTCGAGGTCGAGACCCCCTACGGCTCCCCGTCGGCGCCCATCTCGGTGGGCTCGGTCGACGGTCGCCCCGTCGCGTTCCTGCCCCGGCACGGACCGCACCACCAGTTCCCCGCCCACCAGGTCCCGTACCGCGCCAACCTCTGGGCGCTGCGCAGCCTCGGGGTGCGGCAGGTGCTGGCACCCTGCGCGGTCGGCGGACTGCGACCGGAGCTCGGTCCGGGCACCTTCGTGGTTCCCGACCAGCTCGTCGACCGCACCGCGGGGCGTGCCCAGACCTTCTACGACGAGGGCGCGGTCCACGTGTCGTTCGCCGACCCGTACTGCCCGCGGCTGCGGACGCACCTGGTCGACGGTCTCGACGGTCACGACCCAGTCGACGGCGGAACCATGGTCGTGATCGAGGGCCCGCGCTTCTCCAGCCGCGCGGAGTCGCAGTGGTACGCCGCACAGGGTGGATCGGTCATCAACATGACCGGGCACCCCGAGGCGGTCCTCGCCCGCGAGCTCGCGCTGTGCTACGCCACCGTCGCACTGGTCACCGATCACGACGCCGGCGTCGACTCCTCGACGTCGGTCAGCATGGACGAGGTCTTCGCCGTGTTCGCCTCGCACACCGACACCCTCAAGAGCACGCTGCGCACCGTCGTCGGCACCGTGGGAGCCCGTGACTGCTCCTGCAGCTCAGCGGTCGACGGCATGACCCTGCCGATCGAGCTGCCGTGAGGATCCTGCTCACGGGCGCCGCTGGCTTCATCGGGACGCACATCGCCGGGCAGGCCCGGGCCCGCGGCCACGAGGTCGTCGGTGTCGACGCGTACCTGGCAGCCGCGCACGGTCCTGACGTCGAGCCCGACCCGGCGATCGAGCGTCGCGACCTCCGCACCGAGGCCCTCGACGACCTGCTCGCCGGCATCGACGTCGTGTGCCACCAGGCGGCGATGGTCGGCAACGGCGTCGACGCCCAGGACCTGCCGGCCTACGCCGAGCACAACGACGCCGGCTCGGCCCGGCTCCTCGCGGCGATGGCCCGCACGGGCGTCGACCATCTCGTGATGGCGTCGTCGATGGTCGTCTACGGCGACGGCCGGTACACGTGCCCGGTCGACGGCGACGTCCCGCCCGCGGTCCGCCAGGACGCCGACCTCCACGGCGGTCGCTACGACCCTCGCTGCCCCCGCTGCGGCGGCGACATCACGTGGCGCGAGATCGACGAGGACACGCCGTTCCTGCCACGCACCAGCTATGCCGCGTCGAAGGTCGCCCAGGAGCACTACGCCTCCGCGTGGTGCACCCTGCAGAACGGTCGCGCGGTGGCTCTCAGGTACCACAACGTGTACGGACCGGGGATGCCGGCGGACACGCCCTACTCCGGGGTCGCGGCGATCTTCCGGTCCGCGATCGCCCGGGGCGAGGCGCCCCGGGTCTTCGAGGACGGCCGGCAGGTCCGTGACTTCGTGCACGTCAGCGACGTCGCCCGGGCCAACGTGCTGGCGATCGAGCAGGTCGCGGACCACCCCGCCGGGCTCACCGCCTACAACGTCGCGTCCGGCCGCACGTTCACGATCGGCGAGATGGCCTCGACGCTCGCGCGCGCTGCAGGAGGCGACGAGCCGATCCTCACCGGTGACTACCGACGATTCGACGTCCGCCACGTGGTGGCGTCCCCTGCCGCTGCCACGACAGGCCTGGGGTTCACGGCCGAGATCGCGCCCGAGGTCGGACTCGCCCGGCTGGCGACCGATCCCCTGCGGGCGCGCTGACTACCAGCGCGTCAGCAGGAGGTGCTGCACGAGCAGCGCCACGACCACTTGGGAGGCCAGCAGCGGACGGTGCCACCGCCGTGGCAGGAGCAGCGGGAGCGCGACGACCCAGATCGTGAACGGCATCCAGATCCGCTCGACCTCGGCCTTGCTCATGCCCGAGAGGGTCGCGACGAGGATCGTGAGCATCGCGGCGGCGGCGAGCCCGGCCAGCACGGTCCGGTCCCGGGGACTCGACGCCGCGTCGTCGAGGACGACCTCGTCCGAGGTCGCGTCGTGCCGCTCGTCGGCCAGCGTCAGACGCCGGCCGAACGCCCCCCGCATCGCCGCGAGCGCGCGCGGGAAGGCCGCCCAGACCGCCAGCCCGACCGTGAAGGTCCAGGCCGCCACGTCGGCCCACACCCAGTACGAGTAGGCACGGTCCGAGGCGATGCCGTCGTAGTAACGCTCCCGCAGCACGGGGTAGGCCTCCCACCAGGCGAACCCGAGCGCCGTGAACACCGCAGCCACCGCCAGGGCACCGCCCAGGGCCCACGGAAGGGCGCGCCAGGACCGGCCCAGCCACAGCACCGCCAGCGCCAGGATGCCCAGCAGCACGAGCCCGTACGACAGGTACACGCAGAGTCCCAGCAGGAGACCGGCCCCGATCCCGGCCGTCACCCGGTGCCGGGGCACGCGAGTGGCGATGGCGAGCAGACAGAGTCCCCACGCCGCCACCGCGGTGAAGACCGCGTCACCGTTGACGCCCATGTAGACGGCGACCGGTGCGAGCACGATCCACGGCAGGGCCGCGCGGGCGAGCTTCTCCGAGCCGAGGACCTTCAGCGTCTGCAGCACGGCGACGATCGCGGTGCTGCCGACCGAGACGACGACGACGCCGATCCAGAAGGGGTCGGTGATGCCGAGGCGGTCGACCAGCACGAAGAACAGCAACGCCGCCGGCGGATGGCCGGCGACGTGGATGCGCCAGTTGTCGACCGAGTCCATCGGGATGTGGTCGATGAACGTCCGCAGCATCGGCACGATCGCATCGACACGCTGCGCGTCGTAGACGTACTCGCCGGGCCGCTCGACGACGTCGAACACGCGGGCGAGTCCGTCGGGACCCTCGGTCATCGCGACGGCCATGGTCCACACCCACACGGCGACGTAGGCGATCAGGAGCGTCCGGCGCCAGCTCGACGCCGCGACGAGTCGGGGCAGCGTCGCGACCAGCAGCGCGCCGATCAGGACGGCTGGAATCGTCAGCAGACCGATCCGCGGGTCCCAGTCGGCGTGCAGCGGCGGCCAGTTGACCTCGACGTCCTCGCCGGTCACCCGCGGCACGACGATCGAGGCGCCGACGAGGACGACTGCGGCGGCCGCAGAGAGCAGGGCCGCCCGGCCGGACTTCAGGCGATCTGTCACGGCACCCAGCCTAGGGGCGCAGCCGCCCCCTCGCCGGGCAGCCCCGACGGGCCGGTCAACCGACCACGGGCGGTCCCCAACTCGCCGTCCCCTGAGCTGCGACGAGCCCGCCGACGTGCTGGTCGAGTGGGTGAGGGCGGTCGCGCCCGAACCCGTATCGAGACCCCGTCAG
>CAYRZN010000154.1:0-5481 GCA_964428825.1 uncultured Aeromicrobium sp.
TGAGCAATGACGACGTGACCGACGAGCTGACCCGGATCCGGTTGAGCATCGACAACATCGACGCGGCCCTCGTGCACCTGCTCGCCGAGCGGTTCAAGCACACCCAGCGCGTCGGACGCCTCAAGGCGACCCACGACCTGCCGCCGTCCGACCCGGCCCGCGAGGGTCGCCAGATCGAGCGCCTGCGTGCCCTGGCGATCGAGGCCGACCTCGATCCGACCTTCGCCGAGAAGTTCCTGACCTTCATCATCGACGAGGTCATCAGACACCACGAGGCCGCCCGCCAGTAGGGCGCGCTGCTCGTTCCTCGCCGGTGCCGGGCTACGCCCGGGCGCCTGCCTCGCCTCCGGCTCGGCCCATGGTCAGCACGAAGGAGCGCGTCCCGTCAGCACTCGGGGTCCTCCTTCGGCACGGTGCCGTCGACCAGGTAGGCGTCGACCGCGTCGGTGACGCAGGCGTTGCCGGACTGGTAGGCGGTGTGACCGTCGCCGTCACGCGAGATCAGCACGCCGGAGTCGAGGATGTCGGCCAGCTCGACGGCCTGCTCGTAGGGGGTGGCGGGGTCACGGGTCGTGCCGAGCACGAGGATCGGCGGCGCCCCCGTGGCCGAGAAGTCGACGGGGTCGGCGGAGGACTCGAACGGCCAGGCCGAGCAACCGCCGGCGCCGAGGCCCAGGGCCCGCCCGAAGACCGGTGAGACGGCCACGAACTCGGCGACGTCGGCCTCGACCTCCTCGAACGTGGGACGCTCGGTCGTGTCCAGGCAGTTGACCGCCGTGATGACCTGGCCGATGTTCGAGCCATAGGAGCCGTTCGCGCTGCGCTCGAAGTAGGCGTCCGACAGGAACTGCAGACCGGACCCGTCGCCCTCGCCGATCGCCAGGGTCAGGGCCGAGGTGAGCTCGCCCCACAACGTCTCGCTGTACAGCGGCAGGGCGATGCCGTAGAACGCCTGACCCTCGGTGAGCGGACGGTCCTCCGCATCGGTGGGCATCGGCTGGGCGTCGAGCTGGGCGAGGAGGTCGGCCAGGCGCTGCTGGGCCGCGGCCTCGTCGGTGCCGAGCGGGCAGTCGGCCTCGGTGACGCAGTCGGCGATGTAGGCCTCGAGGGCCCGCTGGAAGCCCGTGGTCTGGCCGAGCGCGGAGTCGACCGGACCGAGCTCGGGGTTGATGGCGCCGTCGAGCACCATGCGACCGACCTTCTCGGGGAACAGCGAGGCGTAGGTGGCGCCCAGGTAGGTGCCGTAGGAGGCGCCGAACCAGTTGAGCTTGGCGTCACCCACGAGGGCCCGGGCGATGTCCATGTCGCGGGCCACCTCGACCGTGGAGACGTGCCCCGCCAGGTCGCCGGAGATCTCCTCGCACGCCTCGGCCATGCCGGCCAGCTGGTCGATCGAGGCCTGCACCTCGGCCGGGTCGTCGGGCGTGGGGTCGGTGTTGACGTAGGCGTCGAACTGCTCGTCGTCGTAGCACTGCAGCGGCGAGCTGGCGCCCACGCCGCGGGGGTCGACGCCGACGATCGCGTAGGTGTCGGTCACGTCGTCGCCGAGCTGGAGCGCCATGGTGGTGGCGTAGTCGACAGCGGAACCGCCCGGTCCGCCGGGATTGACGAACAGGTGCTGCTCGGCGTCCTCGTCGCCGACCACGCGCATGCGCAGCTCGGTGGTGTCGCCGTCGGGCTCGGCGTAGTCGACCGGGACCGTGATGTCGGCGCACCGGTCGGAGCCGCAGTCCTCCCAGTCGAGGTCCTGCGTGTAGAACTCCTCGAGCCCCTCGGGGACGTCGGTCTCGGCCGTGGGCTCCGGGTCGGCCCGCTCGTCGTCGTCACCGCCCGTCAGCAGCAGCACGGCCGTGACCGACCCCGCGACGATCAGTGCGAGCACGAGCCCGCCGATGATCCAGAGCTTCTTCTTCATCTTTCATCCCCACGTTGAACGACGGTGTCACGACCGAGCGGGCACGAACGTCGACATGAGACGTTCGAGCGCCAGCAGCGGTGCGGCATTGGCCTCCAGGGCGAGCCGGCACTCCACGATGGCATCGATCGCCGCCATCGTCTCCTCGACCGTCCACACGTCGGCCTGCCCCACGACCGACTCGGCGACGTCGGCGTTGACGAGGCCGTGCGTGGCGGACGCCGCCCCGAGCTGCAGCGCGGCGACGTCGCGGCAGAACGACAGGAGGTCGAGCAGCACGCCGTCGATCGCGTCGCGGGCGAGCCGCTTGCGGCGACGCTCCTGCTCCTTCGTGAGGCTCGACAGGGCCCCGGCATAGCCGGCGGGCCGCTTGCCGCGGTCCTCGACTCCCCAGCTGGCCTTGATGTCGCCGAGCTCGCGGGCGTCGGCGACGTCGCTGAACGCGGCGGCCCGCGCCGTGGCCTCGGTGTCGACCTGCTGCGCCGCCACCAGGGCGTCGCCCAGGTGGGCCACGCGCTGCGGGATCGAGAGGATCTGGCGCCGCCGCTCGCGCGCCTCGGGATCACGGGCCAGGCCGCGGGCCCGGCCGATGTGGCCCTGCGAGGCAGCCGCGACGGCCGCCGCGAGCTCGGGCTCGATGCCGTCGCGCCGCACGAGCAGCTCGGCGATGGCGCTCGAGGACGGCGTGCGGAGCACGACCGACCGGCAGCGCGAGCGGATCGTGACGATGACGTCCTCGGCCGCAGGGGCGCAGAGCATCCAGACCGTCTGCGGCGACGGCTCCTCGAGCGACTTCAGCAGCGCGTTGGCCGCCTGGTCGGTCAAGCGGTCGGCATCCTCGACCACGAGCACCTGCCAGCGACCGACCGCCGGGTGCAGCGCGGCACGGCGCACCGCGTCGCGGGCCAGGTCGACACCGATCGACAGACCGTCGGTGCGGATCGTGCGGATGTCGGGGTGGGACCCCGCCGCCGCCATGCGGCACGACTCGCACGCACCGCACCCGCCCGAGTCGCACTGCATCGCGGCGGCGAAGGCCAACGCCGCGGTGGAACGGCCGGAGCCGGGCGGACCGGTGAAGAGCCACGCGTGCGTGGCCCCCCGGGGATCGGCGACGACACCCTGCAACGTGTCGACGACCGGCTCCTGGCCCACGAGCTCGGCCCACACCGTCATCGGACGATCTCCGCCGTGAGCCGGGCCTCGAGGGCACCGCGGAGGTCGGCGTGCACGGCGTCAGGCTCGCGGTCGGCGTCGAGCACGACGTACTCCGTCGGGCGCGCGGCCGCGAGGTCGAGGAAGTGCTGACGGACGCGCCGGTGGAACTCCAGCGGCTCGGCCTCGATGCGGTCGTGGCCGTCGCCGGCGCGACCGGCTCGGACCAGGCCCACCTCCGGGTCGACGTCGAGGACGACCGTGAGGTGCGGACGGAGGTCACCCGTGGCCCAGGCGGCGACCCTGGCCAGCTCGGAGGCGTCGATCGCGCGACCCGCTCCCTGGTAGGCGAGCGTCGAGTCCACGTAGCGGTCGCACACCACGACCTCGCCGCGGGCCAGGGCGGGCGAGATGACCGTGGCGACGTGCTCGGCCTTGTCGGCGGCGTAGACGAGCGACTCCGTACGGGGGTCGAGCGCACCGGTGGCGGGATCGAGCAGGATCTCGCGCAGGCGGGACCCCACGGGGGTGCCGCCCGGCTGTCGCGTCTGCAGGACCGTGCGGCCCTGCTCCCGGAGCCACTGCACCACGAGATCGGCCTGGGTGGACTTGCCGCCACCCTCGCCGCCCTCGAGCACGAGGAAGAACCCTGTGCCGGAGTCAGATGCCATGCGGGGAGCCTAGTGCGTCGGTCCGACGTCAGACCGGCACGATCTCCAACGTCACGCCGAGCTGGCTCGCCAGGGTCTCCGCAGCCGTGAGGTCGATGCCCTCGGCGCCCGGGACCGACACCCGGAGGCGGGGCTGGGTCTGGTTCAGCTGGCGCGCCGCGTCGTAGGCGGAGACCGGGGCCACGGCCTCCAGGGCGTCGAGCACCTCGCGCACGTCGCCCAACCACGCGCAGTCGGCCGCGGCGTTCATGACCACGCGGCTGCTCTGCAGGGTCGGGAGCGCTCCCTCGACCGACAGGACCTCGATCAAGTCGTCGAACTGGTCGTCGCCACAGACCTCGTCGACGATCGCCAGCGCGTCCGCCTGGGTCGTGAGGACCGTCCGGCTCGAGAACGCCGACACCGAGGTCTCGCCCGACCCGAGCGCGACGAGGGCCTGCGAACGGTCGAGCAGGTCGGTGATGTCGGCCCGTAGCCCGTCGTCGTCCGGTGCAGGTCCGGGCACGCGCAGCTCGAAGCCGGTCAGCGCCGGACCACCGTCGGCGTTCTCCGCCGTGACGTTGACCTGCAGGCTGTACGAGATCTGGTTCTCGACCTCGTGGGCCGTGATCTCCCAGACCTCGTCGACGATCTCGTCGTCGCTCAGGCCCTCGACCAGGGTCACCGACACCGCGGCACTACCCGTCCACGGGAGGGTGTTCGACGCCGAGATCGAGGAGTCCACGACGTTCTCGCGCGCGTCGAGGAACGGCCGGAACTCCTCGGCGAAGGCCGTGCCCTTGTTGACGTCGCCGCAGCCCGAGACGATCGCGACGACGAGCACCACCAGGAGTCCTGCCACAGTCCGACGCATGTCCCGAGGGTAGGCGAGCACGGACGGATCACCGTCGGGGACGACTCCCCATCGCGTCGATCTCGGCGAGCAGGGCCGTCTTCTCGGCGTCGGACTGGAACGAGAACCGCACCGACTGTCGGACCAGCTCGGTGACCCCGGCGGCGTCGAGCTCGAGCAGCTCGGCCGCGACCTCGTACTCGCGCAGCAGCGTCGTGGAGAACATCGGCGGGTCGTCCGACGCGATCGTGACGGGCACGCCGGCGGCGACGAGCTGCGGCAGCGGGTGCTCGGCCAGGCTCGCGACGGCGCCCGTGCAGACGTTGGAGGTGGGGCAGACCTCCAGGGCGATCTGCTGCTCGGCGAGGTGGGCCATCAGGGCGTCGTCCTGCGCGGCCGCGATGCCGTGCCCGATGCGCTCCGCGCCGAGGTGCTCCAGCGCGTCCCAGACCGTCTGCGGGCCCGTGGTCTCGCCCGCGTGCGGCACGCTGCGCAGCCCCGCGGCGCGTGCGGCCGCGAAGTGCGGGGCGAACTGCGGGCGCGGCACGCCGACCTCGGGTCCGCCGAGACCGAACCCGACCAGGCCGGCCGGCTGCTGTCCGAGGGCGATCGCGAGCGTCGCGTCGGCCGCCGGGAGACCCGACTCCCCCGGGACGTCGAAGATCCATCGCAGCTGGGTGCCGTGGTCTCGGGCGACCCGGTGCCGCGCGTCCTCGATCGCCTCGCAGAACGCGTCGGGCGCGATTCCACGGACGACCGACGTGTAGGGCGTCACGGTGAGCTCGGCGTACCGGACGTTCTGCCGAGCGAGGTCGGCGCCGATGTCGTAGGTCAGGGTCGCGACGTCGTCGGGGGTGCGGACCAGGTCGACGACCGACAGGTAGACCTCGATGAAGTGGGCGAAGTCG
>CAYRZN010000155.1:0-5441 GCA_964428825.1 uncultured Aeromicrobium sp.
CGGGAGCACCGCCGTCCTCGACGACCAGTCGGCGTTCGTCGCCAGCCTCGGCGCGAGCCGGTCGGGCCGGATGCGCGACGTGCTCGGCACCCTGCAGGCCGACCAGGACGCCATCATCCGCGCGAGCGCCGACGGGGCGCTGGTCGTCGACGGTGGTCCCGGCACGGGCAAGACCGTCGTCGCGCTGCACCGCGCCGCCTACCTCCTGCACGCCGACCCGCGCCTGCGCCCGCGCCGCGGTGGCGTGCTCGTGGTGGGTCCGCACCAGCCCTACCTGGCGTACGTCGACGACGTGCTGCCGAGCCTGGGCGAGGACGGCGTGCGCACGTGCACCGTGCGCGATCTCGTGCCGGAGGGCCGTGACGCTCCTTCGGAGCACGACCCGACGGTCGCGCGCCTGAAGGCCAGGGTCGACCTCGTGCAGGCGATCGAGCCCGCGGTGGCGCTCTACGAGGACCCGCCCACCCGACCGTTGGACGTCGAGACGCCGTGGGCCACGGTGCGTCTGCGTCCCGCCGACTGGGTGGAGGCGTTCGGCGCCGCCGACCCCGGCGTACCCCACAACGAGGCCCGCGACCAGGTCTGGGACGCCCTCGTCGAGATCGTCGCCGACCTGCACGAGACGGGCGGCTTCGACGAGGACGGCGTCGAGGAGGACGGGGTGCCGATCGAGCCGCTGCGACGAGCCCTCGAGCGCAGCGTCCTGGTCGACGCGTTCGACCGCGCCTGGACGATCGTCGACCCGGCCGACCTCGTCGCCGACCTCTGGTCGGTGCCCGCCTACCTGCGCCGCTGCGCTCCCACCTTGACCGAGGAGGAGGTGGCGCTGCTGCAGCGCGACGACCCGTACGCGTGGACGACGTCCGACCTTCCGCTGCTCGACGCCGCGCGTCGACGACTCGGCGATCCCGACTCCTCACGCCGTCGACGCGAGCACGAGAGGACGCTGGCGGCGGATCGTGCGCGGATGGACCTGGTCGTGGACGAGCTGATCGCGAACGACGACTCCGAGCTGCTCCTCATGAGGACGCTGCGCGGCGCGGACATGCAGGTGTCGCTCGAGGACGAGAGCGCCGTCGTCACCGCCGATCCCGACGCCCTGGCCGGACCGTTCGCCCACGTCGTGGTCGACGAGGCGCAGGAGCTGACCGACGCCGAGTGGCAGATGGTGCTCGCCCGGTGTCCGTCGCGAAGCCTCACGATCGTGGGCGATCGGGCTCAGGCCCGCCGAGGGTTCACCGAGTCGTGGGCGGCGCGCCTCGCGCGCATCGGGATCGACCACGCCACGACCGCCTCGCTGAGGATCAACTACCGCACGCCGGCGGAGGTCATGGCGGAGGCGGAGCCGGTCATCCGCGCCGCCGTGCCCGACGCCAACGTGCCGACGTCGGTGCGCGTCTCGGGCGTCCCGGTCGAGCACCGGCCGCTCTCCGACCTCGACGCCGTGCTGGCGCAGTGGTGGGCGACCGAGGACGGCGTCGCGTGCGTCATCAGCGCCCACGGTCATCCCCTCGCCGCGGCGCCGGACCGCGTGCGCTCGCTCACGCCCGCGCTGGCCACGGGGCTGGAGTTCGACCTCGTCCTCCTCGTGGACCCTGATCGTCTCGGTGCCGGCGTGCCAGGTGCGGTCGACCGCTACGTCGCGATGACCCGTGCTACCCAGCGGCTGGTGATCCTGACGTCGTCCGCTGGCCGAGGTACCCCTGTCGAAGCTCCTCGTTCCTCGTCGCACGTCAAGGGGCGGAACTCCGCCTCGCCTTGCCGGGTTGGCCCAGGCGTGGTTCCGTGGAGGGACAAGTCCATGCGTCACCGGTTGAGCCTCCAGCCGTTCCCCTTCCTCGAGAACGGAACGTGCCATGTCATCTCCCACCACGCTCGAGGAGCAGTCGCACCTGCTCCTCGCCCAGGCCCGCGACGAGCTGTCGCCGCGCCGCGAGGCCCTTCAGAACCAGGTCCTCGAGAACAACCTCGCTCTCGCCCGCCGTCTCGCGCGCCGCTACAACGGTCGCGGCGTCGCCTCCGACGACCTTGAGCAGGTCGCCCGTCTCGGCCTGCTGAAGGCCGTCCGCCGGTTCGACGCCGACCGTCGATCCTTCACCGCCTACGCCGTCCCCACGATCCTCGGCGAGCTTCGTCGCCACTTCCGCGACAGCGCCTGGGTCGTGCGACCCGGACGCCACGTGCAGGAGGTGCAGGCCGCAGCCAACGTCGCCCGCGAGGATCTACGTAGCGAGCTGTCCCGTGACGCCACGCCGGCCGAGGTCGCTGAGCGGATCGGCGAGAGCGAGACGTCCCTGCGTGAGGCCGACTCCGTCGTCGGCGCGTTCTCCCCCCGGTCGCTCGACGCCCCGGCGCCGGGTGACGGCACGCCCTTCGGGCACACGATCGGCACGATCGACCACAATCTCGAGCTCGCCGAGGACCTGCAGGCCGTCGGGCCCAGCATCCGTGCCCTCAGCGCGCAGGACCGGCATCTCCTCGGCATGCGGTTCGTCGAGGGCCGCACGCAGGCGGACATCGGCCGCGAGCTGGGCATCTCGCAGATGCAGGTCTCGCGGCGGCTCACCGCCGTGATCGATCGGATCCGCGACGGCATGGGCCTGACCCAGATGGCCAGCTGACCACCACGCGCATGAGCTGTCCGCCCCGGGGTACTCCCCCGGCGACCCCGATGGAAGGAGCGACATGACCGTCGCACCACCTGAACCGGACCAGCCGGTCAAGCCCGTGGAACCGGGTGTTCCCGGAGCCGAGCCCGTCATCGAGCCGGGTCTTCCCGGCCCTGCCGATCCCGACGTCGTGCCGGAGCCGCAGACCGAGCCCCGACCGGACGGTCCCCCCGCCCCGTAGACCCCCACATCACGCATGTGGGGAAGGCCCTGACCCGAGTCATCGGGTCAGGGCCTTCGTTCGTCCCCGGCCGGGGAGCATCAGAGACGGTTGAGCACCGTGACCATGTCGTCCTCGGTGTCACTGCCGATCTTCTCGAAGACCAGCTTCACGACCGGCGTGGCCAGCTTCGCGGCACCGCTCATCTCGATGACGGCGGTGTACGTGATCTCCGAGCCGGTGCCCGCCGCCACGACCTCGATCGTGTCCGTCGTCTCGGCGGTCTCGTTCTTGCCCTCGAAGACGACCTTCGCGTCAGTGAGCTCGACGAGCTCGTAGACCAGCTCGGTCGAGACACCGGCGATCTTCGAGGTGTTCTTCCACGTGCTGCCCACGACCACGGGTCCGTCGTCGAGACGCACGCACGTCTCGGTGCCCGGGTCCCAGGCCTCGGCGTTCGAGAAGTCCTTCAGGTAGTCCAGCACGACAGCGGGCTGGGGGTCGACGGTGAACGTTCTGCTGATGGTGGTCATGGCCCGGGAGTACCCGTCCGGCGCCTCGACCAATCACCTCACAGACGCCGCCAGGCCACGACGATCGCCACGGCGGTGACGCCCAGCACCGCCAGCTGCGGCCAGCGTGCGACGACCCCGTCCTTCGCCTGGGCCGCCACGTGGGCGGGCGCGAGCCGCGCTCCGAGCTCGTCGATCGTGTCGGCGAGCTGCTCGCGGGTGCGCTCGATGTCGGCCTCGATCTCCGTGGCCGACGCTCCGGGTCCGGGACGGTTCGTGTCGGTCATGCGTGCTCCCCCTTCGCTGCGGCCAGGTCCTTCTTGACGTTCTCCGCGGTGTTCGGCGGCCCGACCTCCTTGACCTGCTTCACGCCCAGCAACGCGCCCACGCCCGCGATCGCGAACAGGATCGCGGCGACGATGAGTGCGGCCAGCCACACGTCCACGACCAGCGCGAACGCCGCGACGGCCGCGGCCACCAAGGTGCCGAGACCGAGCAGCGCGAGCAGCCCGGTGGCGCCGAACAGTCCGGCACCGATGCCCGCGTGCTTGACGCTGTCGCGGATCTCGGCCTTCGCCAGCTCGACCTCATCCTTCACGAGCCAGCTCGTCTGCTCGGTCAGCTGGACCGCGAGCTCACCGACCGTCGCGTCCTGCGGCGCGCCGCGGTCAGCCATGGTCGGCCTGCACGGGGTTCTCGGGCGTGCCCGGCAGCGGATCGCCGTGCGCCTTCGGGGTGTCGCCGCTCGGAGCGCCGGGCACCGAGGTGTCCAGGTCCGAGTCGTCTCCTGACGAGACGACGTCCTTGACCTTGTCGGTCGCCCTCGTGGCGGCCTCCTGGGCCTTCTCCTTCACGACGGGCGCCTGCTGGGCGGCGTAGTCCTGAGCCTGGGCGGCGGCCTTCTGCACCTGCGGGTTCGACCTCACTCCGTCGAACGCGGACACGATCTGCTCGTACCGCTCGCGGCCGGCGCGGGTGCCGAGCACGTAGCCGATGCCGGCGGCGGCCAGGATGGTGGTCTTCCTCAGCATGGTTCCTCCAGGAATGCGCGGTGGGCCGATCTGCCCACCGGTTTCCTGGCCCGTACCCGCTCCCGCCGAGACCATGCGCGGGTGACGCCGCTCACGCCTCTGACAGACTGGCGAGCAGTCGACGAAGGGTGCAGCACATGCAGCAGGTCTCGGGAGTCATCGCCCGCGCGAAGGGAGCTCCGGTCGAGCTCGTCACGATCAACGTGCCGGATCCCGGGCCGGGTGAGGCGGTCGTGCAGGTGCAGGCGTGCGGCGTCTGCCACACCGACCTCCACTACCGCGAGGGCGGCATCAACGACGAGTTCCCGTTCCTGCTGGGGCACGAGGCCGCCGGCGTCGTCGAGGCCGTCGGGCCCGACGTCACCGAGGTCGCACCGGGCGACTTCGTCGTCCTGAACTGGCGGGCCGTCTGCGGTGACTGCCGCGCGTGCAACCGCGGTGAGCAGCAGTACTGCTTCAACACCTTCAACGCGACCCAGAAGATGACGCTCGCGGACGGCACGGAGCTCTCCCCCGCGCTCGGCATCGGCGCGTTCGCCGACAAGACCCTCGTGGCGGCCGGCCAGTGCACCAAGGTCGACCCGTCCGCTCGCCCGGCCGCCGTCGGCCTGCTGGGTTGTGGCGTCATGGCCGGCATCGGTGCCGCGATCAACACCGGTGGCGTCACGCGCGGCACGTCCGTGGCCGTCATCGGGTGCGGCGGCGTCGGCATCGCCGCGGTCGCCGGTGCCGCGCTCGCCGGCGCGAGCCCGATCATCGCGGTCGACATCGACGCCAAGAAGCTCGAGACCGCCACGAAGCTCGGGGCGACCCACACGGTCGACTCCTCGAAGGTCGACCCGGTCGAGGCGATCAAGGAGATCTCCGCGCAGACCTACCCGGGGGCCGAGGGCGCCGACGTCGTCATCGAGGCCGTCGGACGCCCGGAGACCTGGAAGCAGGCGTTCTACGCGCGCGACCTCGCCGGCACCGTCGTGCTGGTGGGCGTGCCCACGCCCGACATGACCGTGCCCAAGCTGCCGCTGATCGACGTGTTCGGTCGTGGCGGCTCGCTCAAGTCCAGCTGGTA
>CAYRZN010000156.1:0-1216 GCA_964428825.1 uncultured Aeromicrobium sp.
GGGACACCACCTGGCCAAGCTCGTGAGCCGTGAGCTCGAGCGCCACGGCCCGCACTCGCTGAGGCACCGGGCCGGGTCCGTGGCCTACCACCAGACCAAGGATCTGCGGGCCGTCCAGGAGTTCCTGGGGCACGCCAAGCCGGAGACCACGTCGATCTACACGCTCGTCCACAACGACGACGTCCGGGCCGCGATGATGGCGGCCGCCGCGTGACCCGGCGAGCGTCAGGGAGGGCCTGACGGTGAATCGGTACAGGGAGAACGACGAGTATGCAGCGATGCTCGGGCGCATGATCAGGGCTGCAGGGCGCCGATTCGCCGATGCGGACCCCGAGGACCTGCCCCTGCCGCTCGAGCTGCGCGAGCAGCTCGACGAGGCGATCGGGGATGCCGTGCGAGGCCAGCGGTCCAAGTGGGGCGTGTAGGGGGCGGCGGTCGGCGATGCACTGGGGATGCGCCGGCAGAGCGCGCAGGAGAAGTACGGACGAACTGGCTGACAGACGAGGGAGAGCTCGGGCAGGATACCCGCGTGAAGCGGTTCCTGTTCGAGCTCTCCCTCATCTGTCGCTTTGGTGCGCTCATGGCTTTCGGGCTGCTCCTGGCGACGCGGCCCGACCTCGGGTAGGCCGCCAGTTACGTGGTCGAGTCAGACGGTCAGGCAGCGGCGGCGGCCATGACCTCACCGAACGTCCGCACAGCGATGCCCGACGCGGCGATGTAATCCACAAGGTCGGACAGGGTCGCGGTCAGGATGTCGTTGCCGCTGGCGCCCGAGTCGACGATGTTGTGGAGTACGAACGCGAGGTGCGTCTTCTGAGCGACTGCCGCATCGACGTGTGCCTTGAGAGTGGCGAGCGACAGACCTGCGACGTTGACGGCACCGACGCGGTAGGCGTCCTCGGGGCGGACGTTGACCGGCCCGACCGACGCGGCGAGGCGCGCGGCCGAGTAGTAGCGCGACACCACGGGCGCGACCGTCGCATTGCGGTACCCGAGCGGGTAGGCGTAGGTCGTGGTCATGCACCCGTGGTCTGCGTTCCACTGGCGCAGGGCTTCTAGCTCGGCGACGATCTGCGCCTCAGTCATGGCCGTGATGCCCGCGTTGTGCACGGCGTCGGTCGTGGCGTGAGCGGCAATCTCCCAGCCCTGGTCACGCATCTTGAGCACCTGCGCGAGGGTGAGGTACGAAGCCCCGCCACCGATACGCGACAGGATC
>CAYRZN010000156.1:1226-5333 GCA_964428825.1 uncultured Aeromicrobium sp.
GGATCGGGAACAGAGTCGCCCGGTAGCCATAGCGGTCGAGGATCGGGCGGGCCTTGGTGTACGCGGCGACGAGCGTGTCATCGAGGCCGAACGACAAGCCGCCGCTCGGGAAGCGGCCGAGCTCGTCGCGTGGCGTGGTGGCGATGCCGCCCCACAGGATCTCTGCGACGTTGCCGCCGCCCGTGTCCGCGCCGACAATGCGGGCCGTGTCGATCGCGGCAAGGTTCGGCGTGCCGACCGTGGTGAACTGCGACAGTGGCAGGTCCATCGTGATCCACTCGCCGGACTGGATCGGGGACGCGGCGTTGCCCGCCCCGGCCGCGATGACGAAGTTGATGTTGTTCGACAGGGACGCATCGCCCATGTAGAGCCGGAACGTCGTCAGCTTGGACCGATCCTTGAGCTTGAACATGACGCGGACGTGCGTGTTGGTCAGGTCGAGCGCGAGGCCGGACTTCTGAATCCACCACGTATTGCCCGTGCCTGCCGACACGGCGCGCGTGCACCGGTCGCCGAGCAGGAAGTCGCCGGTGTAGTTGAGGTCGAACGTTGCCCCTGCGCCACCGTTGGCCCACCCGTGGCCCGACAGGAAGGCGCCCACCATGCGCTTGACGTTGGATGCCATCGGAGGGACCGGGGCGCGCACGCGGGACGTGGTGGCGACGGTCGCCGCGCCAGCCGCGACGAGGGCAGGGACCTCGGCGGCGATCCGGGTCGACGCTCGCGCGTCGGCCGCGTCACGCACCGGGCCAGCCGTGGTCAGCCCTGCGAGGTTCTGGGCAATAACTTCCTGCTTGGCCGGCCCATCGACCGTGAGCGCAGCTGCGACGTTGGCCGACGTCACCGGGGCGGGCGGGAGCGGCGGCAGAGGAGGGGCGACCGGGAGCGGGCCGACGTCCTCGGTGGTCCCGTCGGTGTACGTGACCACGAGGTCGTCGTCGACGATCGCGAGACCGCCGTCAACGATGCCGCGACCGGGGGTGCCGCGCAGCACGTCGCGCCCCTTAGCGTCGGTGCCGACCGGGGCGACGTTGGAGAGGTCGACGGTGCTGCCGGCGGGCACCTCGAGGTCGAACGCCGGCCAGGGGAGAACCTTGCCCGCGGCGTCCTCGAGCTCGGGGTGCACCCGCCAGAGCCACGACGTCGGGGACACGCCGTCGATCGACGTTGCCAGGACCTCGCCTGTCACCTTGCCGTCGACGACCGCGAGCGTAACGATCGCGGGCCAGATCGACTCGGCGTCCTCGGTGACCAGGCGCCGGCGCTGTGGGGTGAGCACGAACGTGCCGGCGACGCCGTCCTTGGTCGTCCCGGACGCCGCTGCGCCGTCGAACGTGACCGTTCCGGTGGCGAGCGCGGTCACCGGACGACCTCATTTGCAGGCGCGGCGTAGACCGCTCCACCGCCGACGACGAGGCCGGCGCCCAGGGCGACGATCACTTCGGGTCGAGTGAGGTCTCCGTCGGCCATCGCTGTGCCGAGCGCGACGACAGCCGCGCCGAGCGCGCCGGCGATGGCCTTGCTGATCGACTTGAGGTTCATGGTGTCTCCTTCTTGGGCAGGTTCTCGACGACGTAGGTTGCGAGGGCCACGCGCTCCTCGCGCTCGAGGCGCATCTCGTCGCGGATGTTGAGGCTGTCCTGACGGCTCTCGCGGTGGCGGGCTTCGGACTGTCGGGCGTGGGCCTCGTTGGTGTTGCGCTGACGGATCAGCTCGGCCTGCACCTGGTCGAGTACGTCGCTCTGAGCGGCGAGCAGTTCGGCGACGGCAGTGTGGTCGTCACCATTGGTCTCGGTCTGCGATGCGGCGCGCTTGGCGGCCTTGCGGCCCGACTGGATCAAGGCGACCAGAATTCCGCTGACGGCGGCGATCAGGGCGGCGATGATGTAGCCGCCGGTGGTGATGACCTCGCGGTGCTCGGGGCCGAGAGCGTCCACAACCTCGAGCACACTCACGCGAGGATCCAGCCGTTCCCGTCGGTGGTGACGTAGCCGGCGAGGTCATAGCCCCACTCGTCGTGCACGACCTCGAGCGGGACGACGCCGACGCGGGAGCGCACGGGCAGGTCGGTGGTGGCGATCAGACCGTCCTCGAGCATGATCGCCGCGTGCCCATGCGGGCCACCGTCCCAGATGAGCAGCGCACCGACAGGAATCACGTCGCCAGCCTCGTGCTCGACCGCCTCCCCGCGCTCGAGCGCCTCGAGCCAGTAGGTGCTCGCATCGACGGCGGTCGGGGCGACGCCCAGGACCTCGTAGGCGGCCCATCGCAGGCACCAGCCGGCCTGGTAGCCGCGCCCGGCCCACTCGGCCGCCCTGGTGGCCGCTGCGCCCCTGTGGGGGGCGTAGCGGCGCATGCGGGCGGTCATCGGTTCGCTCCGCGAGCATCCTTGATGAGCTCGGAGACCGTGACCGGGTCCATCCAGATTGCTTTGACCCCGGCCTCGATGAGGTTCTGATACTGGCCCTTGGGCTTGTCCTTGGGCCAGGGGCCGGGGTTGTAGTTGATCCGAGCGAACCCGCCGTTGTGGGCCAGGGTCGCGATCGTCTTTCCGTTCTCCTGGTGCAGGTAGATGGTCATGGGTCCTCCGTGGGTGAGCTTGCGGACTGGCTTCGGTGCGGGTGCGGGACGAGACGCGTAGTAGGTGCGGGGGTTCTGTGGCACGCCGTTGACGCGGACCTCGAAGTGCAGGTGAACGCCGGTGACCTTGCCGGTGGCGCCCATGACGCCGACCGGGTCGCCGGCGGTGACCCGCTGGTCGTCGCGGACGGCGATCGACTTCAGGTGGAAGTGGCGGAAGACGTGGCCGGTGCCGTCCTCGAGCACGTCCACGACGTTGCCAGCGGAGCCGAGCCTGCCGGCAGTGATGACCCGACCTGTCACGGGTGAACGGACCGTCGAGAAGCCGACGAGGTCGAGACCGTTGTGGTTCTTCCAGACCTGGTCGACGGGGTGCAGTCGGGGTCCGAACTCCGAGCGGGACTCGGGGACGGTGATCTTGCCGTTGGGCCAGAGAATCATCGGACCGCGACCCAGGCGAAGCTCGAGGACGCGCTGCCGGTCGCGGCGCGGTAGGCATGCAGGCGGAAGCCGTTGACGGTCACGTTGCTGACCGAGCACCACAGAGCGTTCGGGACGGCGGTGACCGGCGTGGCGGTGACGGTCGGCACGCCAGTGAAAGCCGCGTCGAACACGATGTCGGTGAAGGTGACGAAACCGCTGTCGGTAGTGAACGACGCGGTGCCGCGCTCGATGTGGATCGCGGCCGCGAGCTGGCGGATGCGGTTGTAGACCAGGGCGAGCGCGGTGTTGTCACTCGGGGACGGCAGGACCAGGCGTGGCATGGGTGCTCCTATGCGCGCACGAGGCGCATGTCGAGGGCGGTCGTGGTGCCGAACGCGGCGGGCACGGAGTTTGCGTAGGGGCCAGCAGCGAGCTGGGCGGCGGTGATCGCGCTCGCACCGGGCTCGAGGACCCCTGGCGCCAGCTGGAGGTCGTAGGTGAGGTCCCCGCCCATGAGGTCGACCGTGCCGGCGACCAGGCGGCCGGCGATGCGGCCGCGGCCGCTGAGGTCGACGGCTGGGTCGACGTCGAAGATGAGGACCTGGCGCTGGGCGACACCGTCACCTTGTTCGGGAGAGTTGCTGACGAGCATGGGCGCGATCGCGGCGAACTCGTCGGTCGACATCGCGGCGGCCACGACGGTGAGCCGGTCATACACCCACTCGTCGATCAGGGCGGCGTCGTCGGGGCGGTAGGCGGTGCTGAGACGTTCGCGCACGAGGCCCTCGTTGGCGACGGCGGGGGTGTCGTCGGTGGGCAGGTTGATGTCGCGCAGCCACACGAGCGCGTCGACCGATCGGGACCTGGGTGCATCGGCGTCGTTGGTGACGGTCATGGTGCTGTCTTGCCACTCGCGTAGGTAGTTGCCTCCGGTGTCTATCGACTTGATCCGCTGCTTGCCGTTGATGACGACGGTGTTGGGCTGCTGGTCGCGCGATCGGCGGGCGTTCGTGGGGATCAGTACGTGGCCGGCGGACAGGATCGCGATGCCGGCGGCGTCGGCCGGGTCGGTCTCGAGCTTGGGGCGGACGACGCCGGTCGGAC
>CAYRZN010000157.1:0-5257 GCA_964428825.1 uncultured Aeromicrobium sp.
CCCTGGTGGAGCACGGCAACGCGTCCGACCAGGCTCAGCGCCTCGTCGACCGACGAGGTCGTGATCAAGGAGGTGCGTTCGCGATCGGTCTGCCAGCGCAGCACGACCGAGCGCAGGTGCGGCCGCACCCGTTCGGACTGCGCCGCGAACGGGTCGTCGAAGAGCCACACGCTGGCGTCGCGCACCAGGCTGCGCCCGATGGCCACGCGCTGCTGCTGGTCGATGCCCAGTCGGTGCGGGCGCAGGTCGAGCACGTCGCGGAGGGCGAGGTCGTCGACGACCTGCTCCACACGCTCGGCCAGCTCGGCGCGGTCGTGCTTGCGACGCAGCGTGGCGGCGAAGGTCAGGTTGTCGAGCACGTCGCGGCGCGGGTGGAGGGCGTGGTCGGCAAAGACCATCGCGACGTCGCGGCGCCGGGGCGCGCGACCCGTGACGTCGACCTCGTCGATCAGGATCTCGCCCGCGTCAGGCGCCTGCAGGCCCACGATCGTGCGCAGGAGCGCCGTGCGGGAGGCGGCCGAGGGTCCGATCACCGCGACCGACTCGCCGTCGGCCAGGTCGAGGTCGACGGCGTCGAGGAGCGGTGGACCGGTGGGTCCGGCGACGGTGACGCCGCGCAGCTGCAGGGAACTCATCGGTACGACCCTCCCAGAAGACGGGTGATGGTGCGGGGCGCCACGAGGGCGAGCACCGCCACGGGGACGCCCCAGCACAGTCCGGTAGCCGCGACGACGGCCACGGATCCGGGGTCGTGGGCGCGGTCGAGCAGGACGGCGGGCAGCGTCGTGGCCTGGGGTCCCGTGACGGAGGTGGCGAGTGCGAGGTCCTGGGCGGTCACGACGGCGGTGAGCGCGAGTCCGACGACCAGGGCCGGCCCGACGGTGGGCAGCAGCACCCGCACGAGCACGGTGCGGCCCCGGGCGCCGTCGACACGCGCCGCGTCGACCAGGTTCCACGGCGCGGCCTGCAGCGCCGACGCGAAGACCCACGTCGCCAGCGGCACCGCGATCGCCATCTGGACGATCGTGACCCGCAGCAACGGCGACGGGGCGGCGCCGACCCGCAGCAGCAGGTCGCCGGCCCCGATGGCGAGCGCGACGGCGGGGAGCAGCACGGCGGTGACGGCGGCGGCGCGCACGAATCGCCGCGGTCGCCAGCGCGACCGGACCAGGAGGACCGCCAGACCGAGGGCGGGCAGCGCCGCGAGGAGCGTGGCGAGGCCTGCGGCCGAGGCGGACAGGATCGCGGCCTCGCGCAGCACACCGTCGTCGGCGAGCTCACGGAAGCCGCTGCCGCTCCAGGCCTCGGGCCAGAGCGAGGTGGGCGTCGTCCCGCCGGCCGTGGCGAGCGAGACCAGCCACAGCAACGGCACGAGGGTGAACACGGCGAAGGCCTCCGCACCGAGCACGGCCCAGACCGAGACCCGACGCGGCGAGTCGGCGACCAGGACGCCCCAGGCGCTCGTCAGCATCAGGACGCCCGCCACGACGACCCACAGGACCTGGTCCGGCGGCGGGATCGTGAAGATCGCGAGGTTGGCCAGGCCGAACCCGACCACGAACGCGACGATCGCGGCCGACAACCGCGAGCGGACCGACGGGATGGTGGGGGTCATCGCACCCTCACCACCCTCGCGACAGCCAGCGCCAGCCCGGCGAGCAGCAGGGCCAGGACGACGAGCACGACCCCGGCGGCAGCGGCGGGCCCGGTCGCGAACGTCGCGAACGCGTTGTCGGCGACCACGGCCGAGGCCGTGGTGCGGAACGAGCCCTCCTCGCGCACGAGCCACGGACCGTCGAGCAGGCGCCACGAGTCGAGGAGCCGGAAGACCACGATCGCCACGATCGCCGGGCTGAGCGCCGGCCAGGTCACACGCCACCAGCGCTGCCAGGAGCTCGCGCCGTCGGCGACCGCCGCGTCGAGGAGCGGGGCAGGCACCCGCGCCAGCCCGGCGTGGACCAGGACCACGACCAGGCCGGTCGTGCGCCAGAGCTCACCGAGCACGACACCCGCGAGCGCTGCCGTGGCACCGCCGCCGTCGAGGTCGAACCACGTCGCGAGGAAACCGCCGTCGACCGCGGCCCGGCCGGCCTGCGCCCCGACGACCAGCCCGATCCCGGCCGGGACGAGGGCGAGGAAGCGCAGGGGCCACCACAGCACCGAGAGGTGCCACAGGGCGACCGCGAACACCAGGGCGAGCAGGAGCTGCCCGACCACCAGCGCACCGGTAACCACCGCCGTGGTGGCGATGGCGGTCCACCACGACGACGACCCGAGGACCGCGGCGTAGTGGTCGACCCCGACCCAGGACCCCGTCGACCCGGGACCGGAGTCGTGGAGCGAGAGCCAGACGAGCCAGCCGAGCGGCACCAGCACCACCAGCACGAGCAGCACCAGACCCGGGGCGGCGCGCGCGAGCTGGCCGCGGGTCGCGGAGCGGGTCCCGTCGACGATCTCCAGGGTGCTCACGCCAGACCACCGTCCAGGAGCCGACGTGCCTCACGGGCGGAGTCGGCCGGCGTGGCGGACTGCACGTCGGTCACGGGCGCCCACGCCGCCTCGATCGCCGCCGCGACCAGGTGGGCGTCCGCCGAGACCGGCTCCGGGACGCCGTCGACGAGCGACTCGAGCAGGACCTCGAGGTCGTCGCCGAAGGTCTCGGCGACCTCGGTCGAGCCCAGGACCTCGGTGAGGGTGGGCAGGTGCCCCGTCGTCGTCACCAGGGACGTCTGTGCCGGGGCGTCCGTGAGGCACGTGATCGCCTCGACGGCGACGTCCTCGTGGACCGTGGCACCGGCGACCGCCAGCGACGTCCCGCCCACGGGGGGACGCGACCGCCCTGCGGAGGCGGACGTCAGCGGGTACGGCGCGACGCGCAGCTCGCCCACGACGGGCGCGAGGTCGGGCGAGAGGAGCAACGAGGCAGGTCCGACGAGGAACGCGCCCCCGGGTGCTGCGAACGCCGTGGCGGCGTCCGGCGCCGCGCCCGGTCCGACCTCGGAGGCGGCGTAGGTGCGCACCACACCCCCGGCTGCCTCGCCCGGCGCTCCCGCGAGGGCCGTCAGCAGGCCGTCGAGGTCCGTGGACGCCTCGTCCGTCGCGCCGGCGACCAGCGCACGGACCCAGTCGGTCGTCGTGCCCGCGACCTGCAGTGATCCGCCGATACGAGCCGCGCCACCGCTCACCTGGTTCCACGTCACGGGCGCGGTCATGTCCAGGCCGGCCCGCTCGGCGGCAGAGCCCCGGTGGAACAGCACCTGGGGCTCGTAGGTCCACGGCGCGGCGACGACGACACCGTCCACCGTGACGGCGTCGACCGAGGGGTCCGTGCGTCCTGCGGTCAGGTCGTCGACGACCGGGTCCGAGAGGTCGGCGAGCAGGTCCGACGCCGCGAGCTCCGCGACGAGGCCCGTGTCGAGGCCAATCACGTCGAGGTCGTCGCCCGTCCTCAACCGCTGCAGGAGGTCGACCCGGCGCTCGGCCGGGTCGGCGGGCGCCTCGACGAGCTCCAGACGGAAGTCGCCGGCGGAGTCGTCGCTGCAGGCGCGGGCGAGCGCCGCGTAGCTGCTCGCGTCCTCGACGTACCAGCGCACGGTCGTGGGCTCGCCGGGGTCGGCGTCGCGTGCGCCCGAGGCGCAGCCCGTCAGGCTCACCATGACGAGCGCGCCCGCCGTCACGACGGCGGCGTGCCCCCTCCCTCGGCTGGTCACGGGGACCACTGTGGCACACGACACGGTCCGCCGAGACCCCGCGGACGGACCGTGTCGTGCCGGTGCCGACGTGTCAGAGGGTGACGTCCTCGAGCATCTCCGTCACGAGCGCCGCGACGGGCGAACGCTCCGACCGGGTCAGCGTGACGTGGGCGAACAGCGGGTGCCCCTTGAGCTTCTCCACGACCGCCACGACGCCGTCGTGCCGCCCGACGCGGAGGTTGTCGCGCTGGGCCACGTCATGGGTCAGGACGACCTTGGAGTTGGCCCCGATCCGCGACAGCACGGTCAGGAGCACGTTGCGCTCCAACGACTGCGCCTCGTCGACGATCACGAACGAGTCGTGGAGCGATCGACCGCGGATGTGCGTCAGCGGCAGGACCTCGAGCATCCCGCGATCGAGGATCTCGTCGATGACCGCCGGCGACGTGACTGCGCCGAGCGTGTCGTAGACCGCCTGGCCCCACGGACCCATCTTCTCGGACTCGCTGCCCGGCAGGTAGCCCAGCTCCGGCCCGCCGACGGCGTACAGCGGACGGAAGATCACGACCTTCTTGTGCTGGCCGCGCTCCATCGTGGCCTCGAGACCGGCACACAGGGCCATGGCCGACTTGCCGGTGCCGGCACGTCCGCCGAGCGAGACGATGCCGATCTCGGGGTCGAGCAGGAGGTCGAGCGCGACCCGCTGCTCCGCCGACCGCCCGTGGACCCCGAAGGCCTCCCGGTCGCCACGGACGAGCTGGACGCTCTTGTCGGCCATGACGCGGCCGAGTCCGCTGCCCTTGTCGCTGAGCAGCACCAGGCCCGTGTGGCACGGGAGCTCCGCCGCCGCCTCGAGCTCGAGCGAGCCGGTGTCGTAGAGCGTGTCGAGGTCGGCGACGTCGACCTCGAGCTCGCGCATGCCGGTCCAGCCCGACTCGAGCGCCAGCTCGGCGCGGTACTCCTCGGCGGCCAGGCCCACGGCCGAGGCCTTGACCCGCATCGGCAGGTCCTTGGAGACGAGCGTGACGGCACGTCCCTCGTCGGCGAGGTTCTTCGCCACGCTGAGGATGCGCGTGTCGTTGTCGCCGAGGCGGAACCCGGCCGGCAGGGACGACGAGTCGATGTGGTTCAGCTCGACCCGCAGCGTGCCCCCTTCGTCGCCGATCGGCAGGGCCGCGTCGAGCGTGCCGTGCTGCACCCGCAGGTCGTCGAGGTACCGCAGGGCCGACCGGGCGAAGTAGCCCAGCTCGGGGTGGTGGCGCTTCGCCTCGAGCTCGGTGATCACGACCACGGGCACGACGACCTCGTGCTCGTGGAACCGGGTCAGGGCTCCCGGGTCCGCCAGGAGCACGCTCGTGTCGAGGACGTACGTGCGTCGCAGGCTCTCGTGGACAGCCATGGCTGTTCTCCCTACCGAGCCCGCGCGCGCCCTGCGCCGGCCCTAGTCGTCGGTGCGAGTGGGGCGGTCAGGCTCAGGGGCGAGCATCAACACACTCGCAAGTTACGCCCGCACCCGCGCCCGGGAGCGGCGACACGCTGAGGCGCACGTTTCGCCCGCGTGAACA
>CAYRZN010000158.1:0-3867 GCA_964428825.1 uncultured Aeromicrobium sp.
TCGATGACGGGCAGCGCCACGAGGTTGTACGCCGCGAGCAGGCCGGAGACGTCGGCCAGCGAGGACTCGGGCCGGGGCCACTCGATGTCGTCGTCGACGATCGCGCTGACGAGGGTCGACGGCGGGTGCCGCAGCAGTGCCTGCAGGTGCACGACACCCAGGAACCGCCCGGTGGGCGTCTCGACCGGGGGGCGGCAGACGTAGACCATCGAGGCGAGGGCAGGGATCAGGTCGGGCTCGCGGACCCGGGCGAGGGCCTCCGCGATCGTGGCGTCGGGCGCGAGCACGACCGGATCGGTCGTCATCATCGAGCCGGCGGTGCCCTCCTCGTAGGTCAGGAGTCGGCGCATGTCCTCGGCGTCGTCGGGCTCCATGCGCTGCAGCAGCTGCTCGGCGGTGGCCGGCGGCAGCGAGCCCAGGAGGTCGGCCGCGTCGTCGTCGTTCATCTCGCTGATGACGTCGGAGGCGCGCTCGGGGTCGAGGACGCCGAGGATCTCGACCTGGGCGCGTGCCGGCAGCTCCTCGAGCACGTCGGCGAGCCGCTCGTCGCCGAGCTCCGAGGCGATCTCGAGCCGCCGCTTCGGCGTGAGCTCCAGCAGCGCGTTGGCAAGGTCGACCGCCCGCAGGTCGTCCATCGTCGCGAGCAGGTGCTGGGCCCCTTGGGCGGAGTCCTCGTCGGCCAGGCCGATGACGTCGGACCACTCGGGCGTGTGGGTGGCGCCGCGGCGGCCGAACCTCTTGCCCGACTCCTGCACGGCGACGTGGGTCAGGTGCCAGTCGCGGCGGGCGTCCATCTCCATCGCGAGGTCGAAGACCTCCCCGGCGACGCCGTCGCGGGTCGTGACCTGACGGTCGAACAGCTCGTGCACCGCGAGCGTCTCGTGCTTGCGCTGCTCGAACCGGCGCATGTTGACGACGCCGGTCGTGATGATCTGACCACCGTCGAGCGACGTGACGCGGGTGATCGGCAGGAACACGCGGCGGCGCCCCAGGACCTCGACCACGAGCCCGAGCACCCGAGGGCGGCTGCCGGTGGACCTGACCGTGACGACGACGTCACGCAGCTTGCCCACACGGTCGCCGGCCGGGTCGAAGACCGGTTGTCCGACGACGCGGGACAGGAAGATGCGTCCGGGCATGCTGCTCACGTCAGCACCCTACCGGCGGGTCTGGCGTCAGGCCGGTGCTGCGGAGCTGCGCCGCGACGCCACGGCACTGACGTGGCCGAGGTTCTGGGTCGAGGACGGGCGCGACTCGACGCGACCCTCGAGACCGGCGACGAACCGGCCGATCTCGCCGATCGCGGCGCGTGCCTCGGGCACCCAGGACGCGGCGGCCTGGAACACGTGGACCTGGCGGTCCCAGACCGTGAGGTCACAGGGGACGCCGGCGGCCACGAGGCGGTTGGCCATGAGCTCGGCGTCGGCGAGCAGGATCTCGCGGGAGCCGACGTGGATCAGTGCCGGCGGCATGTCGGCGAGCGGCATGTTGACCGGACACGTGCGGCTGCCCGAGACGCCGCGCCGGGCGTCGAGGTTCTCGGAGACGTCGGTCAGGCGCGAGACGGCGCGCAGCGAGAACGTCTGGCAGCGGTGCGCGTTGCGGTGCGCGGCCTTGCCGGCGGGATCGAAGTCGAGCAGGGGGGAGAGCGCCACGACGCCGGCGGGCCGGCCGAGCCCGGCGTCCATCGCGGCACGCGCGACGGCGAACGCCAAGTAGCCGCCGGCGGAGTCGCCCGCGATCGTGATCTCCTCGATGCGGTGCCCTTGGGCCAGCAGCCAGTGCAACCCGTCGAGGCCGTCGGCGACGGACTCGGTGATGGGCTCGTACGGCATCTGGCGGTAGCCCACGTTGAGGGCCGGGACGCCCGAGGCCGACGAGATGCGCGAGACGAGGCGGCGGTGGGTGTTGATGCCGCACGTGAGGAACGCGCCGCCGTGGAGGTAGAGGATCGCGCCACCCTGGCCGGGGGTGTCGGCGACGTCGGCACCCAGGACGAGCTCGGCGCCGCACTGGCTCAGGTCGACGCGGCGCCACCGGGTGCCCTCCGGGGCCGGGAGCAGGCGGGCGGCGTGCTCGAGGAGGTTGGGGGGAAAGACGTCGAACGGGAGGCGGGACCACGCGTCGAGGAGCGGCCGGACCGAGTGCTTGAGGCCGAAGGCCAGCAGCTGCGACGGCAGACTGGCGCCGGCGCGGAACTGGGCGTCCGCGGCGACGGTGAGGTGCGTGCTCCCCATGGTGTGTCTCCCTCCGGTCACGATGTGGTCCTGCTCGCGTCGTTCCCTCCGCGACCTGCGAACATTCACCGAATCGTGTGTCATGTTGTGATGCGATTCACATTCGTTGAATGAGCGTACGCCAGCCCTGACCACCTTGCGCGAGGAACCCACACATGCCGTTCATGCCGCCGACCGACTCGATGTTCCTCCTGGCCGAGTCGCGCGAGCACCCCATGCACGTCGGCGGACTGCAGCTCTTCGAGCCGCCGGCCGACGCCGGCCCGAACTTCGTGCGTGAGGTTCTCGAGCGGTACCGCAGCAGCGACAACGTCAACCCGCTGTTCCGCAAGCGCCCGGCCGAGCCCGTCGGCGCCGTCGGCAGCACGTGGTGGACGCACGACGAGTCGATCGACTTCGACTACCACGTGCGCCACTCGGCCCTGCCCGAGCCGCGGCGCATCCGTGAGCTCCTGCAGGCCACCTCGCTCTGGCACAGCTCGCTGCTCGACCGGCACCGCCCGCTCTGGGAGTGCCACGTCGTCGAGGGTCTGCAGGACGGTCGCTTCGCGGTCTACACGAAGGTGCACCACTCGCTGATCGACGGTGTCTCGGCCGCTCGCCTGATGCAGCGCTCGCTCAGCACCGATCCCGACGCCGACGACTGTGTCCCGCCGTGGCTGCAGCCGGCCCGCACGCGGAGCAAGGACGACGGGGAGGACTCCGCGAGCGGCGGGTTCGCGCCGCTCGCCCTGGCGAAGTCGCTCGCGGGTGCGGCCGGTGGCGTGGCCGGCGACCTCGCGGGTCTGCTGCCTGCGTCGGCCCGCATCGCGATGGAGGCGTTCGGCTCCAACGACCTCACCCTCCCGCGGGCGCCCCGCACGATGTTCAACGTCCCGATCGGCGGTGCCCGACGGTTCGCGGCCCAGTCGTGGGAGATCGAGCGGATCCGCCGCGTCGCGAAGTCGTCGGCCACGACCCTGAACGACGTCGTGCTCGCGATGGTCTCCGGGGCGCTGCGCGAGTACCTCATCGAGAACAACGCCCTGCCAGACGACCCCATGACCGCGATGGTCCCGGTCTCCCTCTCGCTGCGCTCGGACGCGCCGGCCAAGGGCAAGGAGGGAGGCAACCAGGTCGGCGTGATCATCGTCAACCTGGCGACCGACCGTGAGAACGGGTCGACACGCCTGGAGGAGATCGCCTACTCCTCACGCCAGGCCAAGCGGATCCTGGGCGACCTCACCCCGACGCAGATCCTGGCGTTCTCGGCCCTGCAGATGCTGCCGCTCGCGTTCACGCCGGTGCCGGGATTCGTCAAGTACACGCACCCGCCGTTCAACGTCATCGTCTCGAACGTGCCCGGCCCCTCCGAGGAGCTGTACTTCAACGGGGCGCGCATGGACGGCTCGTACCCCGTGTCGATCGCGCTGGACGGCCAGGCCATCAACATCACGCTGACGAGCCGCGCCGGCTACCTCGACGTCGGCATCATCGGCTGCCGTCGCACGGTCCCGCACCTGCAGCGGCTCCTGCTGCACCTGGAGAGCGCACTCTCCGAGCTCGAGACCAGCTGGGGGTAGTGAGCCGGCGCGCTCGTTCCTCGCGCTCGCTTCTGCAACTCGCCAGAGCGAGTCGCAGGCGGCTCAGC
>CAYRZN010000158.1:3877-5150 GCA_964428825.1 uncultured Aeromicrobium sp.
AGGTGTGAGTGCGCTCTGGCGCGCGAGCCTCGAAACCTCGGTCACGATGTGGGTCTGAGGGACCCCTTTCGAGGCTCGTTCGTTCCTCACTCGCACCTCAAGGGGCGGGGCTTCGCCCGCATCCCCGACACTGATGCGGTGAACGTGCTCCTGGCTGTCGTGGCGATCCTCGGGGTGTCGGCCTCGGGTCCGCTGATGGCCGCCACGACCGCCCCTGCCCTGGCGATCGCGTTCTGGCGCAACGCGGCGGCCTCGGCCGTCCTGGCACCCGTGACGCTGCTGCGTCGACGCGACGAGCTCCGGGCCCTCTCGCCGAGGGGACGTCGCCTCGTGGTCGTGGCGGGTCTGATGCTGGCGCTGCACTTCGCGACCTGGGTCGGGTCCCTCAAGCTGACGTCGGTGGCCGCTGCCACCGCGCTCGTCACGACCCAGCTCGTCTGGGTCCTGCTGATCGACCGCCTGCGTGGACGGTCCGTGCCGCTGCAGGCCGGCATCGGGTGCGCCCTGGCGATCACCGGCGTGCTGGTCGTGTCGGGCTTCGACTTCACGGTCTCGACCCAGGCCCTCGTGGGCGACGCGCTGGCGGTCGCCGGCGGCCTGTTCGCCGCGCTGTACCTCGTGGCCGGCAGTGCCGTGCGCACCGAGCTGTCGACGACGGCGTACACCGCAGTCTGCTACTCCGTCTGCAGCCTGGCGCTGCTCGTCGCGGTCGTGGTGGGCGGGGTTCCGCTGACCGGCTTCTCGGCGAAGGACTGGCTGCTGATCGCCGGCGTGACGATCGCGGCCCAGTTCCTCGGGCACTCGATCCTCAACCACCTGCTGGCCGTCATGAGCCCCACGGTCGTCTCGCTGATGCTGCTGCTGGAGGTGCCCCTGGCGGCACTGCTCGCGGGCGCCTTCCTCGACCAGTCGCCGCACGCAGGCGTCTGGGTCGGGCTCGCGCTGATCCTGGCCGGACTCGTGTTCGTCGTCACACGGCGCTCACCGCGTGAGCCGGTGCTGGCGGAACCGCCGTTGGTCGACTGAGCCGACTCCCCGGGTGGGCACGGCTACCGGTGGGTAGAGTCGCCCTGATCATTGTGGGCTGTCGCCCCCCTTCTTCACCAGGAGCCACCGCATGGGACGTCTCGCCAGCACCGAGGGATTGACCGAGGAGCAGACCGCGATCCTGTCGACGATCCGTGAGTTCGTCGACGAGAAGATCATCCCGGTCGCGCAGGAGCTCGAGCACGCCGACGAGTACCCGCAGGAGATCGTCGACGGTCTCAAGGAG
>CAYRZN010000159.1:0-2712 GCA_964428825.1 uncultured Aeromicrobium sp.
ACCGCGAGAGCCCGACGATGACGCCGCGCGCGTCGGGCCGCCAGTGCGGCGCGAAAAGGCCCGAGAAGGCTGGCACGAAGCACACGCCACCCGTGTCCTCGACGCTGGCGGCGAGTGTCTCGGTCTCGGCCGCGTCGTCGATGATGCCGAGCTGGTCGCGCAGCCACTGCACCGCAGAACCCGTCACGGCGATCGATCCCTCCAGCGCGTAGACCGGCTCCTGGCCCCCGAGCTGGTAGCCCACGGTCGTGAGGAGTCCGTGGCTCGACCGCACGATCTCGGTGCCGGTGTTGAGCACCAGGAAGTTGCCTGTGCCGTAGGTGTTCTTGAGCTGACCCGGCTCGAAGCAGGCCTGCCCGACGAGGGCCGCGTGCTGGTCGCCGAGGTCGCCCGCGAGCCGCACCTCGCCGCCGAACGGCCCGTCGGCGAGCGTCGTGCCGTAGACCTCCGACGACGACCGGATCTCAGGCAGCATCGAGCTCGGCACCCCGAAGACCTCGCGGAGCTCGTCGTCCCACGCGAGCGTCTCGAGGTCCATCAGCATCGTGCGGCTGGCGTTCGTGACGTCGATCAGGTGCTGGCCGCCGTCGGGCCCTCCGGTGAGCCACCACAGCAACCAGGTGTCGATCGTGCCGAAGATCGCGTGCCCGGCCTCGGCGTCCTCCCGGACCCCGTCGACGTTCGCGAGGATCCAGGCGATCTTGCCGCCGGCGAAGTACGCGGCGGGGGGCAGCCCGGAGCGGTGGCGGATCAGGTCGCCGTGCGCGTCGTCGGCCTGCGCGGCGATCGCCGCCGTGCGGGTGTCCTGCCAGACGATCGCGTTGGTGTACGCCTCGCCCGTGCGGCGGTCCCACACCACGGTCGTCTCGCGCTGGTTGGTGACACCCACCGCCACAAGGTCCTGGTGGGTGAGGTCGGCGCCGGCGAGCGCCTCGCGGATGCACAGCTCGGTGTTGCGCCAGATCTCGGCGGGGTCGTGCTCGACCCAGCCCGCGCGCGGCAGGATCTGCTCGTGCTCGACCTGGTGGCGTGCCACCTCGGCCCCGGCGTGGTCGAACACCATGAATCGGGTGCTCGTGGTGCCCTGGTCGATCGCTCCGACGTACCGGGCTCGGTCGGAGGAGGCCTGCGTCATGGGGGCAGCCTAGTGACGCAGGCCTCCTTCCGGGGGACCTCGACGATCAGGCGAGCGTGCGGAGCGTCTCGACCAACGGCGTGGTCGGACGTCCGATCAGCGTCGAGAGCGTGCCCGGCGTGGCGGCCAGGTGGCCCTCGGCGATGTGGCCGTCGGTCGCGACGACGAAGTGCACGGTGCCCTCGTCGAGGCCCGCGCCCGTGAGGATCTCGGCGTGCTTGGCCGCGTCGACGTCGAGCACCGACACGTCCCGGCCGATGACCTCCCCGATCGCGGCCGCGAGCTCGGCCTGGGTCCAGGCCACGTCACCCGACAGCTCGTAGACCCGCTCGGGCGAGTCCGAGGTCGCGACGACGGCAGCGGCGGCCGCGAAGTCGTCGCGCGACGCACTGGCCACCCGGCCGTACCCGGCACTCGTCACGACGGCGCCCGAGGCGCGGGCCGCGTCGATGCTCGGGGCGTAGTTCTCGTGGTACCAGCCGTTGCGCAGCAGGCTGTACGCGAGACCGGAGTCGGCGAGGAGCTTCTCGGTCGCGGCGTGCTCCGGCGCGACGAGCAGCGGTGACCCATCGACCTCGAGCACGCTCGTGTACGCGATGAAGCCCACGCCAGCGGCCTTGGCGGCCTCGATGACGTTGCCGTGCTGCACGGCGCGCTGGCCGACCTCGTTGCCCGAGACGAGCACGACCTTGTCGACGCCAGCGAACGCGGCGGTGAGGGCGGGGACGTCGGCATAGCTGGCGACGCGGACCTGGACGCCCTGCTCGGCGAGCGGGGCGGCCTTCGCCTCGTCGCGCACGACCGCGACGACCTCGGACGCGGGGACGCGCTCGAGGAGCTGGGCGACGATGCGGCGGCCGAGCTGGCCGGTGGCTCCGGTGACGGCGATGGTCATGGGGTTCTCCTGAGGGTTGAGGATGACTGCTCACCAGACGTTAGCACTTACTTCTAGATAGCACTACCTATGGGTTAGCATTGGAGCAGGAGGTCGACCATGAGTGCATCCGACTACGACGTCTTCGCGACGCAGTGCCCGTCCCGCGAGACGCTCGAGCTCGTCACGAGCCGGTGGGGCACGTTGACCCTCGCCGCCCTGAGCGACGTCGAGAGCGCCCGCTTCGGCGAGCTGCGCCGCCGGATCGACGGGATCAGCGACAAGATGCTGTCGCAGACGCTCAAGCAGCTCACGACCGGCGGCCTGGTCTCGCGCAGCGAGCACGACACCCTCGCCCAGCACGTCGACTACGCCCTGACCGACGCCGGCCGCACCGTGGCCACCTCGGTCATCGCGCTCGTGCAGTCGGTCTACCGCGTCCAGCCCACGCTCTAGAACACGCCCGTGACGGCCTTGTACAGCTCGTTGGCGCCGACGGCGATGAACATGACCGCGCAGATCGTGAGCACGACGTTGCCGAGCACGCCGTTGCGCCACTCGCGCGGCACGCGGTCGGTGTTGAGCAGGCCCAGCAGCGTCAGCGCCAGGAACGGCATGAAGATCGAGCCCAGCACGCCGTACGCCAGGATGATCGCGACCGGCTCGTCGAGGAACAGCAGCGCCATCGACGGGAACGTCAGCC
>CAYRZN010000159.1:2722-5089 GCA_964428825.1 uncultured Aeromicrobium sp.
CGGAGTGCATCCGCGGGTCGTCCTTCTCCAGGCCCCGCGACGTGCCGAGGTAGTCGGCGAACATCAGCGAGACGCCGTGCCAGACCCCCAGCAGCGACGAGAACGACGACGCCCAGAAGCCGAACAGGAACAGCTTCCCGAAGAACTCGCCGTACCGGTCGTCGAGCACGTCGGACAGGCCGATCAGCGCCCGGTCGCCCGAGCCGACGGCGATGTTGCTGCTGTAGAGCAGCTCGGCGCCGACGACCAGCATCGCGACGACGAAGACGCCGGTCATGACGTAGGCCATCGAGTTGTCGATGCGCATGACCCGCATCCAGCCTGGCGTGGTCCAGCCCTTCTCGCGCAGCCAGTAGCCGTAGGCCGCCAGCGTGATCGTGCCGCCCACACCGCCCGCGACCGCGAGCGCGTTGACGAGGCCACCGTTGGGGATCCGCGGCACGAGACCACCGACCATGTCGGGCAGGTTCGGCGTGGCCAGGACCGCCGCTCCCACGACGGTCGTGAACATGATGCCGACGAAGACCGCCATGAGCTTCTCGACCAGCCCGTACCGCCCCAACCACACGAGGGCGAACCCGATCAGGCCCATCGCGATCGCCCAGACCTTGAGGTCGGGACCGTCGGGGAACAGCGCCACGAGCGGGAGCGCGGACGACGACATCGCGGTGGCGCCGTAGACGATGCCCCAGATCACGATGTACGGACCGAAGTACCAGCCGGTCCAGCGGCCGAGCGTCTGCCAGCCCTGGAAGATCGTGCGACCCGTCGCGAGCGTGAACCGGCCGGCTCCCTCGACCAGCGCGATCTTGAACAGCGTGCCGAGCACGACCGCCCACAGCAGTGCGTAGCCGAACTTCGAGCCGGCCGTGAGCGTCGCGACGAGGTCGCCCGCGCCGACTCCCGTGCCGGCCACGACCAGGCCCGGCCCGACCAGCCTCCACCGCGGCTTGATCTCGTCCGTCCCCTGCTCTCCCCGGTGATTCGTCATCGATCCACCGTAGGTTGTGAGCGTGAGCAGCACCACCGAGCACCGTGACGTCGTGATCGTCGGAGGCGGGCACAACGCCCTCGTCGCCGCGACCCTGCTGGCGCGTGCCGGCCTCGCGGTCACGGTGCTGGAACGGCTCGACCACGTGGGCGGTGCGGCCGTGAGCGCCCGCACGTTTCCCGACCACGACGCCCGCCTGTCCCGGTACTCCTACCTCGTGAGCCTGTTCCCGGACCGGCTCGTCGAGGAGCTGGGGCTCCGCCTCGAGCTGCGGTCGCGCGACACCGCGTCGTACACGCCGTACGTGCGGCCAGACGGCTCTGCTGACGGCCTGCTGGTCGAGACCGTCCCGGGCGAGCCCACCCGTGAGTCGTTCCGGCGACTCACCGGCAGCCACGAGGAGCTGGCCGCGTGGGAGCGCTTCTACGCCGATGTCGAAGGGCTCGCGGCAGCCGTGGCGCCGACCTTGCTCGGACCGCTGCCTCGCGTCCGCGACCTGCGGACAGACATCGATCCCTCGACGTGGCGCGACATCGTGGAGCGGCCACTCGGCGAGACGATCGAGCACCGGTTCGCCGACGACCTCGTGCGCGGCGTCGTGGCGACCGACGCCCTGATCGGCACCTTCGCCTCGCTGCACGACCCGTCCCTGATCCAGAACCGGTGCTTCCTCTACCACCTGGTCGGCAACGGCACGGGTGAGTGGCGGGTGCCCGTCGGCGGCATGGGAGCCGTCACGGGCGAGCTGGAGCGAGTGGCCCGCGAGGCCGGCGCCGAGATCATCACGGGCGCCACGGTCGATGTCGTCACCCCTGACGAGAACGAGGTCCTGGTGACGTCGGGGAACCGCGCCTGGCGCGCCGAGCACGTCCTGTCGGGCGTGGCCCCCGCCGCCCTGGCCGAGATGCTCGGGACGCCCGTCGTGGCGCGCCCCGAAGGCTCGCAGCTCAAGGTCAACCTGCTGCTGTCGCGACTCCCCCGGCTCCGCAGCGGCGTCCAGCCGGAGATCGCGTTCGCCGGCACGCTCCATCTGGGCGAGGCGTTCTCCGAGCTCGAGACCGCGCACGCCGAGGCGGCCGCCGGCCGCCTCCCGACCCGCGCGTCCGGCGAGGTCTACTGCCACACCCTGACCGACCGCAGCATCCTCGGACCGGATCTCGCGGCCACCGAGGCACAGACGCTCACCTACTTCGGCCTGCACACGCCGCCCGCCACGCTGCCCGACGCTACGGCAGCCGAGGAGGCCTACGCCCGCGTCGTCGCCGCGATCGACGAGCACCTCGCAGAGCCGCTCACCCCCTTGGTCCTCGGCGTCGAGGTCAAGACCCCGGGCGACGTCGAGGCCGCCCTCGCGATGCCCGGCGGTCACATCTTCC
>CAYRZN010000160.1:0-5046 GCA_964428825.1 uncultured Aeromicrobium sp.
AGCCACGCCTGGTAGCCCTGCTCGGCGAAGTCGCGACCCACCGCTGCCACGAGGGTGGGGCGCTGGCCCAGGTTCGCCAGGGCGAAGCTGATGTTTCCGGCACAGCCGCCCCGGCGGATGTCGAGGTCCTGCACGAGGAACGAGACCGACAGCTTGTCGAGCTGGTCGGGGACGAGCGAGTCCGAGAAGCGGCCGGCGAACGTCTGCAGGTGGTCGGCGGCGATGGAGCCGGCGATGGCGAGATGCATGGAGCGAGCCTAGACGGTCGGACGGACGCACGCGCCCACCACCTGCTGGTCGAGTGGGTGAGGCCGCCCGCGGCCGAACCCGTATCGAGACCCCGCAACGCGAACGGCCCCCGCACCACCGGCGGGTGGACCAGGGAGCCGTCAGCTCACCACCCCGCCCGCTGGTCGAGTGGGCCGAGGAACGAGGCCCCACCCCACCTGCTGGTCGAGTGGGCCGAGGAACGAGGCCCGTATCGAGACCCCCGCACGACGAACGGCTCCCCGCACCACCGGTGGGTGGAACAGGGAGCCGTCAGCTCACCAGGGTCTCGATACTGCTGACCGGCTTCGCCGGTGTACTACTCGACCTCTCGCGATCGTCGCTCGCAGGGCTCGCGAGACCGCTCGATCGCGGGAGAGCCGACTAGTGGAAGGAGTCGCCGCAGGCGCACGAACCCGTGGCCATCGGGTTGTCGATCGTGAAGCCCTGCTTCTCGATGGTGTCGACGAAGTCGATCGTGGCGCCGTGCAGGTACGGCAGGCTCATGCGGTCGACGACCACGTTGACGCCGTCGAAGTCACGGATTTCGTCGCCGTCGAGCGTGCGCTCGTCGAAGAAGAGCTGGTAGCGCAGACCCGAGCAGCCGCCGGGCTGGACGGCGATGCGCAGGGCGAGGTCGTCGCGACCCTCCTGCTCGAGG
The DNA here is from genome assembly GCA_964428825.1 of uncultured Aeromicrobium sp. Lineage (GTDB taxonomy): Bacteria > Actinomycetota > Actinomycetes > Propionibacteriales > Nocardioidaceae > Aeromicrobium. The sequence continues at coordinate 929 of CAYRZN010000160.1, forward strand.
AGGCTCTTGACCTTCGCGGCGGCGACCGACGAGAGCGTGATGCCGTCGGCCGGCGGGCTGGACTGGATCTCGACGTCGGTGGTGCTCTCGACGGTCATGTCATCTCCTGCGGTCGGGTTCGAGGTGGTGATCGGGTCAACCGTGCCCCGCACGATTCTGTTCCCGGTCCCCTCCATCGTACGCGTCGAACCTCAGGTCGACGGCGACCACGTGCGGGCGACGCGCTCGGCGAGCGCGGCCAGATGGGTCGCCGCGTCCCCGAGTGCCGCCGACTCCCCCACGGCGTCGACGACGGCGTACGCGGACTCCACCCCCATGGCCCGCATCTCCCGCGCTCCCACGTCGACGCGGCCGGCCAGCACGATGCACGGCCGCGCGTGGCGGGCGGCCGCCTCGGCGACGCCGAAGACCGTCTTGCCCGATCGCGAGGTGATGTCGTAGGCCCCTTCCCCCGTCACGACGAGGTCGGCAGCGGCGACGTGCGCGTCGATGCCGATCGCGTCCAGCACGACCTGCGTGCCCGGCACCAGCTCGGCGCCCAGCACGGCGAGCGCGAACCCGAGGCCACCCGCGGCACCGGCCCCGTCGACCTCGGCCACCCGGCGGTCCGACGGCGCCGAGCCGCAGACGGCGTCGACGAAGCCGTCGAGCACGCGATCGACCCGCCAGACCTGCTCGTCGTCCATCCCCTTCTGCGGGCCGAAGGTCCGCGCCGCGCCGAACATGCCGAGCAGTGGGGCACGGACGTCGATCGCTGCGACGAGCTCGATCCCGCGGAGGCGCTCGCGCACGGGGGTGAGATCGACCCGCGCGACGCCGTCCAGACCCTCCGGCCCCGCGGTGAGGTCGACGTCGGAGGTCGCCCCGAGCGCCGCCAGCATGCCGGCGCCGCCGTCGGAGGTGACCGAACCCCCCAGACCGACGACGATGCGCTGGGGTCGCAGGTCGATCGCCGCCCCCAACGCCTCGCCCACACCGGTGGTGGAGGCTCGTAGGGGTGCGATCTCCGGCTCGAGGTCGTGGCCGCACGCCTGCGCCGACTCCAGGTGCACCGTGACCGCACCATCGGGAGCCTCGGTCACGACCAGACCCACGGGGACCGGCGTGCCGAGCGGGCCCCGCACCGTCACGGCCTCCACGCGACCGCCGAGGGCCTCGGCCAGGACGCTGGAGAAGCCGGGGCCTCCGTCGGCGACGGGCAGGCACGTGACGACGTCCGCCGGGGCGTGCCGGTTCCAGCCCTCCGCGATCGCTGCGGCGGCCTCAGCGGCACTCAGCGTGCCGGCGAACTTGTCGGGCGCGACGAGCACCCTCATGTCAGGCCGCGAGCGCCTTCTCGGCCGCAGCGAGCAGCACGCAGGTCGCGAGGGCCTCCATGGCCGCCTCGAGGTCAGACAGCGACGGGAAGGACGGCGCGATGCGGATGTTCCGGTCGCGCGGGTCGGTCTTGTACGGGAACGACGACCCCGCAGGCGTGAGCGCCAGGCCGATGTCCTTCGCGAGCTGCACGACCCGGTTGGCGGTGCCGTCGACGACGTCGAGGCTCACGAAGTAGCCACCGCGGGGTTGCGTCCAGGTGGCGACGTCGTGCTCGCCGAGGCGCTCGGCGAGCACCCGCTCCACGACCGCGAACTTCGGCGCGAGGATCTGGCGGTGCTGGTCCATCAGGGCCACCACGCCGTCGGCGTCGCGGAGCAGGCGCGCGTGGCGCAGCTGGTTGACCTTGTCGGGACCGATCGTGCGGACCGCCAGGTGCTGGAGGTACCAGGCGATGTTCTCGGGCGATCCCCCGAGGAACGACACGCCAGAGCCGGCGAACGTGATCTTCGACGTGGAGGCGAAGACGAGCGGCCGGTTCGGATGGCCCGCGGCCGACGACAGCCCCACGATGTCGGGCGTCTTGACGCGCTCCTCGGTGAGGTGGTGCACCGCGTAGGCGTTGTCCCAGTAGATGCGGAAGTCCGGGGCCCCGGTCTCGATCGAGGCGAGCTCGGCGGCGACCGCCTCGCTGACGACGGCGCCGGTGGGGTTGGCGTAGGTGGGCACGATCCAGATGCCCTTGACCGCCGGATCGGCAGCGTGCTGACGGACCTGGGCGACGTCGGGGCCGTCGTCGTGCAGGTCGATCGGGATGAGCCGGAAGCCCAGGTGCTCGGCGAGCGCGAAGTGGCGGTCGTAACCCGGCGACGGGCACAGGAAGGCGATGTCCTGGCCGGCCCACGGCGTGGGCGACTCCGGCGTGCCGTGCAGCAGGGCGAACGCGAGCGTGTCGTGCATGAGCGACAGGCTGGCGTTGTCGGCGGCCAGCAGCTGGTCGACCGGGAGACCGAGCAGCTCGGCGAAGATGCTGCGCAGCTCCGGCAGGCCGTGGAGCCCGCCGTAGTTGCGGGTGTCGGTGCCGTCGGCCGCGCGATAGTCGTCGCCCGGAAGCGAGAGCAGGTCGGACGCGAGGTCGAGCTGCTCGGGCGAGGGCTTGCCGCGCGTGATGTCGAGCTTGAGCCCGGCCGATCCCAGGGCCGCGTAAGCAGCCTCCTGCTCGGCCTTGAAGGCGGACAGCTCGTCGGTCGTCAGTGACGTGAGGCTCACGTCACTCAACCTACAAGGAGGCGAGGACGCACGACAGGGGGCTCATGCCAGGTGCGGTGCGCCCCACAGCGCGAGCCACCGGGTCAGGTCGGCCTCGACCGGGACGTCGCCTCCGACGACCCCGCGGACCTGGAGCTCCAGGGCGTTGTCGCGCTTCTGGTCGCCGATCGGCGCGAACGGGTAGAAGGTGCCGCGCTTGAACAGGTAGACGAGGCCGAGCCGCCCCCCGGACGGCGTCGTGAAGACCACCGTCGAGCACAGCAGCGAGCTGCCGAAGCCGGCCTGGTCGAGGCCGGAGTTGACCGCGTGGAGATCGGTGCACAGGCCGGGCGCGTCGTTCGGCCGGGTGACGGTGATCCAGTGGAACCCGAAGGCGTCGTCGCTGCGCTCGACCGTGGCACTGCCGTCGAGCCGCACGAGCTGCTCGGCCTCGTCGATGGACACGTTGTCGGCGTTGCCCTCGACGTCACGGAAGCAGACGCCTCCGGTGCCGGTGAACGTGAAGCCCTGGGTCTCGAGCGAGATGACGGCCTGCGGCACCTGGAACAGGATGTCGAGGTCGGCCTGCGGCGGCTTGCTGCGCCCGAGCAGGGAGTCGAACAGGCCCATCAGTGCTCCCCCAGCTCGCGACTGATCTGCTGCAGCTGCGCGATGCGCTTCTCCAGCGGCGGGTGCGTCGAGAACATCGCCGAGACCGAGTCGCGGTTGAGCGCCGGGGCGAAGAAGAAGGCGCTGACGGCCCCGGTGTCGCGCAGGTCACGCGACGGGATGCGCGCCATGTCGCCGGAGATCTTGCTGAGGGCCGAGGCGAGCTGCGACGGCTTGCCCGTGATGTAGGCACCCGAGCGGTCGGCGCTGAGCTCGCGGTAGCGCGAGAGCGAGCGGGTCAGCACGAAGCTGATCGCGTAGACCACGATGCTCACCAGGAAGACGATGAGGAAGCCGATCGCGCCGTTGCGGTCACGGGAGCGCCCCATGCCGAGGTACATGCCCCAGCGGGTGATGAAGCCGGCGAGCAGGCCCAGGGTCGAGGCGACCGTCATGACGGTGACGTCGCGGTTGGCGACGTGCGCGAGCTCGTGGGCCAGCACGCCCTCGAGCTCCTCGGCCGTGAGCCGATGCAGGATCCCGGTCGTGACGCAGACCGCCGAGTGGCTCGGGGTGCGGCCCGTGGCGAACGCGTTCGGGATGTCGGTCTCGGCCACCGCGACGCGGGGCTTCGGCATGTCCGCCAGGGCGCAGAGGCGGTCGATCATGGCGTGCAGCTCGGGCGCCTGGTGAGGCTCGACGATCTTGGCGCGCATGGACTTGAGCGCGAGCGTGTCGGAGAAGTACCACTGGCTCCACGCCATGCCGAGCACGATGACGAGCGCGATGATGCCGCCGCCGACGCCTCCACCGTTGAAGAAGACCGTGATCAGCACGGCGCCGAACGCGACGTAGAGCAGGCCCAGCGCGAAGCTGACGCCGCCCATGCGCCACGTCAGGCCACGATCACTCCGGAAGCGACTTCGGGCCACGAGGGCCCCCTT
>CAYRZN010000161.1:0-5027 GCA_964428825.1 uncultured Aeromicrobium sp.
CCTCGAGGCTGAAGCGCTTCTGGCCGACGAACTTGGTCTGCAGGAAGGTCTCGAACGCCTCGGCCTCGTTGAGCTTGGCCAGGATGCGCAGCTGCTCCTCGCGCGGCGGCTTGGTGTAGCCGCGCTCGAGGCGTTCCTGGAACCAGCGACGCTCCGCCGGGTCCTCGATGTACATGTACTCGGTGCCGATCGTGCGCGAGTACGAGTCGCGCAGGATGCCGAGGATCTCGCGCAGCTTCATGTAGCGGCGCTCACCGCCGAACGACGGACCGGTGGGGAACTCCCGGTCGAGGTCCCACAGGGTCAGGCCGTGCGAGGCGGTGTCGAGGTCGGGGTGGCTGCGCTGCTTGTACTCCAGCGGGTTCGTGTCGGCCATGAGGTGACCACGGACGCGGAACGCGTGGATGAGCTCCAGCACGCGGGCCTGGCGGTCGATGTCGTCGTCGTGGCTGACGGCGATGTCCTGGGCCCAGCGGATGGGCTCGTAGGGGATGCGCAGGGCCTGGAAGATCTCGTCGTAGAAGCCCTCGGCGCCGATCAGCAGCTGGTGGACGCGCTTGAGGAACTCGCCCGACTGTGCGCCCTGGATGACGCGGTGGTCGTAGGTGGAGGTCAGCGTCATCATCTTGCTGATCGCCATCTGCGCGAGCGTGTGCTCGGACGCGCCCTGGAACTCCGGCGGGTACTCCATCGAGCCGACGCCCACGATGACGCCCTGGCCGGCCATGAGGCGCGGGACGGAGTGGTTGGTGCCGATGCCACCGGGGTTGGTGAGCGAGACCGTGGTGCCCTGGAAGTCGGAGACCTCGAGCTTGCCGTCGCGCGCCTTCTTGACCATGACCTCGTAGGCCTGCCAGAACTGCGCGAAGTTCATCGTCTCGGCGGCCTTGATGCTCGGCACGAGCAGCTGACGGCTGCCGTCGGGCTTCTGCAGGTCGATCGCCAGGCCGAAGTTGACGTGCTCGGGCTTGAGCTGGACCGGCTTGCCCTTGTCGTTGGTCTCGTATCCGGTGTTCATCTCGGGCAGCGAGGCGACGGCGCGGACGACCGCGTAGCCGATGATGTGCGTGAACGAGACCTTGCCGCCGCGTGCGCGGGCGAGGTGGTTGTTCATGACCGTGCGGTTGTCGAAGAGCAGCTTGACCGGCACGGAGCGCACCGACGTCGCGGTGGGGACCGCGAGGCTCGCGTCCATGTTCTGGGCGGTGCGCGCGGCGGCGCCGCGCAGCACGACCTTCTCGACCTCACCCGGGTCGGTGGGCGGCGTGGCCGCGGGGGCCACGCCCGTGGCGGCGGCGGTGGACTTCACGACGGTGGGCGACGCCTTGGTGACCGGCGACTTGCTCGAGCCGTCGGGCACGGTGCCGTTGGAGGCCGTCGGCGTGGCGGTGACGGGCGGCGTGATCGTGGGCTCGGCCTTGGGGGCCGTGGCCGCCTTGCCGTCGTTCGCACTCGCGGTGGCGGCGGCGGTCTGCTTGGGGCTGGTGCCGTTCGTGGCGCTGGCGGCGGAACCGCCATCAGGCGTGCCGCCCTTCGCGAAGAAGTCCGCCCACTCGCCGTCGACGGACTTCGGGTCGGCCTGGTAGCGCTCGAACATCTCCTCCACGAGCCACTGATTGGGACCGAAGTCGGGCTGGGTGGAGTTGGAGTTGTCAGTGGTGGAGGACTCGGCCACGGCCCAGATCGCCTCTTCCGAATAGCGCGGTGAACACAGGGGGATGTGTCCTCACCTTAACGCGCCGGGCATCAGCCGAACTCCCGGGTTCGCGGTGTCGTGACGACATTCACGCAGGGCCTCCCGAGTGGCCGCTCCCTACCCACGAGTAGACCGTGTCGGGGGCCCGCGAAGGAGCTGCCGCGGGGCGTCGTTCAGGCCGTCACGAACGCGCGGTAGCGGTCGATCTCGAGGGTCAGATGACGTCGCTGCGCGGCCGTCAGCGCGCGGCGGGTGGTGGTCTCGACCTCGACCTGGTCGCCCGTGACGGTGCGCCGCCAGTGGCCGGCCAGGCGTCCGTCGAGGAACAGCAGACCGGTGGCGAACATCGCCGCGTCGTAGCCCTCGCCCACGTCGGCTCGCACCGCGGCGTCGCGGACGTACGAGATGACCTCGTCGAAGTTGGGCAGCAGCAGCACGGGCGGCACCTCGACCGCGACGGGCTCGCCGAGTGACCAGAGGTCCTGGTCCGCCAGCGTGACGGGGCGGAGGTCGGCGAGCTCGATCGCGGCGCGCGCCTGCCGCACCGTGAGGCTCGACCACCAGGCGAGGTCGTGGGCCGTGAAGGGCCCGTGGCCGCGCGCGTAGCTGCGGGCGAGCCACGCCAGCGCCTCGTCGGACGACGGCGGTGCGCCGAGGTCGAGCGGGTGGTACTCGTGCTGTCCGGGGCGTCGTTCGCCGCCGATCTCGCCCCGCAGCTCGGCCGCCATGACGACGTGGGCCAACCGGTCGGACTTCTCGTCGTGGCCCGCCTCGCGCAGGTTCTCGGCGATGAGGTCGCGCGTGCAGCCGGGGTTGTCGCGCACGACCTGGGTGACGACCTCGCTCGCGGCGACCAGACGGGATTCCTCGAGTCCGGCCCGGCGCACGTGCGCGACGAGCTGGGCCATGACGCGGTCGGACGTGGCGGCGATGACGAACGGCAGGTCGTGGGCGTGCACGTAGTGCCACGTGGTGCGCAGGGCGTGGGTGCGGACGACGCCGGCGGGCCACAACCCGTCGAGCACCTCGCTGAACGTGGACCCGCAGCGACGGCCGATCGCCCACGGTGCCCACAGGTGCTCCTGCGACTGGACGGCACCGAAGTGCCGCACGACGCCGGCGGGGGACGTCTTGGTACTGCCCACCAGCAGCTGCGGACCGAGTCGCCAGGGAGCCAGGTCCGATCTCATGGCGCCATCTTGCCGTGCGGCACCGACGGTGCGGCCCGTGACAGCATCGGGGCATGAAGGCGCCCATGAACGACTACCTGGCCGAGCTGCTCGAGACGTGCGGCGAGGACGACGGGGCAGTGGCCGACTACATCCCCGAGCTGGCCGACGCGGACCCGGACCGGTTCGCCGTGGCGATCGCGACGCTCGACGGCCAGGTCTACAGCGCCGGCGACGCCGACGTGGAGTTCACGATCCAGTCGATCTCCAAGCCCTTCACGTATGCGCTGGCCATCCATGACCAGGGCCTTCCGGGGGTGCTCGAGCGGATCGACGTCGAGCCGTCGGGCGACGCGTTCAATGAGATCTCGTTGGAGCCCTCGACGGGTCGCCCGCGCAATCCCATGATCAACGCCGGTGCCATCGCGGCCCATGCGCTGCTGGCCGGTGACGACGCCGACAAGCGTTCGGAGCGCATCGTCGAGCTGTACTCCCGCCTCGCCGGTCGCGACCTGACGGTCGACGAGGACGTGTTCGAGTCGGAGCTGGCCACGTCGGACCGCAACATGGCGATCGCCTACATGCTCAAGACGGTGGGCCACCTCGAGGACGATCCGGCCGACGTCGTGCGCGGCTACATCCGGCAGTGCTCGGTCTCGGTCACGGTCGAGGACCTCGCCCGCATGGCCTCGGTGCTCGCCGCGAACGGCGTGACGCCCGATGGCACGCGCGTGCTCGAGCCGTCGGTGACGCGCCAGGTGCTGAGCGTCATGGCGACCTGTGGCATGTACGACGCGGCGGGGGACTGGCTCACCACGGTGGGCATCCCGGCCAAGAGCGGCGTCGCCGGTGGACTCATCGGCGTGCTGCCCGGTCAGGTGGGCATCGCGGTGTTCTCGCCGCGGCTCGACAAGCACGGCAACAGCAGCCGTGGCGTGCGGGCGTTCGAGAAGCTCTCGGCCGACATGGGTCTGCACCTCATGGAGGCCCCGGAGTCGGCGCGGTCGGTCGTGCGGGTGCCGAAGGCCCAGACCGACGACGCGCCCTCGGTGCACGAGGTGGCGGGCGACCTGCGCTTCATCGAGGCCGAGCGGGTGCTGCGCGGACTCGAGTCCGAGCCCGAGGGCGAGGGTGTCGTGGTGATCGACCTGCACCGCGTGCACCGGGTGCACGACGTGGCCCGCCGCATGCTGCTGGAGGGCGTCCGCCGCCTTCGCATCGACGGCCACGAGGTCCGCCTCGTCGACCCCGACGGCCTGCTGCCCGACCCGGATGTCGACGTCAGCGAGCCCGGCGACGACACCCCGGCCGACGAGTACACGCCGGAGGTCTTCGACTCCCTCGATGACGCAGTGGACGCCTGACCCGCGCCGCACCCCCGGTGGTTGAGGTGCGAGGAGCCCCGGCGACGAGCCTCGAAACCTCGGTCGGCTGACCAGACCTGTCCCCGTTGTCCACAGCCTCCGCCTCGGGTGGTTGCAGGGTTCTGCCGTGTCGGGCCAGTCTCGTCGGCACGACTTTCTGAGGAAAGGGATCTCGGGGTGGATCCTGCAACGACCTTGACGATGCGCGTCCGCGAGCTGGTGCGGGAGCGCCGCATCGACCCGCGTGCCGATCCGGTCGCGGTGCGGCAGGCGGCGCAGGACGTCGTGGCCGACCACGAGCGGGCCAGCCTGACCGGTGCGGTGCGCACGATCGACGAGACCGACGTCGAGGTGGCGCGGCTCGTCGCCGACGTCGCGGGCCTCGGGGTGCTGCAGCCACTGGTCGACGACCCGACCGTGGAGGAGATCTGGATCAACGCGCCCGACCGCGTGTTCGTGGCGCGTGGTGGTCGGCACGAGCTGACGAGCGTCATCCTCACCGCCGACGGCGTGCGTGAGCTGGTCGAGCGGATGCTGTCGACGACGGGTCGGCGGCTCGACGTGAGTCAGCCCTTCGTCGACGCGAACCTCCCGGGAGGGCATCGCCTGCACGTCGTGCTCGACGGGATCGCGAAGGGATTCACGGCGGTCAACATCCGCAAGTTCGTCGCCCGGGCGCACGACCTCGAGGCGCTGGTCGACCTCGGCACGCTCGACACCGCGACGGCGCGCTTCCTCCGCGGCTGCGTCGTGGCCGGGCTCAACATCGTCGTCTCCGGCGCGACCCAGGCCGGCAAG
>CAYRZN010000162.1:0-5003 GCA_964428825.1 uncultured Aeromicrobium sp.
TTGTCGCGGAAGCGGCGGCTGATCTTGTCGTACTCCGGGTCCATCCGCAGCGCGAGGTCGGTGGTGAGCATCGTCGGCTTGCGCTTCGGGGAGTCCGGCGTGGGACCGGGGATGATCGCCTCGGCGTCCTTCGCGACCCACTGCCAGGCACCGGCCGGGCTCTTCTCGAGCTCCCACTCGTACTGGTACATCAGCTCGAAGTAGTCGTTGCTCCACTGCACCGGCGTGCGCGTCCAGGTGACCTCGAGGCCGGAGGTGATGGTGTCCTCGCCCTTGCCCGAGCCGTGCGCGGAGAACCAGCCGAGGCCCTGGGCCTCCAGCTCGGCGCCCTCGGGCTCGGGGCCGACGAGGTCGGCGTCGCCGGCACCGTGGGTCTTGCCCACGGTGTGGCCGCCGGCGATGAGGGCGACGGTCTCGACGTCGTTCATCGCCATCCGGGCGAAGGTCTCGCGGATGTCGTGCGCCGCCTTGAGCGGGTCGGGCTCGCCGTTGGGGCCCTCGGGGTTGACGTAGATCAGGCCCATCTGGACCGCGCCCAGCCCCTCGGACAGCTCGCGCTCGCCGGAGTACCGCTCGTCGCCGAGCCAGGTGTCCTCGGGACCCCAGTAGATCTCCTCGGGCTCCCAGACGTCCTCGCGGCCGAAGCCGAAGCCGAAGGTCTTCAGGCCCATCGACTCGTAGGCGACGGTGCCGGCGAGCACCAGCAGGTCGGCCCACGAGATCTTCTGGCCGTACTTCTGCTTGATCGGCCACAGCAGGCGGCGGGCCTTGTCGAGGTTGGCGTTGTCGGGCCAGCTGTTGAGCGGCGCGAAGCGCTGCGAGCCGTCGCCCGCGCCACCGCGGCCGTCGTAGATCCGGTACGTGCCGGCGGCGTGCCAGCTCAGACGGATGAAGAGCCCGCCGTAGTGACCGAAGTCGGCCGGCCACCAGTCCTGCGAGGTGTTGAGCACCTCGACGAGGTCGCGTCGGAGCTCGGCGAGGTCGAGCTTCTCGAACTCCTTGGCGTACGAGAAGTCCGGGGCGAGCGGGTTGCCCTTCGTCGAGTGGGCGTGCAGCACCGAGAGGTCGAGGCTGTTCGGCCACCAGTCCCGGTTCGTGTGCGGACGCCCGCTCTTGGCCGTCGGCGCGTCGATCGCAGGGTTCTCGCTCTCGCTGCCGCCGGCGGCAGCCGAGTCGTGCATGACCGGGCAGCCCTCCTCGGCCTTCCGGTCAACGCCCTGAGGGCTCTCGGGACGGGGGTCCTGGGGGTCGCTCATCTGCTTCCTTCCGGGGATGCGGTGATGGGGGTGGTGCTCTGCTCGGTCGCGCACTCGGGGCACGTGCCCCAGTACACGACCTCCGCCTCCTCGACCACGAAGCCGTGGTCGTCGGAGGCGGTCAGACAGGGGGAGTGGCCGACGGCGCAGTCGACGTCGGCGATCGAGCCGCACGACCGACAGACGACGTGGTGGTGGTTGTCGCCGACGCGCGCCTCGTAACGGGCCGTGGCTCCGGCCGGCTGGATGCGGCGCAGGAGTCCGGCGTCGGTGAGCGCGCGCAGCACGTCGTAGACGGCCTGGTGCGAGACGTTCGCCTGGTCACGGCGGACGGCCTGGATGACGGCGTCGGTGTCGGCGTGCGGGTGCTGGTGCACGGCCTCGAGGACGGCCATCCGAGGCCGCGTCACCCGCAGGGAGGCTCCGCGCAGGAGCGTCTCGGCGTCATCGGTGGACATGGTGACGATGCTACCCGTCAATTCTGGATCGATTCAAGATCAGCGGGCCCTCGGCGTGGCGTCAGGCTGGTGCGTGGTCGATGCCGGCGAACCCGGCGACGGCGTCCCAGACCTGGCGCCGCAGTCGGGGGTCCTCGGTCGTCCACGGCAGGTAGGTGGTCGAACGGGGGCGACGATCGGACCAGAACAGGCCGGTGGAACTCGCGGCATCCGGCGCCGCCGTCAGCCACACCAACGTGTCGGCGCCCGACCGCGCGTCGCGCAGGATGGGGCGCACGACGCGGTTGAACCCCGGCATGCTCTCGGCGATGCCCTCGGTGGAGGCCCAGCCCGGGTGCATGCTGTGCACGACGACACCGTCGTCGGCCAGCCGCGTGGCCAGCTCCTCGGCGACCAGGACCTGCAGACGCTTGGTGCGCGCGTACGCACGGATGCCGCGGTAGGTACCCTCGCGGTACTGCAGGTCGTCGGCCCAGCCGTCGTCGAGTGGCGCCGAGTACATCCCGCCCGACGACATCACCAGGACCCGTGATCCCTCCGCAGCAGCGAGTGCCGGACGCAGCAGCTCGGTCAGCAGCAGCGGTCCGACGACGTGGGTCGCAAGGGCCAGCTCGATGCCCTGACGCGACTCGGTCCGGGTCTCCGGCATGACCCCGGCGTTGTGGATCAGCGCGTGCAGCCGGGGCACCGGCTCGAGCGTGCGCGCCGCGTAGGCGCGCACGTCGTCGAGGTCGCTGACGTCGCAGGTCTCCGGGACCACGTCGGCGTTCGGCACCGAGACGCGGATCCCCGCAGCGGCCTCGTCGAGCCGTGCCTGGTCGCGCCCCAGCAGGTGGACGGTGGCCCCGAGCCGGGCCAGCTCCGTCGCGGCGGCGAGCCCGAGTCCGCGACTGGCTCCGGTGACCAGGACGTGCCGACCGACGAGCGCATGAGCCGGCGCGTCGGCGGGCCACCAGTGCCGCCGCAGTGCGGGTCCGATCGCCGAGTAGCCGGCCGGGACGACCTTGTCGAGGACGGTGTCGAGCGCGTCGGCGAGGGGGCGGGGGAGGCTCATGCCTCCACGCTAGACGGTCCGGGCTAGAGCAGCCCGGCGTCGTGCACCCGGATGGCGACCTGGACCCGGTTCGTGACGTCGAGCTTGGCGAAGATGTGCGCGATGTGGGCCTTGACCGTGGCGAGGCTGAGGTAGAGGTTCTCGGCGATCTCCGCGTTGGACGCCCCCCGCCCGACCTCGATCGCGACCTCCAGCTCACGCTCGGTCAACCCGGAGATCCGGACGCGCGCTTCGTCGACGGCGGACGTGGGCGCCGCGTCGGTCACCTGGCGGATCAGCTGCGCCGTGATCGTCGGCGACAGCATCGGCTCCCCGGCGATGACGCGTCCGACCGCGTCGACGATCGCCGCAGGAGCGGTGTCCTTGAGGAGGAACCCGTGGGCGCCGGCGGCGAGCGCCCGCACGACGTAGTCGTCGGCGTCGAAGGTCGTGAGGACGATGACCTTGGGCGGGTCGGGAAGCGCCAGGACCTGCTCGGTCGCCGCGATGCCGTCGAGGACCGGCATGCGGATGTCCATCAGCACCAGGTCGACGTCGCCGCGTCGCACGGCCTCGACGGCCGCGCGGCCGTCGCCTGCCTCGCCCACGACCGTGATCGACTCGGACCCGCCGAGGATCAGCGCCAGCCCGGCCCGGACGAGGGCGTCGTCGTCGACCAGCAGCACGCGCACCGCGCCCGTCCCCGTCCCCGTCATGCCGGCCACGGTAGCCAGGCCGACAGGACGAAGTCGCGATCGGACGTGATCTCGCGCTCGAGGCGCCCCCCGGCCAGCTCGACCCGTTCACGCAGGCCGATCAGGCCCAGACCCGAGGGCGGCAGGGCGTGCACGGGCCGGCCGAGAGGGAGCTTGTTGCGGACCACGACTTCGAGCCCGTCGCCCGGCTGACCCGTGACGTCGATGCTGACGGCGGTGTGCGTCGCGTGCTTGCGCACGTTGGTCAGGCCCTCCTGGACGATCCGGTAGGCGGTGCGGCCGGTGGTGGGGGGCACCGCCGTGGTGTCGACCGCCACGACCGAGCTGACGCGCAGGCCGGTGACGCGGGCCTCGGTGATCAGGTCGTCGAGGTCGCTGGCGTCCGGCTGCGGCCGCTCCGGGGCGGCGTCGCCGGGATCCTCCCGCAGCAGGCCCAGCACCTCCCGCAGCTCCACGAGCGCCTGTCGGGCGTTGTCCTGGATGACCTCGGCCGTCGCCCGCATCTGCGCGGCCGTGAGGTCCTCCCGGTAGGTCAGGGCGCCGGCGTGCATCGTGACGGTCGAGATGCGATGGGCCAGCACGTCGTGCATTTCCCGCGCGATCCGGGTCCGTTCGCTCGTGCGGGCCTGCGCCACGCGGGCCGCCTGCTCGCGCTCGGCGTTCTCGGCACGCTCTCGCAGCGTGCCGAGCAGCTCGCGGCGGGAGCCGACGTACATGCCCCACGCCACGATGATGCCGAGGATCGCCACGAGCGCCGGCCCGGTCACGATCAGGTCGTCCTCCTGGGACCCAGGCGCGCTGCGCAGGCTGACCAGGCCCGCGAACAGGCCCACCAGCGTGGCCGGGACGATCTCCCGCCAGCGACGGCGGGTCGCCAGGGAGAACAGGGCGAGGGTCGCCGGGCCCCCGGCCGAGAACGACCCGACCGTGACGAGATTGGTGACCATGGCGACCGTGAACGGGTACTGGCGGCGCCACATGACCAGCACGAGGCTGGCGAGCCCGACACCGAGGTCGGCCCAGAACCACGCCCGCAGGTGCTGCCACTGCCAGATCGCAGCCTCGGTCCAGGCGACCGCGCTGAGCGAGACGACGAGGAGCAGGCGCCACGTGTGCCCCCAGCGCGAGATCGGCAGCGGGGCGAACTCCGGCTGACCGGCACGCGGGGGGATCGTGCTCACGGCGTCAGCCTAGGTGAGCAGGACGGAGACCGAGACCGGCCGAGAGGCTCGGGCCGGGTCATACTTTCGGCGACGAGCCGTGGACCCCGGGTGGATGCGGGCGACGGGGTCGCTCGGGCAGGGTGGAGCCATGATCACGGTTGAACACCTCTCGAAGACGTACGGCGCCTTCCGCGCCGTGGACGACGTCTCCTTCACCTGCCAGCCCGGCACGGTGACGGGATTCCTCGGTCCCAACGGCGCCGGCAAGTCCACCACGATGCGGATCATGGCCGGTCTCACGATCCCCGACTCCGGCTCCGCCACGATCGGCGGCGTCACGTACCGCGACATCCCGAACCCGGGCACCCAGGTCGGCG
>CAYRZN010000163.1:0-2795 GCA_964428825.1 uncultured Aeromicrobium sp.
GAGACCTCGCTGACCGTGCCGGGCATCCGGTACGTCATCGATCCCGGCCTGGCGCGGATCTCCCGGTACAGCCAGCGACTCAAGGTGCAGCGCCTTCCGATCGAGCCCATCTCGCAGGCGAGCGCCGCCCAGCGCGCCGGCCGCTGCGGCCGCGTCGCCGACGGCATCTGCATCCGTCTCTACGCCGAGGACGACTTCGAGGGGCGCCCGGAGTTCACCGATCCCGAGATCCAGCGCACCAACCTGGCCTCGGTCATCATGCAGATGGCCTCGCTCGACCTCGGGGCGATCGAGGATTTCGGGTTCCTCGATCCGCCGGACTCGCGCTCGGTCTCCGACGGGGCCAACCTGCTGCGCGAGCTCAACGCGGTCGTCGACGCGAAGGACGGCACGCTGCGGCTGACGCGGCTCGGGCGCACGATGTCGCGGATGCCGGTCGACCCCCGCCTGGCGCGCATGATCGTGGCCGCCGACCGTCTCGGCTGCCTCAGCGACGTCCTGGTCATCGTCGCCGCGATGTCGATCCAGGACCCGCGGGAGCGTCCGCTGGAGAAGCAGCAGGCGGCCGACGAGAAGCACGCGCGGTTCCGCCAGCCCGACTCCGACTTCCTCTCGTGGCTGAGCCTCTGGACGTACCTGCGCGAGCAGCGCGACGCGATGTCGCACTCGAAGTTCCGGGCGATGTGCAAGAGCGAGTTCCTGCACTACCTGCGGATCCGGGAGTGGCAGGACGTGCACGCCCAGCTGCGACGCACCGTGCGCGACCTCGGCATGAAGGTCGGTGAGCCGGGAGCGGACCCGGACACCCTGCACCAGGCTCTGCTCACCGGGCTGCTGTCGCACGTCGGCCTGCGCGAGGCCGACGGCAAGGAGTACGCCGGTGCCCGCGGTGCGCGCTTCATGGTCTTTCCCGGCTCGGGGCTCGCGAAGAAGCCTCCGGCGTGGGTCATGGCGGCCGAGCTCGTCGAGACGACCCGGCTGTGGGCGCGGACGGCTGCCCGGGTCCAGCCGGAGTGGATCGAGGAGGCGGCCCCGCACCTCGTCAAGCGTCAGTACGCCGAGCCGCACTGGTCGACCAAGCGCGGCTCGGCCATGGCACGGGAGCGGGTGCTGCTCTACGGCCTGCCCGTCGTCGCGGACCGCTTGGTCCCCCTGTCCCGCTTCGACGCTCCACTGGCCCGCGAGCTCTTCGTGCGGCACGCGCTCGTCCAGGGCGAGTGGCGGACGAACCACCGCTTCTGGGAGCACAACCAGACGCTGCTCGCCGAGGTCGACGCGCTCGAGTCGCGCGTGCGCCGCCGCGACCTCCGGGTCGACGACGACACGCTGTACGCCTTCTACGACGAGCGCGTCCCGGCCGACGTCGTCTCGACGCGTCAGTTCGACGGCTGGTGGAAGAAGGCCCGGCGCGAGACGCCGGACCTCCTCGACCTGACCACGGCCGACCTCGTGCAGGCCGACGCCGATGCCGACGCCTTCCCCACCGAGTGGTTCTCCGACGGCGCGCCGATGCCGCTCACGTACACGTTCGAGCCGGGCACGGTCGACGACGGCGTCATGGTCGACGTGACGCTCGAGCAGCTTCCCGGGCTCGACGACACGGCCTTCGGCTGGCAGGTCGAGGGTCACCGGCGCGACCTCGTCGAGGCACTGGTGCGCTCGCTGCCCAAGCCGCTCCGGCGCGAGTTCGTGCCCGTGCCCCAGGTCGTGGGCGAGGTGCTGGACCAGCTCGACCCGTCCCGCGGCACGGTCACCGACGAGCTGGGTCGAGTCCTGTCGGCCCGTGGCGGCAGCGTCGTCCGGGCCGCCGACTTCGACCCGCCGTCGCTGCCGGACCACCTCAGGGTCAAGTTCCGGGTCCTCGACGACGCCGGTGGGGAGGTCGCGCGCGGCCACGACCTCGACGACCTGCGCGAACGCCTGCGGCCGCGACTGCGCGAGCAGCTCCAGGACGCGACGGGCGGTCTCGAGCGCTCGAGTGAGCGCAGCTGGGTCTTCGGCACGATCCCCGCCGAGGTCACGGCCGGCCACCAGACCGGGTTCCCAGCGGTCGTCGACGAGGGAGGGTCGGTCGGCCTGCGCGTGCTCGACTCCGTCGGCGAGCAGCGTGCGGCGGGCATCCGGGGACACGCGCGGCTGATGTCGTTCGAGCTGCCCTCCGTGGTGCCCACGATCGGGCGCACCTTGGACACCCGGGCGAAGCTCACCCTGCAGACCGGCCCGTACCGCGACGCCGCCGAGGTCATCGAGGCGTGCTGGCTCGCGGCGCTCGACCACCTGGTGGAGCGCCATGGCGGTCCAGTCTCGGACGAGGAGGCCTTCGCCAAGCTCACCGACGTCGTGCGACAGGAGGTCTTCGACGTCACGCAGCGCGCCGTGACCCACGTGATCCGGGCCTACGACCGGCTCGGCGACGTCCGGCCCGGCGCGGACGAGGCCGGCGAGGACGTGCGGGTGCAGCTGTCGTGGCTCGTCTACGCCGGGTTCGTCCGCGACATGGGCATCGACCGGCTCCCCCGCCTCGCGATCTACCTCCAGGCCGCTGCGATGCGCCTGCAGACGGCCGGGACCCCCGCACCGCTGCTCGAGGCCCAAGACCTCGAGGCCGAGTTCCACCGCAGGTCGGCGCAGCTGCGCGAGTGGCAACGCCTCACGCCCGAGGTCCAGAAGGTTCGCTGGGCCCTGGAGGAGCTGCGCGTGAGCATCACGGCGCAACGCTTGGGAACTGCCCACCCCATCAGCCTCAAGCGCATGCGATCGCTCCTGGACACCCTCCCCACCCCCTAGCCCCCGCG
>CAYRZN010000163.1:2895-4911 GCA_964428825.1 uncultured Aeromicrobium sp.
TCTGGCGGTCAGCGGGAGGCGAACCAGGACGACCACTGCATGCTGGTCACGGGCGCGGGGCCGCGGTAACCGTGCGCGACCAAAGCCGCGTGCACCCGCGCGGGGATGAGCTGCGGCCGGCGGAAATCGTCGGCCGTCACGACGATGACCGTCCAGCCCTCGGCCTCGAGCACCTCGCGCCGGCGCAGGTCGTGCTTCCACTGCTTCGCGTCGAGTCGATGATGCACGCCGTCGTACTCGACCACGACCTTCCAGCGCCGATAGACGAGGTCACCTCGGGCCAGGAATCCGCCCGCTGCGTCGGTGACGACCCCGTTGACCTCGGGCGCCGGGAGACGGGCGAACCGGAGACCGAGCCTCAGCCACGTCTCCCGCGGTGAGTCGACGCCGGACACGACGAGCCGTGCCAGACGACGTGCTCGCCGCACCCCGTCGAGGTGTCGTGACTCGGCGTACCATCGCAGGTCCTCGACCGTCGTGACGCCCCGCCCCACGAGGTGGTCGCCAAACGCGACGAGCTCGGGCAGGGGCGTCCGTACCGCCACGTCGACGAACGTCCGGTCGGGCCCGGCAGCACCAGGAGCGCGGCCCGCAGCCAGTGCGCGAAGGTCAGGTCGACGTCGGCCTGGACGTAGACGCCCCGGAACATGCGCCGGAATCGGCGCGAGCGCAGCTGCTGGCGAGTGATGCCCGCAGCGTGTGCCTGCGGACTCGAGAAGGGGTGGGTGAGATCCATCTCCCCACGCTCGTGCCGAGAGCGGCCGTCCGGGAGGACGAGGTCAGGACCTGTGGACGGCCCAACGCCTCCTCGAGATGTGTGGAGTTCCGCCCCGTTTCACGCGGCGGAATGGGGCGGAACTCCACACATCTTGCGGACAGGGGTGGGTCAGGCGACGTCGAGGAGGTCGATGACGAACACCAAGGTCTTGCCCGAGAGGCGGTGTCCGCCGCCGGCCGGGCCGTAGGCGAGCTCGGGCGGGGCCACGATCTGGCGGCGGCCACCGACCTTCATGCCGGGGATGCCCTGCTGCCAGGCGGCGATCAGGTTGGGGAGGGGGAAGCGGGCCGACTGGCCGCGGTCCCAGGAGGCGTCGAACTGCTCGCCGGTCTCGAACTCGACACCGACGTAGTGGACGTCGACGACGCCGCCGGCGACGGCCTCGGCGCCCTCGCCCTCGACGAGATCGGTGACCGTCAGATCGGTCGGGGGCGGGCCGGGGATGAAGTCAACTTCAGGCTTGGAGGTCATGCTTCGATCCTGTCACACGCGCGACACGACCTCGCGGCAGGCAGAATGGAGCCATGCGAGCCACCGTCCTCCACGCGCCCGGCGACATCCGACTCGACACCCTTCCGGACCCGGACCTCCAGGACGACACCGACGCAGTCGTGCGCGTCGTCGCCGCCTGCGTCTGCGGCTCGGACCTGTGGCCCTACCGCGGTGTCAACGCCGCCACGGAGCCCAGCAGGATCGGGCACGAGTTCATCGGCGTGGTCGAGCGCGTCGGCTCGGCCGTCGCGCAGGTCACGGTGGGCGACTTCGTCATCGCCCCGTTCCTGTACAGCGACAACACCTGCGCCCACTGCGCCGCGGGCGTGCAGACCTCGTGCGTCAACGGTGGCGGTTACGACGGATGCCAGGCCGAGCTCGTCCGGGTCCCGTGGGCCGACGGCACGCTGGTCACGGTCCCCGGTGACGTCGAGGAGTCGCTGCTCCCTCACCTCCTGACGCTCTCGGACGTGTTCCCGACGGGGCACCACGCGGCCATCTCGGCCGGAGTGACCGCGGGCAGCACCGTCGCGGTCGTCGGCGACGGCGCGGTCGGGCTCTCAGCCGTGCTGGCCGCCAAGCGGCTGGGCGCGGGCACGGTCATCGCGATGTCGCGCCACGAGCCCCGCCAGGAGGTCGCCCGCCGGTTCGGCGCCGACCACGTCGTCGCGAGCCGCGGCAAGGAGGGCGCCGAGGCGGTCAAGGAGATCCTCGGCGGCATCGGCGCCGACGCCGTGCTCGAGTGC
>CAYRZN010000164.1:0-4824 GCA_964428825.1 uncultured Aeromicrobium sp.
GATGTGGCACGCCGCCGATCCTCCTAGGTTGGACGCATGATCGACGTCCGCAACCTCAGCCGTCAGTTCGGCGACCACCTCGCCGTCGACGACGTGAGCTTCAGTGTCCGACCCGGCCGCATGACCGGTTTCGTCGGTGCCAACGGCGCCGGCAAGACCACCACCATGCGCATGATCATGGGTGTCCTCGCGCCCAGCGCGGGGGAGGTGCTGTGGGACGGGGAACCCATCACGGCCGACACCCGCCGCACCTTCGGCTACATGCCCGAGGAGCGTGGGCTGTACCCGCGCATGAAGATCCGCGAGCAACTCGTCTACTTCGCGCGACTGCACGGATTCAGCCGCGCCGACGCGAGCTCGCGCGCCGATGACCTGCTCGAGCACTTCGGCCTCATCGACCGGGCGGACGACCTGCTCGACGACCTCTCGCTCGGCAACCAGCAGCGCATCCAGATCGCCGCAGCACTCATCCACCAGCCGTCCGCGCTCGTGCTCGACGAACCGTTCAGCGGTCTCGATCCCCTCGCGGTCGACGCGATGGTCGACCTGCTGCGGCGTGAGGCGAAGGACCTGCCGCTGCTGTTCTCGAGCCACCAGCTCGACCTCGTCGAGCGGCTCTGCGACGACCTGGTGATCCTGTCCGGTGGCCGACTCGTGGCGTACGGCCCGGTCGCCGAGCTCCGTGGCCAGGGCGCGGAGCGGTACCGCGTCGTCATGGACGGCAGCGACGCCGCCTGGCTCCGCGACCTGCGCGGGGTCGAGGTCCGCGACGTCGACGGGGCGACGGCCCTGGTCGACCTCGACGGCATCACGCCGACCGATCTCACCCGCGCCGCGTTGGACCGCGGTCCCGTCGTCGAGATCAGTCGAGCCCGCCAGCCCCTGTCCGAGATCTTCCGGGAGGTCATCCGATGAGCACCGCAACCCCCGCCCGCGGCGCCTGGCGCCTCGTCGCCGAGCGCGAGATCACCACGCGGGTCCGCGAGAAGTCGTTCCTGATCGGCGTGGCCCTGACGGTCGTGCTGGTCGTCGGCGTCGTCGTGGCCGCCTCGTTGCTGTCCGGCCGGGCCAGCACCGAGGAGGTCGCGGTCGTCGGACCCGACGCCTCGGCCGTCGTCGAGGCCGCCGACCAGGGCTCCATCGCCCAGGGCGACAACACCTCGTTCACAGCGGTCGAGTACGACACCGTGGAGGAGGCCGAGAGCGCGGTGCGCAACGAGTCGGTCGACGCAGCGGTCGTCTCCGATCCCAGCGGCGGATTCCGTCTCGTCAGCCTCGAAGGGCTCGACGGCACGACCGAGACCGCCCTTCAGGCGGCCGTGTCGGCCACCGTGCTGCAGGGCAACGCCGACGCCCAGGGCGTCGACCTCGCCGACCTGAGTGCGAACAGCACCGCCTCCGTCGACGTGCTCGAGAAGCAGGCCGACAACCTCGGCGCCCGCACCGCGGTCGCCACCGTCATGGTCGTGCTGTTCCTGCTGACCGTCATGATCTTCGGCCTCCAGATCGCGCAGAGCGTGACGCAGGAGAAGGAGAGCCGCGTCGTCGAGATCCTGGCCGCGGCCGTCCCGATCCGGTCGCTGCTGTGGGGCAAGATCGCCGGCAACACGGTGCTCGCCCTGAGCCAGGTGGTGCTGGTCGTGGCGGCCGGTGTCGGCGCCGGCCTCGCGATGGGGGAGACCACGTTCCTCGGTGAGGTCGGCTGGTCCCTCGTCTGGTTCCTCGTGCTGTTCCTGCTCGGCTTCGTCGCCATGGCGACCCTCTGGGCCGTGGCCGGATCCCTCGCGGCCCGGGTGCAGGACATCAACTCCACGACGCTGCCGATCCAGGGCCTGCTGTTCCTGCCGTACTTCGCGGTGTTCGCGGGCAACGACACCCTGACCGAGGTGTTCTCGATGCTGCCGATCTCGGCCACGATGGTGATGCCCATGAGGCTGGCCACCGAGACCGTTCCGGCCTGGCAGCTCGGTGTCGCGATCGGCGGCACGATCCTTGCCGCGGTCCTGCTGGTCAAGCTCGGCGTGCGGATCTACGAGCGGTCGTTGCTTCGCACCGGCAACAAGCTCGGCTACCGCGAGGCGCTGAGCCTCTCGGCCGACTGAACCGGCGTCAGGACCGACGCGTCGTGAGCACGGGCACCGACGGGTGCTCGTGCTCACGCGCGACGTCGGGGCTCGAGACGTACGGCTCCCAGCGCAGCAGCTCGACGAGGTGGGGCCGCACGGCGGCGGCCGCCTCGGGCACCGTGACGTCGCGCCCGAGCTCGACCGAGAGGGTCGTGACGCCAGCGTCGGCGATGCCACACGGCACGAACCGGTCGTACCAGGACAGGTCGACGTCGGCGTTGAGGCTGAAGCCGTGCATCGTGATGCCGCGGGCGACACGGATGCCGATCGCGGCGATCTTGCGCTCCTGGCGTCCACGGCCCGCAGCGAGCCAGACGCCCGAGCGGCCCTCGACCCGCCCGGCCGTGACCCCGAGGTCGCCGACCGCGCGGATCAGGGCCTCCTCGACACGACGGACGTAGTCGACCACGAGGACGTGCGACGGCAGCTTGGTGATGGGGTACCCGACGAGCTGCCCGGGGCCGTGGAAGGTGATCTTGCCGCCTCGGTCGACGTCGATCACGGGCGTGCCGTCCTGCGGTCGCTCGAACGGCTCGGTGCGTCGTCCCGCGGTGTAGGTGGGCGGGTGCTCGAGGAACAGGGCGGTGTCGCCGATCTCGTCCTCGGCGCGCTGCGCGAGCAGGGCGCGCTGGAGCTCCCAGGCCTCGGTGTACTCGAGGGCGTGGTCGCCGAACCAGTCGTCACGCACGTGCAGATCGCTCACGTTCCTCAGGGTACGCCCGCGCCCAGCGTGGCTGTGGACAGGCGTTTGGCGGTGCCCGCCGCACGGAGCACGCTGGCGCCATGGACGTCTGGGGGATCACGGCGGTCGGCTACCTGATGTCGTTGCTCGGCGTCACCGGCGGCGGACCGGGCTGCGTGGCGCTCGCCGGTCTCGACCTCCAGCGCAGTCTCGCGTGGTCGTCGGGCTCCGTCGACGCTGTGGAGTCGCTCTACGTCGACCCCGCCTCGGCCGCGACCGAGGCGGCGGCCCTGCAGCAGTGGATCGACCGCGGGCTCGAGCTCGAGTCGGCCATGCTGGTGATCGGGTCGTGCACCGCCGAGCCGGGCTCGCCCGAACGCGTGAGGCTCACCGTCGTCGACCGCCTGGCGCCCACGCGCGCGATCGACACCTCCGGCGTCGCCGAACCGTTGCCGGTGGACACGTGGTCAGGTCGGCAGGTCGTCCTCCAGCAGGTCGGCGGCGCGTGGCGGTACGCCGAGGTGACCGAGCGGTGAGGCGGGTGCCGTGTCAGGGCTTGAGGCCGAGCTCCAGCGTCGACGCGATGTCGGGGGCGTCGAACCGGAAGCCCGACTGCGACAGGGCCATCGGCTCCAGGCGCAGCGATCCGAGCAGCTCGTCGGAGAGTCCACCGAGGGCGATCTTCAGCACGGGAGCGGGCGCCTTGAGGAACGCCTTGGCATCGACCGCCTCGGCGAGCGCCTTCGTGAACTGACGATTCGTGACGGGGTCGGCCGTGGCCATGTTGACCGGTCCCGAGACGTCGCCCTCGGCCAGGTGCACGACGGCGCGGACCCAGTCGCGTCGCGAGATGTACGACATGTACTGGTCGCCCGAGCCGAGCACGGCACCGCCGTAGCGGCGGAACGGGATGGCCATGAGCTTGAGGGCGCCGCCGGACTCGTCGAGCACGAGCGACGTGCGCAGGAAGCACACCCGCGCGCCGGCGTCGACGGCCGGACGCGCGGCGGCCTCCCACTGCTGCGAGACGGTGGCGAGGAAGCCCTCGCCCGCCGTGGCCGACTCCTGGAGCAGGGTGTCACCACGGTCGGCGCCGTAGTAGGACATGCCGGACGCCGACAGGAGCGTGGCCGGACGCTTCGACCGCGCGACCGCGCGCGCGAGCGTGGAGGTGGCGGCGACCCGTGAGGTCAGGATCTTCTTGCGGTACGACGCGGTGCGGGGCCACCGGGAGATCGGCGCACCGCTGAGGTTGATGACGACGTCGGCGTCGTCGATCAGCCGCTGGTCGAGGTCACCCGAGTACGGGTCCCAGCGCGACGCGTCGGCATCGTCGGCCCCGCCGCGCACGAGCCGCGTGACCGCGTGCCCGCGGTCACGCAGCTCGTCGACGAGGGGCACACCGAGGAAGCCGGAGGCACCCCCGACGACGACCCGCAACGCGTCAGCCATGGATCAGGACCCGAGCTCGGCCTCGAACTGGCCGCCCTGCAGGCGCTGCTTGACCGCCGTCAGGAACCGACCGGCGTCGGCACCGTCGATGATGCGGTGGTCGTACGTCAGCGCCAGGTACGCCATGCTGCGCACCGAGATGCTGTCGTTGCCCTGCTCGTCGGTGGTGACGACCGGGCGCTTGACGACCGCGCCCACCCCGAGGATCGCGACCTGCGGCTGGTTGATGATCGGCGTGTCGAACAGGGCCCCGTTGCTGCCGAGGTTGGTGATCGAGAACGTGCCGCCGGACAGCTCGTCGGGCTTGATCTTGTTCGTGCGGGTGCGCTCGGCGACGTCGGCGATCTTGCGGGCCAGGCCCGCGATCGACAGGTCTCCGGCATCGCGGATGGTCGGCGCGAGCAGACCACGCTCGGTGTCGACCGCGATCGAGAGGTGCTCACCGTCGGGGTAGGTGACGGTGCCGGCCTCGATGTCGAGGGCCGCGTTGAGCTGCGGGTACGCCTTGAGCGCCTCGACGGCGGCCTTGGCGAAGAACGGCAGGAACGTGAGCTTGA
The DNA here is from genome assembly GCA_964428825.1 of uncultured Aeromicrobium sp. Classification (GTDB taxonomy): domain Bacteria; phylum Actinomycetota; class Actinomycetes; order Propionibacteriales; family Nocardioidaceae; genus Aeromicrobium. The sequence continues at coordinate 4,818 of CAYRZN010000164.1, forward strand.
CGCCCTC
>CAYRZN010000165.1:0-4584 GCA_964428825.1 uncultured Aeromicrobium sp.
CCCGAACGGACGCGACTCTGGCAGGAACCGCAGCACGCGGGAGCCGGCGTGCACGGCCTTCTCGAGGACGGCACCGGCGTGCGGAGTGCCGAGGCAGACGACGTCGCGCACCAACCCGGTCCAGGTGCCTCCCGTGGCCGTCGCGTGGTTGGTGGCCGCGCGCGCCACGAGCCCGCCCATCGAGTGGCCGACGAGCGTCAGACGCGTCACGCGGACGGGCCACGCGTCGACGAGCTGACGGAGCAGCGCGTCGAGGTGCTTGCCGTTCTCGGAGATGTGCAGGCCGGTGTTGTAGCGCAGGAAGACGGGGGTGCCGTCGGTCTCGCCACTGATGCGGTCGGCGTAGGTCGTGCCGTGGGCACGGATGCCGACGTTCCAGGACTCGTCGTCCTCGCACAGACCGTGCAGGAACACCACGACGTGGCTGGAGGCGTCGCGGAAGGCCTCCGCGAGCGGCCACCCGGTGACCGGCACGTCGGCCCCCTCGACCCGGACCGCCATCGTGATGGCCTGGGGATCGTCCAGGCGGCGCAGCTCGTCGCCGACGAGACCGTTGACCGCGGCGACGACACCCCGACCGAGCCTCGTGGACTCGACCGGACGACCGACGCCGCGTGCGGAGAGCGCGCGCACCGAACCGCTCGAGACCCGCAGGACGCCGCTAATGGCGCCGTAGATCGACGTGGCCACGGCGTCGTGCAACGACTCCGGGACCCGGCCGCCGACGATCCGCGTCGCGCGGAACGCGCGCTGCGCCACGGCGCGGTGCACATCGCGCACGGTGCCGACCACGAGCCGGTCGCCGTACTCGAGCGCCAGTGCTGCGACGTCGGTCGTGCGGGCGGGATCGGTGGGCATGTCACTCAGTGTGACAAGGGGACCGTCGGGTTGCCAACACGGAGCGGGCGCGTCGTTGGTCACCCGCACACGCCGCGCCCACCGACGAGCGGCCACGGACGAGGGGATCACCTCACCACCGACGCCACCACGTTTCGCTGGTCCGTGGCCGCTTGTCCGCCAGCTCCGCCGAGCCGGCCCTGGACCAGCCGGAGGGCGCCCGACGCAGAACGGGCGCCCGACCCGGAGGTCGAGCGCCCGTTCAGGCAGTGCGGGAGGTCAGTCCTTGTCGGACGTCTCGTCGTCAGCGGCCTCGGCCTCAGCGGCAGCCTCGGACTCGCTCTTCAGCGAGCCGTCGGCCTGGAGCGAGGCGAGGTCGACGTCGGCGCCGGCCGAGTCCTTGACCGTGGCGCCCTCGACGAGCGACGCGAGCGCCTTGCCGCGCAGCACCTCGCTGACCATCTCGGGGACGTGGTTGTGCTCCATGATGTGCTGGATGTAGGAGTTCGGGTCCTCGCCGGACTGCTGCGCGCGGCGCATGATGTGCTGCGTCAGCTCGTTGTCGTCCAGCCCGATCTCGTCGGTCTTGACGATCTGGTCCAGGATGAACTGCGACACGATCGAGTCGTGGACCGACTTCTCGAGCTCGGCCTCGAACTCGTCGGCCGTCTGCTCCTGGTCGTCGAGGTACTGCTCGAACGCGATGCCGGAGAACGCGAGCTGCTGCTCGATCTGCTGACGGCGGGCGGCGAGCTCCTCGGCGACGAGGGACTCCGGGAGCGGGACGTCGACCTTGCTGAGCAGCTCGTCGAGGACGAGGTCGCGGGCCTCGGCGGCCTGCTCCATGCGCTTGCCGCGCGTGATGCGCTCGCGCAGGTCGGCGCGCAGCTCCTCCAGGGTGTCGAACTCCGACGCCATCTGGACGAACTCCTCGTCGAGCTCGGGGAGCTCGGTCTGCTTGACCTCGGTCACGGTGACCGTGACGTCGACCTCGGAATCCTTGAGCTCACCGCCCACGAGGGTCGTGGCGAAGGTGGCGGTGCCACCGGGCTCGAGACCCGTGACGGCCTCATCGAGGCCATCGAGCATCTCGGCTCCGCCGACGCGGTAGGGCAGGCCCTCCGCGGTGGCGTCCTCGATGACGGTGCCGTCCTTGTGCGCGGCCGCCAGGTCGAGCGTGACCTGATCGCCCTTCGCGGCGGCGCGCTCGACACCGGTATAGGTCGCGAATCGCTCGCGGAGCGCCTCGAGCTGCTCGTCGACGTCGGAGTCGGCGATCTCGATCGCCGCGACCTCGACCTCGACCGAGGTCAGGTCGGGGAGCTCGACCTCGGGACGCACGTCGACCTCGGCCGTGATCTCGATGTCCTCACCGTCGGAGAACTTCGTGAGATCGATCTCGGGCTGGCCGAGGGGCTGGAGGTCGGTCTCCAGCAGTGCCTCGCGGTACCAGTCGGGCAGCGCGGCGTTGATGGCCTCGTCGAGGACCACGCCACGACCGACGCGCTGGTCGACGACGGCCGACGGCACCTTGCCGCGACGGAAGCCGGGCACCTGGATCTGCGAGCCGATGGACTTGTAGGCCTTGTCGAGAGCGGGCTTGAACTCGTCGAACGGCACCTCGATGGTGAGCTTGACCCGGGTGGGGCTCAGGTTCTCGGTGGTGCTCTTCACGTGGATGACTCCTGCGGTGGACGACTGTGCGGTGGGTGACACGGGGCTGCATGAACAGCCGGGCCCGCGGAAAAACCTCACGCGGGCCGGTGCCGAGTCTACGGGTCCGGGGACAGGGACCCGCACGCAGGTCGCGGTGACCGGCGGCGTCCCGACCCTGCGTCAGACCGTCTGGATCCGCGAGGATCCCGCGGTCAGGGTCCGGGTCGCCAGTCGCCGGGCGGAGGCGTCCGGGTCGGTGCGGTCGCTGATCGCCCACCACTCCATCCGCGCCCCGGCGTCGTCGACCTCCAGGACGCAGTACCCGTGGTCGTCGAGATTGACGAAGCGGACGTGCGGGTTGACGTCCACGATCGCCTCCTCCATCGCCACCGACACCGACCGCGGCGAGGTGCCCATGTAGTCGTCGACGTTGTTGCTCGTGACCGACGCGCACACGAACTCCGCCGCGACCGGCGCGCCCGTGGCGCCCCGGATCTCGTTCGCCCACGCAGTGTGCACGTCGCCGCTGAGGAACACCACGTCGGCGATGTCTAGGTCCTCGATGCGTTGGAGGAGCGCCTTGCGCTGTGCCGGGTACCCGTCCCAGGTGTCGGTGTTGGGCTCAGCGGGTCCCCACGACATCGGGTCGGTCGTGGTCACGAGGGCAAGCTGCTGGCCACGCGGGCGTTGCGGCATCAGCATGGGCGCCACCATGACCGGGTTGCCGATGACCTTCCAGCGCGCTGGCGACGACTCCAGCGCGCCGACCAGCCAGTCGTACTGCTCCGCTCCCGTCAGCTGACGGTCGGTGGCCGCCAGCGCGGGGTCACCGGGATCGGCACGCTCGTCGCGGTACCCGCGCAGGTCGAGCATGAGCAGGTCGACGAGGTTGCCGAACTGGATCCGGCGGTAGATCCGACTGCCGTCGCCGACGACGGCCGTGCCTCCCAGACGCACCGGCATCCACTCGTCGTAGGCCCGCTGCGCGGGCCACAGGCGCTCGGCGAAGCTGCCCTCGCCCGGCTGGTGCTCGAACGCGCCCCCGGGGAACCAGCCGTCGGCGACCTCGTGGTCGTCCCAGGTCACGATGAACGGCACGAGCGCGTGCAGCGCCTGGAGATCAGGATCGGTCTTGTACTGGGCATGCCGGATCCGATAGTCGGCCAGCGTGACGGTCTCGTGCGGGGGTTGGTGGCTCCGGACGTCGACCCAGTCGTAGCCGTAGGAGTACTTGCCCTGCTCGTACTCGTAGATGTAGTCACCGAGGTGGATCACGGCGTCGAGGTCGTCGCGCTCGGCGAGGTGCCGGTAGGAGCTGAACCAACCGGCCTGCCAGTTGGCGCAGGACACGACACCGAACCGGAGCGAGCCGGCCACGGCATGGGACGCCGGGGCGGTGCGGGTGCGCCCCACGGGTGAGGTGTCGGGTCCGCTGCGGAACCGGTAGTAGTACCTGAGGCCGGGGAGCAGACCCGTCACGTCGACCTTCACGGTGTGGTCGCTGCGCGCGTCGGTCGTCACGCTGCCGGAGGCGACCAGCTCCGTGAGCTCCTCGTCGGTCGCAACCTCCCAGACCACCTCGGTGGGCTCACCCAGCCCCGAGCCCGGCACCGCCTCGATCGACGGGGTCACGCGCGTCCACAGCACGACCGCGTCGGACAGCGGGTCGCCCGAGGCCACGCCGTGCTGGAAGCGGTGGTGGCGGTAGCCCGTCGCGGGTGACGGGAAGGCGGCCGGCCCCACGACGCCCGCGACCGCCGCGAGGCTCATGCCACCGATCAGGACCTGGCGACGTGTCGGCGCCTCGAACCGCTGCACGACCCCATTGCCCCAGCCGCGCCGGACGAGGCGGTGCCGTGCAGGTGAACGTCACCCGTCGGCACCGTCAAGAGTCGAGGTCAAGCCACCGCGACCAGTCCTGCGGCGTCCACCAGATGTGCGCGCAAACGCCGGCCGAAGCGGTCGATCAGGCTGGTCGGGATGACAGGACCCCGTCGGCGCTGGCGCGCCTCCTCCTCAAATCCACCCCGTGGATCGGCTGGTCGGGATGACAGGACCCCGTCGGCGCTGGCGCGCCTCCTCCTCAAATCC
>CAYRZN010000165.1:4684-4763 GCA_964428825.1 uncultured Aeromicrobium sp.
ACCTCGTGGATCCGCTGGTCGGGATGACAGTGTGCTGATTCAGGACATCGGCGACACATCTCTCAAGACATCGGAGACA
>CAYRZN010000166.1:0-4705 GCA_964428825.1 uncultured Aeromicrobium sp.
CCGAGCACGGCATGAACGCCTCCACCTTCACCGCCCGCGTCATCGCCTCCACCGGAGCCGACGCGGCCGCCGCGCTCTCCGGCGCCGTCGGTGCGATGTCGGGCCCGCTGCACGGCGGCGCGCCCGCCCGCGTGCTCACGATGATCGAGGAGGTCGAGAAGCTGGGCGACGCCGACGCGTACGTCAAGAAGCTGCTCGACTCCGGTGAGCGGCTGATGGGCTTCGGCCACCGCGTGTACCGCGCTCAGGACCCCCGCGCCCGCACCCTGCGCCGCACGGCCCAGGAGCTGAAGGCGCCGCGTGCGGAGGTCGCCGAGGCGCTCGAGAAGGCTGCGCTCAAGGAGCTGCGCGAGCGGCGTCCCGATCGCGTGCTGGAGACGAACGTCGAGTTCTGGGCCGCGATCATGCTCGACTACGCCGAGATCCCGCCCCACATGTTCACGGCGATGTTCACGTCGGCCCGCACCGCCGGCTGGAGCGCGCACATCCTCGAGCAGAAGCGCACGGGTCGCCTGATCCGCCCGTCCGCGATCTACACCGGCCCGCCCTCGCGCCGTGCCGACGAGATCGAGGGCTGGAACCCCGACTGGGCCGACGTCTGAGCCTGCGGCCTCACCGCGCCCGACCTAGCGTGGGCGTCATGACTGTCCGCACTCTTCCCCTGTCCGACTCCGTCTCGATCCCCCAGCTCGGCTTCGGCGTGTTCCAGGTCGACCCGGCCACGACCCAGGAGGTCGTCGAGAACGCCCTCGAGGCGGGCTACCGGCACATCGACACCGCCGCCGTGTACGGCAACGAGGAGGGCGTCGGCAAGGCCCTCGCCGCCTCCGGCCTCGACCGCGACGACGTCTTCGTGACCACCAAGCTGTGGAACGCCGACCACGGACGCGATGCCACGCTGGCCGCGTTCGACGCGAGCCTCGAGCGCCTCGGGCTCGACGTGCTCGACCTGTACCTGATCCACTGGCCCATGCCCGAGAACGGCACCCTCGTCGAGACGTGGAGCACGCTCGAGGAGCTCCGTGCCAGCGGCCGGGTTCGGGCGATCGGCGTCTCGAACTTCCGCGCCGAGGACCTCGCGACCCTCGCGGGGGCCGGGTTGTCGACCCCCGCCATCAACCAGGTCGAGACGCACCCGCTCCTCGCCCAGGTCTCGCTGCGCGAGTACCACCAGGCGCACGGCGTCCTGACCGAGGCGTGGAGCCCGCTGGCGCAGGGCGAGGCCTTGGACCTGCCTGAGATCACGGGCATCGCTGCGGCGCACGACGCGACGCCTGCCCAGGTCGTCATCGCGTGGCACCTGGCGATCGGCAACGTCGTCATCCCGAAGTCGGTGACCCCGGACCGGATCGTCTCGAACCTCGCCGCGGCCGACATCGTCCTGACCGACGACGAGGTCGAGGCGATCAGCGGGCTGGACCGCGGCCACCGCATCGGCCCGGACCCGAGCACGTTCCACGCCGCCTGACCTCCGTCAGGCGCGGACCTGCGCCGTGCGAGACGGGCCAGGCCTGCCGTTCCCTATGCTGGGCCGGTGAAGACCTGGGTGGTGAAGTCGGTCACGGCCGTCGTCCTGGTCGTCGCGGTGGTGGCCGTGAGCCTGGGTCTCAGCACGCCGGACGGCCAGGTGCGTGGCGCCGACGATGCGCCAGCGGCGACACCGGAGGTCAGGACCGAGCCGTCCCCGGAGCCGTCTCCCGACCCCACGACGGCGGCGCCCCCGGCCGACCCCGCTGCCCTGTCCCCCGTCACCGGCACGTGGCCCGGCCGGCCGGGCGGCACCCCTGAGGTGTCCCCCGGTGTCGTCGACTGGTGTCCGGCGGTGCAGGTCCAGGTCAGTCAGGCCGCTCGGGCGGCGGTGGGTGAGGAGGCCGCACGCGCCGCGGCCTGCCGAGCCGTGGCGTTCACGTTCGACGCCCGTTACTCACGGCTCTCCCTGCCACGCGAGTCGTACTCCGCAACGGACTTCGCCGGGGTCGAGGCGCTCCTGACCGAGCGAACGCGGGGCACGACCTACCCGCCGCGGGTGTCCGCCGTCGTCGCGGCGCCCCGCAGCACCGCCGCGCGCGAGGGCACCGGTGCCGTCCTGCTCGACGGCCCGACCCCCGGCGGTGGCCGGCAGTTCTTCGGTCCACGCTGGTCCGACGCGGGGTACGCGGACCGACCTGTCTGGGTCGATCCGACGTGGAGCGTCGTCACGGTCGACCTCCAGCGGGGTGGTTCCCGCCCGCTGCTCGCGGCGAGCCTGGAGGCGTCGGCGGGCGTGCCCGTGTGGAACCCCGGCACGTCGACGGCCGAGAAGCTCACGGTCCGGACCACCGCCACCTACGTGCTGGCCGGACCGGACTGGTCCGTGAACGGCTGGACGCTCAGCACCGACGTCGGCGGATTCAGCCCGCTGGCGTGACCGGGCCACGCGCAAAAAAGGCCGGGGCCGACCATCCCCCCGAGATGGTCGGCCCCACGGCACTGCTAGAAGACTAGACCGGCCTAGTCCTTTGTGACTAGTCATTCTCGGCAAAGGTCCTCATGGGCGCCGATCGCCGAGGACCCGTCGGCGCGTCCGACCGGCCGAGGAAGCGCGCTGACCTGCACGAACGTCTGAGTTTGACCGGCGGGAACACCCTCCGCCCCATCGCACGGCAATGACACGAACGTCTCACATAGCGAGATCTTGGGATTCTCACAGCGATAACACCCGCGGAAGCCTCGCCTGGTCCGGTCGGGCCATGTTTCACTGGTCAGGTCGAGCCGTCGGAGTCGTCGCCCTCCCTGCGATGCCACCGCCACCATGATCGCGGTCCGCGACTCGGCGTTGGGCCCGCGCCGCTCCCTGCGCGGGCCCTCTTCCCTGTCCGGGGTGCGCTCAGGCGTCGTACGCCGCGAGCAGCCGGTCCGCGGCCTCGGCCGCCCCGAGCTGGCCTGCGAGGATCTCCTCGCGCACCTCGGCGCGCACCTCGCGCACGCCCTCGTGGCGGCGCAGACGCTCCTCCAGCTCGTCGCGGACCAAGGCCCACGTGAAGTCGAGCTGCTGCTGGGCGCGCTTCTCGGTCAGGCCCTTCCGCCCGAGGAACTCCCGGTGCCGCAGCACCCGGCTCCAGACGGTGTCGATGCCTGAGCCCTCCAGGCCCGAGCAGGTCAGCACCGGCGGCACCCAGTCCTTCGTGCCGGCGTAGACCATCCGCAGGGCCCCGGAGAGGTCCTTGGCGGTGACCTCCGCCTCGCGGACGCGCTCCCCGTCGGCCTTGTTGACCGCGATGACGTCGGCGATCTCGAGGATGCCCTTCTTGATGCCCTGGAGCTGGTCGCCCGTGCGCGCGAGCGTGAGGAACAGGAACGTGTCGACCATGCCGGCGACCGTGATCTCCGACTGGCCCACGCCGACAGTCTCGACCAGGACGACGTCGAAGCCCGCGGCCTCGAGGATCGTCATGGCCTGGCTCGTCGCCCGTGCGACCCCACCGAGGGTGCCGGCCGAGGGCGACGGGCGGATGTAGGCGTTGCGGTCGACGGCCAGCGCGGACATCCGCGTCTTGTCACCCAGGACCGACCCGCCCGTGCGCACGCTCGACGGATCGACCGCCAGGACGCCGACCTGGTGGCCACGTCCGGTGAGGTACGTGCCGAGCGACTCGATCGTGGTCGACTTGCCGACCCCGGGCACGCCCGAGATGCCGACCCGGACGGCGCCCCCGGCGTCGGGCGTCAGCGTCGTGAGCAGCTCACGCGCCGTGGCCCGGTGGTCGGCCCTGCGGGACTCGACCAACGTGATGGCCCGCGAGATCGCCGCACGACGTCCCTCGCGGACACCGTCGGCCAGCTCGTCGACGTCGATCGCCGCCATCGCCGCCCGGCCCTCAGTCCTGCAGCTGAGTGCGGAGCTTGTCGAGCAGCGACAGGGCGGAGTCGGCGATGACGGTGCCGGGGAGGAAGACCTCGGCGGCCCCCATCTCCTTCAGCGTCGGCACGTCGTCGGGCGGGATGACGCCGCCCATGACGACCATGATGTCGCCCCGTCCCTGCTCCTCGAGTGCCGCCTTGAGCTCCGGCAGGAGCGTGAGGTGCCCGGCCGCGAGCGAGGACACACCGACGATGTGGACGTCGGCGTCGATCGCCTGCTGGGCGACCTCCTCGGGCGTGGAGAACAGCGGGCCGACGTCGACGTCGAAGCCCAGGTCGGCGAAGGCCGTGACGATGACCTTCTGGCCGCGGTCGTGCCCGTCCTGTCCCATCTTGGCGACGAGGATGCGGGGGCGGCGGCCCTCGGCCTCCTCGAACTCGGCGGTCGCGTCGATGACGCGCTGGATGTTGCCGCCTTGACCGGCTTCCGTGCGGTACACACCCGAGATCGTACGGATGACGGCCTGGTGACGCCCGTAGACCTTCTCGAGCGCGTCGGAGATCTCGCCCACGGTGGCCTTGGCCCGCGCGGCGTCGACCGCGAGGGCGAGCAGGTTGCCGTCGAGGGATCCGTCGGTCGAGGAGCCCCGCTCGGCCGAGGCGGTGAGCGCCTCGAGCGAGCGACGCACGTCGTCGTCGTTCCGCTCGGCGCGGAGGCGCTCGAGCTTGGCAACCTGCGCGGCGTACACGGCCGCGTTGTCGACCTTCAGGACGTCGAGGGGGTCCTCGTCGCGCAGGCGGTAGGTGTTGACGCCGATGACGGCCTGCTGGCCGGAGTCGATCCGGGCCTGCGTGCGCGCCGCGG
>CAYRZN010000167.1:0-4704 GCA_964428825.1 uncultured Aeromicrobium sp.
GCGGTCTTCTTGGCGGCGGTCTTCTTCTTCGTCGCGGTCTTCTTCGTGGCCGACTTCTTCGCGGCGGACTTCTTCGCGGCCGACTTCTTCGTGGCCGGCTTCTTCGCGGGAGCCTTCTTCGCCGGAGTCTTCTTCGTGGCGGCCGACTTCTTCGACAGGCTTCGCTCCAGCGCGTCCATCAGGTCGATCACGTTGTCGCCGGAGTCGTCCCCGCTGTCGTCGGTCACGAGCACCTCGGCGTCGTCACCCTTCTCGAGCTTCTGTGCGATCAGGTCGCGCAGCTGCTCCTGGTACTCGTCGGTGAACGCACTCGGGTCGAAGTCGTCGGACATCGACTCGACGAGCTGGGAGGCCATGTCGCGCTCGCGCTGGGAGATCTTCGGGGTGGAACCAAGCACCTCGAACGCGGGGGAGCGGACCTCGTCGTCCCACAGCATGGTCTGCAGCACCAGCACGTCTCCGCGCACCCGGAGGGCGGCCAGACGGGTCTTGCGCCGCAGGGCGAAGCGGACGATCGCCGTGCGGTCGGTGTCCTCGAGGGCACGCCGCAAGAGGGTGTACGGCTTGAGGGCCTTGTCCTCGGGCTCGAGGAAGTACGCCTTGTCGAGGCGCAGGATCTCGACCTGGTCCGCGGGCACGAACTCGACGACCTCGATCTCGTGGTCACGCTCGGCGGGCAGGAGCTCGAAGTCCTCGTCGCTCAGCACGACACGGCGGCCACCCTCCTCGTAGGCGCGGTCGATGTCCTCGTAGGGCACGACCTTGCCGCACTCCTCGCAGCGTCGCTGGTACTTGATCCGGCCGCCGTCCTCGGAGTGGACCTGGTGGAGCGGCAGGTCGTGCGACGACGTCGCGCTGTAGACCTTGACCGGCACCGAGACCAGTCCGAAGCTGATCGCGCCCTTCCAGATGGCTCGCATGTCTCAGTGAACCGCGATCTCGCCTCCGTCGCACCACGTCATGTCAGGTCGCCGGTTCGCCGGTCGGGTCCGGGGGCAGGCTCTGCCCGCCGTCGGGGCGGCTCCCGTCGGACTCGTCATCGGGCTGGAGCGGCTGCTCGGGCGTGCCGTCCTCGACCTCCGAGGCGTCGGGAGACGGCTGGGTGGGGGGCGTGTCGGCGTCCGGCTCGGTGTCGGGGGAGGTCTTGGGGTCGACGGGGGCGTGACCGTCGGTGCCGGGACCGGCGTCGGGGTGCGAGGGGGTGCTCATGAGGTGCTCCGTCGGGTCGAGAACAGGTCGGCGGTGATGTACCCGCGTCGCGTGACTTCACGCGGCCGCGACGCATGAACGGCGGACGGCGGGGTACCACGGGGGCATGAGCAACTTCACCGATGACCAGCTGGAGGCAATCCAGAACGTCGTGAACCACGTCGGCAGCTACCAGGACGGGGCGCCCTCGGGCACCGTCAACGAGGAGCTGACCCGCGGGTTCGACGAGGCCGGTGTGACCGTGGAGAAGGACCAGGTGGATCGACTTGCGCAGGCGATCGACTCCGCCGACGGCACGATTGACGCCGCCGACGTCCTGGCCTGACTCCGCACCGCACCGCCGCGAACCCCGCACCCACGACCCCCGGGTGCGGGGTTCGCGCCGTCACGGGGCGTCGCCTACGGGGCCGTGACCGCCGCGCCGTACGCCTCGGCGAAGGCGACGAGGTCGGCCAGGAAGGTCGGGGCGCGATCGGTCGGAACGACGTCGAGAGCTCGCTCGACGTAGCCGACGTGCCGGTCGAAGGAACGGTTGAACAGCGCCTGGCCCGCGTCGGTGACGACGAGGGGGCGGGCGTGGTGCTCGTCGGGGCTGGTGCGGGCGAGCAGCCCCTCGCCGAGCGCGGCGTTGACCTGACGGTTGACGGTCGACTGCTCCAGACCCAGCTCGTCGGCGATCTGGCGCATCGTGCGGGGATCGCCGTCGGAGAGCAGCCACAGGAGCCGGCGGTCGGCGACCCGGACCTCGGCGACGTCCTCCGCCGCCCGCTGGGCCCGCTCGAGCATCGCGATCGCGATGATCGCCATCCCTGCGGGGGTCTCGCGCAGATCGTCCGTGACCCGGGTCATGGCCCTCCTCCATAGTTTCTTGGCGCAACGATGTGTATTCTACATATCGAGCGTGCGCCACCGGCACGCCCAGACTTCCCGAAGGACCACCATGAGTGCCACCACCCCCCGCGCGGCGGATCTTCTCGCCCTCGGCGATCATCGGCGTCCTGTGCCTCGGCAGCCTCTCCGGCGCCCTGATGCAGTCGCTCGTCATCCCCATCCAGAGCGAGCTGCCCGAGCTGCTCGGCACCGATCCCGGCAGTGCGTCGTGGGCCATCACGGCCACCCTGCTCGCCGCCGCCGTCACGATGCCGGTCAGCGGCCGGCTCGCCGACATGTACGGCAAGAAGCGCGTCCTCGTCGCGTCGGCCGCGATCCTGGCGATCGGCTCGCTCGTCGCTGCGATGTCGAGCACGCTGGCGCCGTTCCTGACCGGTCGCGCCCTGCAGGGCGTCGCGATGGGCTACATCCCCGTCGCGATCAGCCTCGTCCGTGAGATCGCGCCGAAGGAGAAGGCCAACAGCGCTGTGGCCACGGTCAGTGCGACGCTCGGCGTCGGCGGTGCGCTGGGTCTTCCGCTCTCGGCGTGGATCGCCGACAGCTACTCGTGGCACGGGCTCTTCTGGTTGTCCACGGTGCTGGCCCTCGTGATCCTCCTGCTCACGATCGTCGTCGTGCCCCACGTGTCCGACGGTCACCCGGCGCACCTCGACGTCGTGGGCATCCTCGGACTGGCCGTGGGTCTCAGCGCGGCTCTGATCGGCGTGAGCAAGGGCTCGACCTGGGGATGGAGCGATCCCCAGACGATCGGCGGCATCGTGGGCGGCGTGCTCGTGCTCCTCGCCTGGGGCGCCTACGAGCTGCGGCACGGCGACCCGCTGGTCGACCTACGGATCTCGGCACGCCGGCCGGTGCTGTTCACCAACCTCGCTGCGGTGCTGATCGGCTTCGGCATGATGGCGCAGTCGATCGTCATGCCGCAGCTGCTGCAGCTGCCGGAGGCGACCGGGTTCGGCCTCGGGCAGACGATCCTGCAGGCGGGTCTGTGGATGGCTCCCGCGGGCTTCATGATGATGCTGTTCGCCCCCGTGTCCAGCGGTCTGCTCACCAGGATCGGCGCCCGCATCACGCTCTCGATCGGTGCGGTCGTCGTGAGCCTCGGCTACGTGGCGTCGCTCCTGCTCATGGGCTCGCCGTGGCAGCTCATGATCGGCGCGCTGATCGGTGCCGCCGGTGTCGGCATCGGGTACGCGGCGATGCCCACGCTGATCCTCGACAACGTCCCGGCCCACGAGGCCGGCTCGGGCGTCGGGGTCAACGCGCTGATGCGCTCGGTCGGCACCACGATCGCCGGTGCCGTGATGGCCGCGATCCTCACCAGCGCGACGATCGACCTCGCTCCGGGCGTGGCGGTGCCCAGCGAGGGCGCGTTCCAGGCCTGCTTCATCGTCGGAGCGGGTGCGGCGCTCGCCGGAGCGCTCGTGGCGCTGCTGGTGCCGCGACTGCGCCGCCCCGACCCCGCCGCCCAGCAGCCGACCGGCGGCGACGTGGACGTCACGGAGGCCGTGTCCGTCGGCGCATGATCCGGCCGGCCCTGCGGGTCGTCTAGCGTGTGCGCATGACCGGAGGCCACGCGCACGCCGCCCCCGAGTCCCGCCGACTCCGTACCGTCGCGCTCCTGGTCATCGCCCCCATCGCGGTCCTGACGATCGCGGCGATGCTGTGGCTCTGGCCCTCGGGCGACCCGCAGGGCACCGACGACGTCGCAGGGACGCAGGTGACCGGAGAGGTCACGTCGATCGACCGCGTCACGTGCGAGGACGGTCTGACGGGGCAGACCAACGGGTGCGGCACGGCCCAGGTGCGCCTGCTCGAGGGCACCGGCTCGGGACGCAGCGTCGAGGTCGACCTGCCCAACGGCAGCGGGGCGCCCAAGATCGGCGAGGGCGACTCGGTCGTGGTCCTGGTCAGTGACACCCCGGACGGCGACGTCTACTCCGTCGTCGACCAGCAACGAGGGACCGGTCTGTGGGTGCTCGTGCTCGTCTCGGCGCTGGCCCTGTTCGCCTTCGGACGGTGGCGGGGGATCACGGCCCTCGCCGGCCTGGTCGTGACCTTCGGGGTGCTGTTCTGGTTCATCGTGCCGGCGATCCTCGACGGTGAGTCGCCGATCGTCGTGGCTCTCGTCGGGTCGGCGGCGATCATGTTGTCGGTGCTGTACCTGACGCACGGCTTCACCCTTGCGACGACGGTGGCGCTCGTCGGCACCGTGGCCAGCTTCGTCCTGACGGGCCTGCTCGCCTACGTGGCCGTGGTGGGCCTGCACCTCACGGGCGTCACCGACGACCTGTCGATGGCGCTCGGGACGAGCTACGACATCGACATGCGGGGGCTGCTGCTCGCGGGCATCGTGATCGGTTCGCTCGGCGTGCTGGACGACATCACGGTGACGCAGGCTGCGACGGTCGGCGAGCTCGCGCGGGCCAACCCGGGGTACGGCTTCCGGCAGCTGTACGGCGCGGCGAACCGTGTCGGGCGGGCCCACATCGCCTCGGTCGTCAACACGATCATCCTCGCGTACGCCGGCTCGTCGCTGCCGGTGCTCGTGCTCGTCGTGGCCGACAACGGCTCGCTCGCCGAGGCCGTCACCGACCAGTTCCTGGC
>CAYRZN010000168.1:0-4563 GCA_964428825.1 uncultured Aeromicrobium sp.
CGTCGATGCCGCGGAGGGCGTCGTAGTCGACGACGACGCACTCGATGCCGCGGTCGGTGGCGAGCGTGCGCGCCTGCGGCTTGATCTCCTGGGCGGCGAAGATCCCGCGCACCGGACGCAGCTGGGGGTCACGGTTCATGAGCTCGAGGTAGCGGGTCAGCTGCTCGACGCCGTCGATGTCACCGCGGCGCTTGATCTCGACCGCCACGGCGGAGCCCTTCGCGTCGCGGCACAGCAGGTCGACCGGGCCGATCGCGGTCATGAACTCGCGACGCACGAGGCTCATGCCGTCGCCGAACGTGGTCGTGTGCTCGGCCAGCAGCTCCTGGAGGTGCTTCTCGACGCCGTCCTTCTGCAGGCCCGGATCGATGCCGAGGTCGTGCGCGGAGTCGTGCAGGACGTCCTCGATGCGGATGCGGAGCGTGTCGTCGGACTTCGTGGCCGAGACGGTCCACTCCGCGACCCCGTCGTCAGCGACACCCTCGCGCAGCGTGCACGGCGGACTCATCCAGTTGAGCGGCTTGTACGAGCCGCCGTCGGAGTGGATCAGGACCGACCCGTCCGACTTGACCATGATGACGCGGGTGGCCAGGGGCAGGTGGGCGGTGAGCCGGCCGGCGTAGTCGACCTGGCACCGCGCGACGACGAGGCGCATCAGCTGTGCTCCCTCATCTGGGCGTGAGTGTGCCGAGGTCGAACACGAGGCCGTCGGGGGTGACCTGGCCGACGAGGTCGTTGCCGTCGAGCCCGGCGAACGTGACGACGCCGTTCTCGAGCGTGTAGGTGCCCGTCAGGAAGTCGGTGTTGCCCTGGAAGTCCCACGTGAACGTGCCGTCGGCAGCGAACCGGGCGGTCCAGTCGGCGGCGTCGTCGCGCCACGTGCCGACGAGGTCGGACGCGGTCTCCGGGAGCGCGGAGGGGGTCGGCGTGGCGGCCGGGTCGCTCGGCTCGGCCGAGGACGTGGCCGATGGGGTGGGCGACGACTCGGGCGCGGGCTCGTCCTCTCCGCAGGCCGTCAGCACGAGGCACGCGGCCAGTGCCGCACCGATGGTCCAGACCTGCGTTCGTGACAACTTCCGCTCCCTGTCGATCGGTACGTCGGCGCCCGGTCCGCCGGGCCGAAAACACACGCTAGTGTGTCACGACCCCTCACGTTACCCAGGAGTAGACATGCAGGAGATCGTCGACCGTCTGACCGCCTCGGACCCCGGTTCCGAGACCGCACGGACTCTCGTCCTTCCGTACCTCAACCACGCCGCCACGATGCTGGAGAGCGGCTACGCGACCCGCGCCGACATCGACGCGGGCATGCGCTTCGGCTGTGGCTACCCGGTCGGCCCCATCGCCCTGATCGAGGGCCTCGGCGCCCAGACCGTGATCGACGGGCTGAACGAGCTGCACGCGAAGACGGGCGATCCGCTGCACGTGCCGGCCCCCATCCTCGCCGACATCGCCGGCGCTGCTGGCGCCGAGGAGCCCACGCCGCAGCTGCGCCACGACGTCACGAGCATCGGTGTCGTCGGCACCGGCACGATGGCGTCGGGCATCGTGCAGGTCTTCGCGCAGGCCGGCTACGACGTCACGTACGTGGGTCGCTCGCAGGACAAGCTCGACGGTGTCGTCGCGTACATCACCAAGAACCTCGACCGGGCCGTGGCCAAGGGCAAGCTCGACGAGGACGGCAAGTCGTCGGTGCTCGACCGCCTGACGGGCTCGACCGAGCGCGAGGCGCTGGGCGGCGTCGACGTCGTCGTCGAGGCCATCGCGGAGGACCTCGAGATCAAGCGGGAGCTCTTCCGCGACCTCGACCGCATCACCAAGCCCGGCGCGATCCTGGCCACCACGACCTCCTCGCTGTCGATCGCCGACCTGGCCGCCCAGACCGGTCGTCCCGGCGACGTCGTCGGCATCCACTTCTTCAACCCCGCGCCGATCATGAAGCTGGTCGAGGTCGTGTCGGCCGAGACCACGTCGCCCGAGGTGTCGGAGACGGCCAAGGCCCTGAGCCTGAACGTAGGCAAGCACCCCGTGTCGTGCGGGGACCGGGCCGGCTTCATCGTCAACGCCCTGCTGTTCCCGTACCTCAACGACGCGATCAAGCTGCACGAGGCCGGCGGCGGTTCGCTGGAGGAGATCGACACGGCCATCAAGGAGAACGCGAAGCTCCCGATGGGCCCGTTCGAGCTCCTCGACGTCGTGGGCAACGACGTCTCGCTCGCGATCGAGCAGACGCTGGTCGGGGCCTTCGGTCACGAGGGCTGGGCGCCGGCGCCCACGCTCGAGAAGCTCGTCGCGGAGGGCAAGCTCGGTCGCAAGACCAAGGTGGGCTTCCACACGTACTGAGCCCAACTCGTTCGAGCACCGCTCCTTCGAGCACTGCTTCCACGTCGTACGACGAGGCCGGTAACCCCAGGGGTGCCGGCCTCGTTGTCATGACGGGGGAGGACAGGACGGTGGCGCGTGACGACTCTCCTGCATCGAGTCGCGACGTGGGTACGGCGTGCCACGTGGGCCGCCACGGCGGCGGCGCTCGTGCTGGCCGTGGCCTTGGCCATGTTCGACGCCGGTCGCCACTCCGCGGGTGACCGCGAGCTGACGGTCTCGCCGTCGGGTGATCGCGACCTCGTGGCGGCTGTCGTGGCCGACATGGAGGCGCAGGGGCTCAGCTGCTCGCAGGCACCCTCGCTGGCTGACAGCATCGTGTTCGAGCGTCTGGACGGCACGGTCGACCTGGTGTCGTTCGACGAGGCGCTCGCCGCCGCGCGCTCGGGAGCCGGGTGGGTCCGCTGGTACTGCTCCCCGGTCGTCCGGGCTCCGGACCAGCTGGTGCCACCCGCCTAGGATCGGGGGGTGCCTCGCCGACGACCGCCCCGCCAGGTCGGACCTCGACTCGTCGTGGGCCAGACCACGGAGGTCCGGGCCGGTCGCGAGTGGCACGTCCGCCGTCTGACGGGCGCGACCTCCGGCAAGCCGTACACGTGCCCGGGATGCCACCGCCCCATCCCGGTGGGGACGGGGCACGTCGTGGTGTGGCCCGTGGTCGCCGCGCTGCTCAGCGCCTCGGCGCTCGACGAGCGCCGCCACTGGCACACGGCGTGCTGGGACCGCTCCTGACGGACACCCCGGCAGCCCGCCGGTGTCAGCCCTGCTGCGCCTCGGGACGATCGGTCTGCGGATCGGCCGTCTCGTCGACGTCGTCGACCTCGTCGGCGACCGGCTCCTCGGCCTCGACCGGCTCGGCCGCCGACTCCTCGACCGCGGGGGCGGCCGACGGGGCGAAGGTCGCGACAATGTCGCGCAGCTGACCCATCTGCGCCACGATCCCGTCGCGCTTGCGCTCGAGGTCGGCAACCTCCTGGCGCAGCGCGCGCGTGTGGCGCTCGACCTCCGTGGTGGTCGTGACCCGCACGTTGTCGGCCTCGGCCGTGGCCTGGGCGACGATGTTGCCGGCCTCGGTGCGCGCGTTCTCGATGAGCTGGGCCGCCTCGCGGCTGGCGTCGTCGCGGGCCTTGGCGGCATTGCCCAGGACCTCGCGCGAGCGGTCGTCGGCCGCCTGCGCCCGGGCCTCGGCGTCGGCGACGAGCTTGGAGGTCTTCGCGACGGCGTTCTCGTGGTTCTCGGACGCCTCACGAGCCAGGCGCTCCTTCTCGACCGCCAGCACGCGACGGGCCTCGGAGACCTCGCGGTCGGCGGCGGCCCGCGCCTGCTCGACCTCACGGGTCGCGGTGAGGCGCATCGACTCGGCGTCCTGCTCGGCCGCGACACGCAGGCGCTCGGCCTCGCGCTCGGCCTGGTCGCGCAGGTCGGCAGCGTAGGCCTGCGCCTCGGCGTTCTTGGTCTCGGCCTCGTCGAGCAGCGCCTTGCGCTTGGTCTCGATCTCGCTGGTGGTGCGGGAGCGCAGCTCCTCGCTCTCCTGCTTGGCGGCGGCGACCATCAGGGTCGCGTCCTCGCGGGCCTTCGTGACGGTCTCATCGGCCTCGCGGCGGGCCTTGGCCCGGACCTCGTCGGCCTCCTGCTCGGCCAGGCCGAGCAGCTGCGCGGCGTGGTTGCCCAGCCCCGTGTAGGTGGGGCGCTCGACGGCCTCGACGCGGTCCTTGAGCTGCTCCAGCTGCTGGGTCAGGTCGGCGTTCTTGCGGTTGGCCTCCTGCACGGCCTTGGCTGCCTTGGACAGCTCGGCCGACTGCGAACGCACCCAGGCGTCGACCGCGTCCGGGTCGTACCCGCCCCGACGGGCCGGGGGGAACGATGCCGACGACGGCGACTTGTTGGCATCGAAGATCGACAATCCGGACTGATCGGACATGGATTTTCCTCGCTGGTGGGACGACGGAACGCGGGCACCGCCCACTGTACCGACGACGGAGGGCGTGGCCGTCGGCCACGCCCTCCGCTGAGAACTGCTGGATCGAACGTCCGGCTCAGATGCCCCGGAACCGGTTGATCTTGTCGAGGTGCTGCTCGCGCTTCTCGTGGTCGCGCACGCCCAGACCCTCCTCCGGAGCCAGGGCGAGCACGCCGACCTTGCCCTGGTGGAGGTTGTGGTGGACGTCGAGCGAGGCCTGG
>CAYRZN010000169.1:0-4546 GCA_964428825.1 uncultured Aeromicrobium sp.
GACTACGGCGCCTACACCGCGGGCACCGTGATGCTCGAGACCGCCGAGCGGGTCGTGCCGGAGGACTCGGAGGCGTCGCTGCCGCAGTACCAGCTGCTCGTCGGTGCGCTCCGGGCGCTCAGCGAACGTCGTCAGCCGGCCGGTCAGCTCCTGGACTCCTACCAGCTGCGCGCGCTCGCGATCGCGGGCTACGCGCCGAGCTTCGGGCGTTGTGCCCGGTGCGGCGCCGAGGGGCCGCACCGCAACTTCCACGCCGCGTCGGGCGGCATCCTGTGCGACCGCTGCCGGGTGCCCGGTTCGTCGGCACCGAGCGCGCCCACCGTCGCGCTGCTCGGCTCGTTGCTCACGGGCGACTGGGTGTCGGTCGCGGCCTCCGACGACCGCTCGCGACGCGAGGCCACGGGCATCGTCAACGCCTACGTCGCCTGGCACCTCGAGCGTTCCCTGCGTTCGCTCGCCCACGTCGATCGGTAGGTTCGACCCGATGTCCTCGCGATCTGTCCGTCCGCCGCGCCCGCACCCGTCAGGGGTGCGCGCACCCGACCTGCCCCGGGACCAGGTGCCGAGGCACGTCGGCATTGTCATGGACGGCAACGGGCGCTGGGCGAAGCAGCGCGGGCTCCCGCGCACCGCGGGCCACGAGATGGGCGAGGCGGCGCTGTTCGACGTGGTCGAGGGTGCCGTCGAGCTGGGCATCGAGGCGGTCTCCGCCTATGCGTTCTCGACCGAGAACTGGAAGCGATCGCCCGACGAGGTGCGCTTCCTGATGGGCTTCAACCGGGACGTCATCCGGCGGCGCCGAGACGAGATGCACGAGATGGGGGTACGCGTCCGGTGGGCCGGGCGTCGGCCCCGGCTCTGGCGCTCGGTCATCAAGGAGCTCGAGGCGGCCGAGGAGCTCACCCGCCACAACAGCGTCTGCACGTTGACGATGTGCGTCAACTACGGCGGTCGGGCAGAGATCGTCGACGCCGCCGCGGCTCTCGCGCGCGACGTCGCGGCCGGCAAGGTCAATCCCGAGCGCATCGACGAGCGCACGTTCGCGCGCTACCTCGACGAGCCGTGGATGCCTGACGTCGACCTGTTCTGGCGCACCTCGGGCGAGCAGCGCACGAGCAACTTCCTGCTGTGGCAGTCGGCGTACGCCGAGATGGTCTTCAGCGACATCGCGTGGCCGGACGTCGATCGCCGCGCCCTGTTCGTCGCGGTCGAGGAGTACGCGCGCCGCAACCGTCGCTACGGCTCGGCCTGAGGCTGCCCTCCGGTCGTTGAGGTGCGAGTGCGACCCGGCACCCGAGTACCACGGATCCCGCCGTCCCCGAGATCGTCTTGCATCGCAAGAGCTGCAGGGACCGTGCCCGGGACGGGGCACGCTCGAGGCATCCACGCCTCGACACCGAAGGATCCGCCATGACCCAGCAGACCACCACCCAGCTCAACGACGTCGACCTCGCAGCGGTCGGAGCCCTCGTCGAGGGAATCCAGGCCGATCCGTCGAAGGCCGCCACGACGTGGGCCGCCCACGTCACGTGGGACGGTGCGTTCGCCTCGCACGCCCGTGTCCGCCAGTTCGACGCGATCGCCTCCGACGAACCGCCGGCCTTGGGCGGTGGGGACTCCGCGCCCAACCCGGTCGAGCAGCTCCTGGGGGCGCTGGGGAACTGCCTGGCGGTCGGCTACGCCGCGAACGCCAGTGTCGCCGGCATCCCCATCGACTCCCTGTCGATCGACCTCCAGGGCGACGTCGACCTGCACGTCTTCCTCGGACTGAAGGACGGCCACGCCGGCTTCGACGCGATCCGCGCCTCGGTCAAGCTCGAGTCGACTGCCCCCCGGGAGCAGGTCGAGCAGCTGCACGCCAAGGTGCTCGACTCCTCGCCGGTGGGCCACACGCTGCGCACGGCGGTGCCGGTCGACATCTCCCTCGCGTGACGGGTCAGGCCTCGAAGAGTCCCTGCGCGATGTGCTCGCCCTTGCGGACGCCCGGCGGGACGGCGTAGAGGGCCGAGCCGACGTGGCGGATGTACTCGTTCAGCGCGTCGGTCTTCAACGAGGTCTGCACCTGCACGAACTGGGCCGGATCGCGCTGGAAGGACAGGAAGAACAACCCGGCCGTGATCTGGCCCAGGTCGTTGTTGCCGTCGACGTAGTTGTAGCCGCGGCGCAGCAGGCGCACCCCGTCGTTCATGTCGGGGTGCGCGAGGCGCACGTGCGACGTCGACGGCACCGCGAAGTCGCCGGTGGAGGACGTCATGGCGAAGTCCGGCTCGGTCATCTCGGTGCCGCCGGAGAGTGGAGCGCCCTCGCCCTTGGTCCGCCCCACGACGAGCTCCTGCTCCTGGAGACGGGTGCGGTCCCAGCTCTCGATCGTCATCTGGATCGTGCGCGCCACGAGGTAGCTGCCGCCCGCCATCCACCCGTCGTCGGCCCACACCCAGCGGTCGAGCGCCTCGGCGTCGTCGGACAGGACGTTGGCCGTGCCGTCCTTGAAGCCGAACAGGTTGCGCGGTGTCTGCTGGCCCGCGTTGGTGCGTGAGGTCCGGCCGTACCCGAGGCGGGTCCAGCGCACCTGGGCGCGTCCGAACGCGATGCGGCTCAGGTTGCGGATCGCGTGCACCACGACCTGGGGGTCGTCGGCGCACGCCTGGATGCACAGGTCGCCGTCGCTGATCGAGTCCTCCAGGAGGTCGAACGCGAACGAGGGGAGCGGCACGAGGGCCTCGGGTCGCTTGGCGGCGATGCCGAAGGGGTCGCCCTCCCGATCGAACAGCGAGGCGCCGAGGCCGAACGTGAGGGTGAGGTCGTGCGGGCCGAGACCCATCGCCTCGCCGGTGTCGTCCGGGGGAGCGAGGGGCGAACCGTCGGTGGCGCCCGTCTCCCCGATCTCCTGTCCGGCCATGAGCTGTTCCGCCGCCGCGGTCCAGTCCTGGAGCAGCGAGACGAGCTCCTCGCGACCGGCGCCGGCCATCATGTCCAGGCTCGCGAAGTACAGGTGCTGCTGGACGGCGGTCGTGATGCCGGCCTGGTGCTCGCCGTGGAAGTCGTGGGTCGAGCGGCTCGGGTCGGAGGCGCCGGCGGACGTCGCGCGCGCCGTGCCGAAGCCGACCGCCGTGCCCGCTGCCGCGACCGCGGCCATGCCGAGCACACCCCGGCGGGAGACGCCGCGGATCGGGGTGTCCTGAGGCGGAGTGGGGTCGTTCACGGGCTCACTCGCCCGGATCGACGCCGAGGACCGTGAACGTGAGCTGCGACAGCGGCTCGCTCAGGGCGTTGAGCTGGGCTCCGAGGGCGTTGCGCGCGGCCTGGTCGACCGTCTCGTACGACACGAAGCCGGACTCGTAGCTGCCGTAGGTCGCGAGCAGCGCCTTCATGGCGGCGAACTGCTCGTCGAGCTCGACGACGAGCTCCTCGCCGTCGGCGCCGTTCGCCGCGGCGATGTCACGAACGCTCTCGTAGGCGACCTGCGCACCCTCGACGTTCGCGAGGAAGTCGTAGAGGTCGGTGTGCGCGAACTCGTTCTCCTCACCGGGCAGCTTGCCATCGGGCGCGGCGATCTCGTCGAGCAGGCCGATCGCCCCGTTGGTGATGTCGTCGACGGTCAGCTCGAAGTCGTCGGCGTGGACCTGGTCGTAGAGCGACTGGATGTCGGCGTCGAGCTGGTCGGCCATCGCGGTGCGGCCGGCGGCGTCGAGCGGCTGGATGTCCTCGCCGGGATAGTTGCCGCGGGCCTCCTCGATCCAGAGGTCCATCTCGATGCGGTGGAAGCCGGTGAACGGCAGCCCCTCGGCCTCGGCACCGGGCTTGCGGTAGTCGATCTTCGGGTCGAGGTCGCCGAAGTTGCCCGCCGTGGGCTCGACGCGCTCGTAGTTGATGCGCGCGATCGGGAAGAGCCGGCGGGCCTCGTCGTCGTTGCCGGCACGGTAGGCGTCGGTGAATGCCTTGGTGCCCGTGACGAGCTCGGCGACCTGTGACTTGGTGTAGGCCGTGTAGCTCGCGACGGCGTCGTCGATCGCCGCCTGGTCGTCGGCGGACACCGCGACGTCGTCACCTGTCACGCTGAACTCGGACTGACCGACACCCTCGCCGACCATGCCCGGCTTGCAGACCGTGAAGTAGTCGCCCGGCTGGAGCTGCACCGTGAGGTCGCGGCTCGCTCCGGCCGCGATGTTCTCGACCTCGCCCACGATGCGCAGGCCGTCGTCGGCCAGCACGTAGAACTCGGTCACGTCGTCTCCGGTGTTCTCGACCTCGAACCGCACGGGACCGCTCGTGGCGGTGGCGGACTCGACCTCGCAGTCGTCGGCCGAGCTGGTGACGGCGATCGCGGTCGAGGTGGACGCGTTGTTCTCGACGCAGCCGCTGAGGACCAGGGCGCCGACCAGCGCGAGTGGCGCGGCCGACAGGCGGGGGAGGTGCTTCATGAGGCGGAGGCTCCTTCGGAGACGGGGGAGGGCGCCGGGGTGCGGCGACGGGTGGTGCGGAGGAAGAAGGTCATGACGACGACGAGGTACACGGCCCAGACGGCGACCTCGAGGGTCGTCATCTC
>CAYRZN010000170.1:0-4544 GCA_964428825.1 uncultured Aeromicrobium sp.
TTCTGCCGTTGTCGGGGGTGTGCATGGCCTGAGCTCGACCCGGCAGAGCGTCTCATTCGTCATGAGAAGGTCGTCGGTTCGATTCCGACAGGCGGCTCCACCAGAACCCCGAACTCCGGTTCGGGGTTCTGCCGTTGTCGGGGGTGTGCATGGCCTGAGCTCGACCCGGCAGAGCGTCTCACTCGTCATGAGAAGGTCGTCGGTCCATTCCGACAGGCAGCTCCACGATCAGGACCCCGGCCTCGTGCCGGGGTTCTGTCGTTCGGGAGGAGATTTCCTCTGACGGTGGTGGCGTCGTCGTGGGAGGGTGGCATCACCTCGTCGTGTCGAGGCTGCATCAAGGGCTGGTGAGAGCTCGACCGGGTTCCGGCCAGCTGGGTCTTCGCCCCCGACGTCCCGCCGCCACTCGATGGGCACCGGATCGGCACGCGAAGGACGGGTCATGACAACGGTGGAGCGAGCACGACGGTTGGCGAGTGATCACCCGGACCGTCCGGTCCCGTGTCCGGGATGTGGTGCCGGGGTGAAGGGCGCGAACCTCGAGCGACATCTCGCCAAGGTCCACGACAGCGCCGTCGGCGCACACCAGTCGCAGTGGCACGGTGCCGAGCGGGTCGGGTCCCGCTGGATGCTCGGGCTGGCGCTGGTCGCCGCTGCGGTCGCCGGGGGCCTGAGCCTGACCAGCGGCGAGCCGGACGACCGGGTCATCCTCGCGAGTGCGGGGGTCGCCTCACTGGCGACGCTCGTGTGGGCTGCGGTCGCCTGGGGTGTCCCGTTGTTCCCCGGTCGTCTCTCGCTCGACGGGCACGGCGCCGTGCTCCGGCACTCCTTCGGGCTGGCCCGCCGGCGCCTGGTGTCGATCGACGCGGTCGTGCTTGGTGCCGCCATGGAGAGTCGTTCGGCGGGTGACTCCGGGAACGACGACACCTACGCGAGCGTCGACGTCCGGATCGGCGCCTACCTGCAGCTGCGCGGCGGACGGCGTCGGATCACCGTGCATTGCCGCACCGCCGGGAGCGTGCGATCGACCTGGACCGGGTGGCAACAGGGCAGCAAGCTCAAGCGCCTCGACATCACCCTCGACCCGACCGAGTTCGTCGCGCTGCAGCTGGCCCTCTGGGAGCGCGGCTCGCTCAGCTTCCGCTGAGGTGCGGACCGATCCGAGCTGAGCACGCCAGTGCCCTGTCACGGTGACCTGCGCGGCGCGCGGCAGTGGCCACGGCAGCTCGCGGCAGTGGGTCAGCCCCGGTGGCCGGACTCGCGCTCGAAGAGCAGCGGGTAGATCACCACGGCGAGCAGGAAGGCCTCCACGAACAGGAGGGTCACGACGGTCAGGTTGATCCACTGGTCCACGATGCCTCCGGGTGTCTGGGGTCCTGCCATGGTCAACGACCGAGCGGCGGGCGCGTTACCTCACCGTGAGGAGAGTCGCTCCAGTCGGACGAGCGCCTCACTGATGACCTCGGGTCGCTTGCAGAAGGCCCACCGCACGAAGGGCCGCCCGGGCTCGGGATCGAGGTGCAGCACCTGGTGGGGCACGGCAACGACGCCCGCGAGGTCCGGCAGGCGTCGGCAGAAGTCGAGCCCGTCGTCGAAGCCGAGCGGGCGGATGTCGGTCGTCGCGAAGTAGGTGGCGGCGGGTCGGATGACCTCGAAGCCGATGGCCTCGAGACCGTCGCACAGCAGGTCGCGCTGCGCCTGGAGGTCGCGGGCCAGCTGCGCCACGAAGCCGTCGGCGTGGTCGAGCGCCCACGCCACGGCGCCCTGGAAGGGGGTGCCGGAGGTGTAGCTCAACCACTGCTTCGCCGCCATGACCGCGCCCACGAGCTCGGCGGGGCCCGTGGCCCACCCCACCTTCCAGCCCGTGACCGAGAACGACTTGCCGGCGCTCGAGATGGTCACCGTGCGGTCGGCGAGCCCGGGCACGGTCGCCAGCGGGCGATGACGGACGCCGTCGAAGGTCAGGTGCTCGTAGACCTCGTCGCTGATGACGACGAGGTCGTGCTCCTGCGCGATCGCGGCGAGCGCCACGAGCTCGTCGTCGTCGAGCACGACACCGGTCGGGTTGTGCGGGGTGTTGACGATGACGGCCCGCGTGCGGGGGCCGGCCGCCGCCCGGATCTCCTCGATCGGCAGCCGGAAGTCCGGGGCGCGCAGCGTCACGGGGACGGGAGTCGCGCCCGCCATCTGCACCATCGCGACGTAGGAGTCGTAGAACGGCTCGAGCACGATGACCTCGTCGCCGGCATCGACGAGTCCGAGCACCGCCGCGGCGATGGCCTCGGTGGCGCCCGTCGTGACGACGATCTCACGGTCGGGATCGACGACGACTCCGTGGTGGCGCTCCTGGTGACGGGCGATCGCGGCTCGCAGCTCGGGAGTGCCCAGACCGGGCGCGTACTGGTTGTCGCCCGCCGCGATGGCGGCACGGGCGCGATCGAGCAGCTCGGCGGGCCCGCTCGTGTCGGGGAACCCCTGACCGAGGTTGACCGCGCCGGTGCGAGCCGCGAGGGCGCTCATCTCGGCGAAGATCGTGGTGCCGAGGCTCGCGACGCGGGTGCTGGGACGGACCATGTCGGCGAGCCTAGACGCCGGACGGAGGCCATCGGCGGAGCGAGTCGTCCCGGTCGGGCTCGGGCACGAAAAGGCCCCGGACACGTAAAGACCCCGCCGTTCTCGGGGGGTGAAACGGCGGGGCTTCGGCCAGTGTACGCACAGGGGTGGTGTCGTCGTCAACCGCCGGAAACCGTCCGGACACCGGAGGCCGAAGATTTCGGTACCCGCGTTCGGGCGCGTGTGGGAGGATTTGGGCACCATGGCCGTCATCGAGGCTCCTGAGCAGCCGTCCTCGCCCCCGCCGCGCCGGCGCAAGCCGCGCCGCCGCAGCCGTCTCCTGACGATCCTCGGCCTGGCCCTCGTGCTGACCGGTGTCGGTTTCATCGCCTTCGTCGGGTGGGAGCTCTACGGCACCAACATCGTCGCGGCGCAGAAGCAGGAAGAGGTCAAGGAGCAGATCTCCGAGGACTGGGCCAACAACATCGACTCCAACGCGATCGGCCTGCTGCGGGTCGACCGCTGGGGCAGCGACTACGAGATGCCGATCATCCCCGGCAGCGACCTGCTCGACTCCAAGGGCCGGTCCGCCCTCGCGAGCGGTGTCGGGTGGTACGAGAAGGGCGTCGGGCCGGGCGAGGTCGGCAACTTCGTGATCGCGGGCCACCGCAGTGGTCGCGGGGCGGTCTTCAAGCGCCTTCCCGACCTGCGGGCCGGCGACATCATCGAGATCGAGACCCGCACGCACGTCTACACCTACAAGCTGCGCATGAACGGCGACGAGATCAAGGTCGACTACACGACCGCCTGGCCGCTGTTCCCGGTCCCGGATCCCAACGCGCGTGGTGCCACGCCGACCGATGAGGTCCTCACCATGATCACGTGCGCGGAGATGTTCAGCACCGACAACCGGCGTGTCGTGATCGGTGACCTCCTCGACGTCGTCGAGAAGCCTGCGGCGCAGGCCGCTCCCGCCGCCCAGTGAGTCGGCCAGGGTGACGAGGATCCGCGACTACCAGCGGGAGTTCGTCGAGTTCGCGCTCGACCTCGGGGTGCTCTCGTTCGGCGAGTTCACGCTCAAGTCGGGTCGCACGTCGCCGTACTTCTTCAACGCCGGCGGTTTTCGAACCGGCGCCGCACTGGCGGGTCTGGGCCGGTTCTACGCCGATGCCATCGTCGAGGCCGACCGCGACTTCGACGTCCTGATGGGTCCGGCCTACAAGGGCATCCCGATCGCCGCGGCGACCGCGGTCCAGCTGTTCGAGCGGCACGGGCGCGACGTCCCGTGGTGCTTCAACCGCAAGGAGGCCAAGGACCACGGCGAGGGGGGCACGATCGTCGGCACGCCGCTGGAGGGTCGGGTCCTGGTCATCGACGACGTCATCACGGCGGGCACTGCCATCCGCGAGGTCGCCGGCATCGTCGAGGCGGC
The DNA here is from genome assembly GCA_964428825.1 of uncultured Aeromicrobium sp. Lineage (GTDB taxonomy): Bacteria > Actinomycetota > Actinomycetes > Propionibacteriales > Nocardioidaceae > Aeromicrobium. The sequence continues at coordinate 3,986 of CAYRZN010000170.1, forward strand.
GGGGGCCGAGCTGGTGGGCGTGGCCGTCGCGGTCGACCGTCAGGAACGGGGCCAGGGTGAGCTCTCGGCCATCGGTGAGGTCGAGCGCGATCTCGGCATCGCGGTCGACGCCATCGTGAACCTCGACCTGCTCATCGCCTACCTCGCCGAGACCGGTCGGCACGCCGAGCACCTCGACGCCGTGCGGACGTACCGCAGCACCTACGGGGCATGAGCCCGGGACCGTCACATCCCGAGCCCGAGCCCGAGCCCGAGCGGCCGGAGGTCGGTGTCGGGCCCTGGGACGGGCCGCTTCCCGCCGGTGACCACTGGGACCCGGAGCTGCTGGCCGGGGGTGACCGCCGCAACGTCGTCGACCGGTATCGCTACTGGCGCCACGAAGCGATCGTCGCCGACCTCGACACACGCCGCCACGGCTTCCACGTCGCGATCGAGAACTGGCAGCACGACTTCAACATCGGCTCGATCGTGCGCACGGCCAATGCGTTCCTCGCGGCGGAGGTCCACGTCGTGGGTCGGCGCCGGTGGAACCGGCGTGGCGCGATGGTCACCGACCGGT
>CAYRZN010000171.1:0-4534 GCA_964428825.1 uncultured Aeromicrobium sp.
TCTACTCGGGCCTGATCTACGAGGCGCTCGGGTTCCCGCCGGAGATGTTCACCGTGCTGTTCGCCATCCCGCGCACGTCGGGCTGGCTCGCGCAGTGGATCGAGCTCGTCGACGACCCGGAGCAGAAGATCGCCCGGCCGAAGCAGATCTACACCGGCGCGCGCACGCTCGACTTCGTGCCGGCCTCGCAGCGCTGGGCCTGACCTTCCCCCACCCGAGCGGTGAGTGAGTGACCTCCGAGCACGTCGGAGAGGTCGCTGGCTCACCGCTCGCGTGCGTCCGGGTCACTGACGGTGCTCTGGCCGCGGCCGACTACCGTGGACTCCCGTGAGACTGCGGATCGACCTGGCCTACGACGGCACCGACTTCGCCGGGTGGGCGACCCAGCCGGGACAGCGCACGGTGCAGGGTGACCTCGAGGCGGCCCTCGCCACGATCCTGCGCCTCCCCGAGCGCCCGACCGTCACGGTCGCCGGCCGCACCGACGCCGGCGTCCACGCACGAGGCCAGGTTGCGCACGTCGACCTCGACACGCATCCCGGCGTGCTCGAGCGGCGCCTGCGTCGCTTCCTGCCGCCCGACATCCGCATCAAGGCGGTCACCGAGGCGCACCCCGACTTCGAGGCGCGCTTCGCCGCCACCGAGCGCCGCTACGTCTACCGGATGACCGACCACCCGGCGGGTCCGGACCCGCTGGCCCGCGGCATGATCGTCGCCCACCCGCGGCCGCTCACGGTCGACCTCATGAACGAGGCCGCTGAGCACCTGCTGGGCGAGCACGACTTCGCGGCCTTCTGCCGCAAGCGCGAGGGTGCCACCACGATCCGCACGTTGCTCGCCCTGCGCACCGTCCGCGGCGGCGAGACCATCGCCACGACCGTGCGGGCCGACGCCTTCTGCCACTCGATGGTGCGGTCGCTGATGGGCTGCCTGGTCGCGGTCGGCGAGCGCCGGTTCCCGCCGGAGTTCGCCGCCGAGGTGCTGGCCGGCAAGGTCCGCGACGGTCGGGTCAAGGTCATGGAGCCGCACGGGCTCGTGCTGGAGGAGGTCGTGTACCCCGACGAGGCCGGCATGGCCGCCCGCGTCCTCGAGTCGCGCCGACGCCGGGACGAGTGACGTGCCGCGGCTCCTGAGCGCCGGGATCCTGCTGCACCGTCGCCGCGACGGGCACACCGAGGTGCTGCTGGGCCACCTCGGGGGCCCGTACTGGGCGCGCCAGCACGAGCGGGCGTGGTCGATCCCGAAGGGCGTCGTCGAGGCCGGCGAGGAGCCGCTCGAGGCGGCCCGGCGGGAGTTCGTCGAGGAGCTCGGCGTCCCGGTGCCCGACGGGCCGCTCGTGGACCTGGGCACGGTGCGTCAGTCGCGCAAGGACGTCCGCATCTGGGCGCTCGAGGGCGACCTCGACCCGGACACGATCGACCCCGGCACGTTCGCGATGGAGTGGCCGCCGCGGTCGGGGCGCACGATCGAGGTGCCCGAGCTCGACCGGGTCGCGTGGTTCGACCTCGCCACGGCCGCCACGGTCGTGGTCGCGGCGCAGGCGGAGCACGTGCAGCGGCTCGCGGCACTGCCAGACTGACGTCATGGACTGGGACGACATCGTGGACCACCTGACACAGCTCCCCGACACCGAGCTCACCACGACGTGGAACAACCCCGCGGTCAAGACCGGAGGCAAGCTCGTCGCCTGGTGGCGCGACGCCGAGGACTCCCCCGACTCCGTCGCCATCAAGGTCGAGCCGGAGGAGCTCGAGGCCCTCGTGAGCGACGACGCGAGCCCCTTCTACACGATCGAGCACTTCCGGAAGTTCGACACCAAGGCCGTGCTGGTCCGGCCGGAGGACGTCGACCCGGACGAGCTGCGGGAGATGCTGACCGAGGCGTGGCGCCTCATGGCCAAGGTGCGCGTACGCAAGGCCTGGGAGGCCGAGCAGTGACGCGTGCCGCCCCGGCCCTCCTGCTCACAGCCGCCCTCCTGGCCGGTTGCGGCGGTGGGTCCGAGGACGGCGACCGTGCGCTCCCGCCCGTCGGCGCCGTCGTCGACTACCAGCTCGGGGGACGGTACGAACCGGCCGACGACGTCGAGGTCGTGATCCGCGACAGCTCGTCGGTCCCCGACCCCGGCCGGTACTCGATCTGCTACGTCAACGGCTTCCAGACCCAGCCCGGGGGCGCGCGCGACGTCTTCGTCGCCGAGCACGGCCTCGAGCTGCTGCTGCGGGACGACGGCGAGGACGTCGTCGACCCCGGCTGGCCGGGCGAGACCCTCTTCGACACCTCGACGGCCGAGAACCGCCAGGCGCTGGCGGCGGTCGTGGGCGACTGGGTCCGCACGTGCGCGAGCGACGGCTTCGACGCCGTGGAGATCGACAACCTCGACAGCTGGACCCGCTCGCGGGGCCTCCTGACCCAGGACGACGCCGAGGCCTTCGCGCGGCTGCTGGTCGAGGCGGCGCACGAGGCCGGGCTCCCCGTGGCGCAGAAGAACAGCGCCGAGGTCGACGGACCGGCCCTCGGCTTCGACTTCGCCATCACCGAGGAGTGCGCCGTCTACGACGAGTGCGACGTCTACACCGACATGTACGGCGGGCACGTCGTCGAGATCGAGTGCACCGACAACGGTCGGGCGGCGTTCGACCGCGCCTGCGACGACGCCGCCGGTCAGCGTTCGATCCTGCTCCGCGACCGTGACGTCGTGCCCGCTGGCGACCCCGGCTACGTGTTCGAGCACTGCTGAGAAAGACTGGACCGATGGCCGACCACTACTTCTCCCGGAACCCCGGGGTCGCCGCTCGCCTGCGCGAGGTCGAGGTCGAGCTGGGCGGCCGGCGTCTGGCGATGCGGACCTCGTCGGGGGTCTTCTCCGGGGACGGGCTCGACCACGCCACGCGCCACCTGCTGCACCGGCTCGACGAGGAGGAGGGGGCACCCGCCCACGTCCTGGACCTCGGGTGCGGGTGGGGCCCGATCGCCCTCGCACTGGCCGTCCACTGGCCCGAGGCCGAGGTCTGGGCGGTCGACGTCAACGAGCGCGCGCTGGAGCTCACCGAGCGCAACGCCGAACGCCACGACCTGCCGGTCACGACGTCCCTGCCCGAGGACGTCCCGGACGACCTCCGGTTCGACGCGATCTGGTCCAACCCGCCCATCCGCATCGGCAAGCAGGCACTGCACCAGCTGCTCCTGCTGTGGCTGGAGCGCCTCACGCAGGACGGCACCATGACGATGGTGGTCGGTCGCCAGCTCGGCGCCGACTCGCTGCAGCGGTGGCTGGTCGAGCAGGGCTGGCCCACCGAGCGCATCGGGTCGGCCAAGGGCTTCCGCCTCCTGCGGACCCGCCGCCAGTAGCCACCCCTCGCCCCTTGAGGTGCGAGGCCTCCCGCGGCCGAGCCTCGAAGGGTCAGCGGATCTGACGGATCCGGTCTGACGTGCCCCACGCTGCATCCGCCGTCCAGGCAACGGCCCCGAGCCGATCGGCCAGGGCGAGGCACAGCCGGTCCCCGAGGGACAGTGTCGGACGCTCCGGCCACAGCACCGCGGCCGCCTCGGCATCCTCCACCGTGACCGGTTCGACCACCAGAGGAAAGCTCAGGAGCAGCGATCGCCCCATCGACCACCGTCGTCCCTTGCCGAGCACCTTCTGCGCGACCTCCGACCAGTTCGCAGCACTGCACGCGCCACCTTCGAGGAGTCCTGACTCGACCTGCTCTGCGCCCGGCTCACCCTGGAGGTAGGCCAGGAGCGCCGAGGCGTCGAAGACGTTCACGCAACATCGCTGGCCGCGGCCTCGCGACGCTCAGCGATCAGCTCGGTCACGAGATCGAGACCCTGGAGGTCCCGACGAACCCAGTCACGCAGCTGCGCGCGGGTGAGCAGCACGATCCCGTGCTCGGACTCGATGACGGTGAGGGCTGTCCCGGCCTCGAGGCCGGCGCTCTCTCGCAGGGCGGCGGGAAGCACGATCCGGCCCCGGTCGCCCACCGTTGCCTGGTAGGTACCACTCATGATCTGAAGATACCACTCGGGGAACATTGTTCCCATAAACGACCAAGCCCCCGCACCTTCGATCGATGCAGGGACCTGGTCGTGCCGGGGTGAGGCGTCACTCCTTGGCGGAGGACTCCTCGTCGGTCGCGCCGGCTTCCGCCTCGGCCGGAGCCTCGGTGGTGGTCTCCTCGGACGGCGTCTCCGCCTCGGTCGACACGGCCTCGTCGCTCACGGCCTCGTCGGTGGTCTCCTCGGCGGGAGCCTCCTCGACGGGGGCGGCCTTCGGACCCTTCGCGGCCTTGGGGGCCTGGTTCTGCGCCGCGAACTCCTGGGCCTCGACGATCTCGATCACGGCCATCGGGGCGTTGTCGCCCTTGCGGGGGCCGAGCTTCGTGATGCGCGTGTAGCCGCCGGGACGGGTGGCCATGGCCGGCCCGATCTCGGTGAACAGGGTGTGCAGGACGCTCTTGTCACGGATGACCTTGACGACCAGGCGGCGGTTGGCCACCGTGTCGGTCTTGGCCTTGGTGATGAGCTGCTCGGCGTA
>CAYRZN010000172.1:0-4483 GCA_964428825.1 uncultured Aeromicrobium sp.
GGCGGACCGAAGGACTGACGGTGAACGCTCCTGTCGACGGCCTCGACCTCGACGCCGTCGGCGGCTGGCTCGCCCAGGAGGCTCCCGGCCTCCTGGGCGAGCCACTCACGGCCTCGCTGATCACCGGGGGTAAGTCGAACCTGACGTACCGCGTCACCGACGGCTCGACCGAGGTCGTCGTGCGGCGCCCACCGCTCGGCCACGTCCTCGCCACGGCGCACGACATGGGGCGGGAGTACCGCGTCATGAAGGCGCTCGCCGACACCGCGGTGCCCGTGCCGGTCGTGCACGCACACTGTGACGACGTCGAGGTCACCGGCGCACCGTTCTACGTCATGGCGTCCGTGCCGGGCACCCCGTACTCCCGCGCCAGCCAGCTCGAGGAGCTCGGCTCCGAACGCACCCGTGCGATCGCGGACCGGCTGGTCGACACGCTCGTCGACCTGCACGCGGTCGACCCGGCGTCCGTCGGGCTCGCCGAGTTCGGCCGACCCGACGGGTACCTGGAGCGACAGCTGCGCCGGTGGCGCAAGCAGCTCGACTCCTCGCGCAGCCGCGACATCCCCGGGATCGACGAGCTCGCCACCCAGCTCGACCGCAAGCTGCCCACGCACTCCGAGGGCACGATCGTCCACGGCGACTACCGGCTCGACAACGCGCTGGTCGACTCGACACCCGAGGGCGGCGACCGCATCACCGCCGTCCTCGACTGGGAGATGAGCACGCTCGGCGACCCGCTCACCGACGTCGCGCTGATGCTGGCGTACCAGCAGATGGCCATGGCGGGCGGCGGCGCGGCCGTCACCGACGCGCCGCTGGCGCCGGGCTACCCCTCGCCGGACGAGATCCTGCAGCGGTACGCGGCCGGTTCGGGGCGCGACCTCGGCGCCATGGGGTTCCACGTCGGGCTCGCGTTCTTCAAGCTCGCCGTGATCCTCGAGGGCATCCACTACCGCCACAGCCAGGGCCAGACCGTCGGTGGTGGCTTCGACGGACTCGGCGACGCCGTCGTCGTCCTCGTCGCTGCAGGGCTGGAGGCCACTAGGGTGTGACGCGTGACCGTCGAGATCCTCGAGCCACGCAAGCGCCCGACGCAGGAGCGCAGCCAGAAGAAGTTCGACCTTCTCCTGGCGGTCTCGCGCGAGCTCCTGCTGGAGGTCGGGTTCGAGTCGTTCACGTGCGAGGAGGTCGCGCAGCGGGCGGAGCTGCCGATCGGCACGCTCTACCAGTTCTTCGCGAACAAGTACGTCATCGTGTGCGAGCTCGACCGGCAGGACGCCGTGGCGGTCAAGTCCGAGCTCGAGGCCTTCGCCGGCCAGATCCCGTCGCTCGACTGGCTGCGCTTCCTCGACCGCCTCATCGACCACGTCGCCGCGCTCTGGGTCGCCGACCCGTCGCGCCGGGCGGTCTGGCACGCCGTGCAGGCCACGCCGGCCACCCGCGCGACCGCCGCGGTCACCGAGCGTGACCTCGCCGCTTCCGTCGCCCACGCGCTCGCGCCCCTGACCCCGGGCACCCCGCGCGAGCGCCGCCGCATCGTCGCCGAGGTCCTCGTCCACGTCACGTACTCGATGCTCAACTTCTCGATCCGCGACGGCCAGGCCCACGCCGAGGCCGTCATCGAGCTCAAGCGGCTCCTCGCCGCGTACCTCCTCGCCGCCGAGGCCTGACCCCGCCCCGCGTTACGGAGTTCACTCCGTAACGCGTGACTTAGCACGGCACACGTCCCGTGGTAAGTCACGGGCTTCCGTGCGACCTGCGGTCGTCCTCACGCCGAGTCCGTCCACATGGGCCGTGATCGGTGGCCCAAGCCCCCGCACGTCCGGTCAGGGTGAGGTCATGGACGATCTCGGACACATGTTCCACGCTGTCGGCGGTTCCCTCGAGCGGCACGAGCTCACTGACCTGGGATGGACCGACACGACGGTCCGCCGTGCTCTGCGCGACGGCGACATCGTCCGCATCCGGTACGGGACGTACGCGCACGGCCCGACCTGGCGTGCCTCATCGCCCGTCGAGCGACACCGCACCCTGACGCGGGCGGTACTCGGCAAGCTCGGGCGACACGTCTACGCGACGCACCACTCTGCCGCCGCCCTGCACGGCCTCGACCTGTGGGGCGTCAACGTGGACGAGGTCCAGATCGGTCGCCTCGACGGCCGCTCGGGTCGCCTCGACGCCGGCGTCAGATTCCACTGCGGCGCGGTCGAGCCCGAAGACCTCGTCGAGATCGACGGAGTGCTGGCATCATCGCCGGCACGCGCAGCGGTGGAGACCGCCCTCGGCGCAGCCGCGGCGACTGGCGCCGTGACACTGACCTCGGCCATGCGCGATGCCGGCGTCACATCGGCTGAGATCGCTGAGCTCGTCGCGAACGTCCAGCGATGGCCCGGCGCCGTGTCCGCCGCGCACGCAGCGAGCCTCGCCGACGCCAGGCTCGAGTCGGTCGGCGAGGTGCGCTCAAAGTGCTTCTTCGCCGCGCACGCCATCCCGCTCCCTGAACCCCAGTACGAGATCCGAAGCTCCTCCGGGGAGCTCATCGCGCGCTCGGACTTCTGGTGGGAACGGTTCCGTCATGTCGGCGAGTTCGACGGTCTCGTGAAGTACGGGCGGTTGAACCCCTACGCCACCGACGTCGGCCGCGTGCTGGTCGACGAGAAGCGCCGCGAGGACGCCGTCCGGCAGCGGGTCAACGGCGTCACGCGGTGGACATGGGACGAGCTCGACCCCTCGCGCGAACGAGCACTTGCGCGTCGACTTCGCGCTGACCTCACCCGCTCAGCGCAGCTCACGCGTCGCATCATCGACCGCGGCGCCTGACTTACCTCGGCAACTCGTGACCTCGCACGGCGCAGGTGCCGTGCGAAGTCACGAGTTACGGAGTTCACTCCGTAACTCGTCCGCCGAGGCCCTAGCGGGTGAGGGTGACGTAGGCGGTGGCGAAGTCGGCGTCGTGGGAGAGGCTGAGGTGCCAGTGGAGGTCGGGGCCGAGGGACGAGGCCACGGCCTCGGCGACGTCGCCGAGGAGGCGGACGGCCGGACGGTTCCAGGCGTCGGCCACGACCTCGATCCGGCGGTGGACCCCGTCCGGAGGCAGCACCGGCGGCGACCCGAACAGGGCCGCCGACCACGCCTTGACGACGGCCTCCTTCGCCGCCCACCGGGCCGCGAGGGAGGCCGACGGGTCGGCCCGGTCGGCGGCGTCCGACCGCTCCCCCGGCGTGAACGCCTCCGCCAACCGCGTGCCCGGCACCGCAAGCTGGGCGGCGAACGACGGCACGTGGACGAGGTCGACCCCCACGCCGAGGACCGTCATGACTGCGCCGTCACGAGCACCCGGGACCGGAGTAGACGTCACCGACGAGGCGAGCCTGCGGGTCCTGCAGGAGAGCGGCCTCGCGGGCCTTGACGCCGGAGTCACCCAGGCGACGGTCGGCCGGGCGCGTGTACGCCGGCTGGCCCCCGTGCATGACCTCGGCGAGACGACGACGCCCCGCCGTCCGACGGGCCTCCGCGCGGCTGAGGTACGCCCCCCGCTGCTCGGCGGGGACGGTGGCCAGGAAGGCCGCCGGGTGCGCCAGCGCGATGAGCCCGGCGACGTGGCCGAACCCGAGACTCGTGACGAGCCCCGCCCGCAGACCCGACGTCGCCAGCGGCCGGCGCAGCCACACGAGGTGCCCGTGCTCGGCCAGCACGTCGTCGACGCAGTCCAGGCTCCGGTTCGGCGGGATCGTGCCCGACTCCAGCACCTGGCACAGGCCGATGAGCTGGAACGCCGCGGCGCCGCCCTTCGCGTGGCCCGTGAGCGACTTCTGCGAGACGACGTACAGCGGCCGTCCCTCGTCACGACCCAGCGCGGCGGAGATCCGCTCGTGCAGGTCGGACTCGTTCGGGTCGTTGGCGTTGGTCGAGGTGTCGTGCTTGGAGACCACCGCGACGTCGTCATGGGTCAGACCCAGCGCTGCCAGACCCCGGCCCAGCGGCGATCGTGCGCCGCCGAGGCTCGCCGCCAGCGCGCCGATGCCGGGCGCGGGGATCGAGGTGTGGACTCCGTCGGCGAACGAGCCGGCGTAGGCCACGACACCCAGGACCGGCAGGCCGGCCGCGAGTGCCACGTCACCGCGGGCCAGCAGGATCGTGCCACCGCCCTGCGACTCCACGAACCCGCCGCGACGACGGTCGTTGGCCCGGCTGAAGTACCGGTCCTGCAGCCCCTTGGCGCGCATCGCCTCGGTGTCGGCCGTGGCCGACATGTCGGCGAAGCCGATGATGCCCTCGGCGCTGAGGTCGTCGAAGCCGCCGGCCACGACGAACTCGGCCTTGCCGAGCCGGATCTTGTCGACGCCCTCCTCGACCGAGATCGCCGTGGTGGCGCAGGCCGCGACCGGATGGACCATCGCGCCGTACGAGCCGACGTACGACTGCACGACGTGGGCCGCGATGACGTTCGGCAGCGCCTCCGGGAGGATGTCGTTCGCCTTGG
>CAYRZN010000173.1:0-4475 GCA_964428825.1 uncultured Aeromicrobium sp.
CGCCCCTTGAGGTGCGACGAGGAACGAGGAGCCTCGAAAGGGGTACCTCAGCCCAGAGCCTGAGCGAGGTTTCGAGGCTCACGCGCCAGAGCGCACTCACACCTCAACCACCGGTGGTGCGGGCGTCGACCACTTGATCTGCATACCCCCTGGGGGTATGGTGGGGTCATGGCACACGACAACCCCGGGTACTCCGACGACAAGGTCGCGGTCCTCAAGCGGCTCAAGCGCATCGAGGGCCAGGTGCGTGGTCTCACCCGCATGGTCGAGGACGACACGTACTGCATCGACGTGCTGACCCAGGTCAGCGCCACCACGAAGGCGCTCGAGGCCGTCGCGCTGAAGCTGCTCGACGAGCACCTCGCGCACTGCGTCGTCAACGCCGCCCGGGCGGGCGGCCCGGAGGCCGACATCAAGGTCAAGGAGGCGTCCGACGCGATCGCCCGCCTCGTGCGCTCCTGACCTCACCGCCCTCCCACCACAAGATCCGAGGAGGATCCATGAGCACCACCACCTACCAGGTCACCGGCATGACGTGCGGCCACTGCACCGCCGCCGTCACCGAGGAGCTGACCGCGATCGACGGCGTCACGGGCGTCGAGATCGACCTCGTCAAGGGCGGCACGTCACCCGTGCACGTCACCGCTGCACGCGACCTGGACCGAGAGGAGGTGGCGACGGCGGTCGAGGAGGCCGGCTACGAGCTGGCCCGCCCCGGCTCGCTGCCGCTCGCCTGATGACCACGACCCCTGACCAGACCACGACCCGCCTCGACATCGGCGGCATGAGCTGCACCGCGTGCGCCACCCGCATCGAGAAGAAGCTCAACCGCCTCGAGGGCGTCGAGGCCACCGTCAACTACGCGACCGAGCGCGCCACGGTGCGTGCCGAGGTCGGTGTCGACCCGCAGCTGCTGATCGAGACCGTCGAGCGCACGGGCTACACCGCGCAGGTGCGCGACCCCCGCAGCTCGGCCCACACCGACCACGACGGGCACGGCACCGATCATGGGGGCCTGCACGGCGTCGCGTCGATGCGCCGGCGCCTCATCGCCTCGGCAGTCCTGACCGTTCCCGTCGTGCTGCTCTCGATGGTGCCGGCACTGCAGATCGACTACTGGCAGTGGATCGCCCTGGCTCTGGCGACCCCGGTCGTCCTGTGGGGCGCCTGGCCGTTCCACCGGTCGGCGCTGATGAACGCACGCCAGGGCGCCGCCACGATGGACACGCTGGTGAGCGTCGGCGTCAGCGCCGCCTTCCTGTGGTCCGTGTGGGCGCTCGTGCTCGGCGAGGCCGGCCACATCGGCATGACGATGCGGTGGACCTGGCTGGCCCAGGGGAGCGGGTCGCACGAGATCTACCTCGAGGTCGCCGCCGCGGTCACGGTGTTCGTGCTCGGCGGTCACTACCTCGAGGCCGGTGCCAAGCACCGCTCGAGCGCCGCACTGCGCGCGCTGATGGAGCTGCAGCCCGCCGTCGACGTCACGGTGGGCGAGACGTTCACGGTGCGTCCGGGCGAGCGCATCGCCACCGACGGCGTCGTCGTCGAGGGCGAGTCGAGCGTCGACGAACAGATGCTCACGGGCGAGTCGGTCCCGGTCGACAAGGTCGCCGGCGACGAGGTCACCGGCGCCACGCTCAACGTCTCGGGCCGGCTCGTCGTGCGCGCCACGGCGGTCGGCGACGACACGCGCCTGGCCCAGATGGCGCGGCTCGTGGAGGAGGCGCAGGAGGGCAAGGCCGAGGTGCAGCGCCTGGCCGACCGCGTCTCGGCCTGGTTCGTGCCCGGCGTCATGGGCCTCGCCGTGCTCACCTTCGGGGCCTGGCTGCTGTTCGGCGGCACGCTGCTGCAGGCGTTCACGGCGTCCGTGGCGGTGCTGATCATCGCCTGCCCCTGCGCCCTGGGGCTCGCGACGCCCACGGCCCTCATGGTCGGCACGGGTCGCGGTGCGCAGCTCGGCATCCTCATCAAGGGCCCGCAGGTGCTGGAGTCCACGCGACGCATCGACACGGTCGTGCTCGACAAGACGGGCACCATCACGACCGGCGCCATGGGCGTCGTCGAGGTCGCCCCGGCGACGGGGGTCGAGGAGCGCGAGCTGCTGCGCGTCGCGGCCACGCTCGAGCACGCCTCGGAGCACCCCGTGGCGCGGGCCATCGCCGACCAGGCCGAGCACGGCACGCTCGAGCAGTTCCGCAACCACGCGGGGCAGGGTGTCAGCGGCGTCGTCGACGGCGAGCCCGCACGCGCCGGCCGGGTCACCTGGATCGGCGCCGAGCCGCAGCCCGGGATCTTCGGCACCGTGGTCGCGGTCGAGCGCGGTGGCCGGTTCCTCGGCACCGTCACCGTGGCCGACACCGTCAAGGAGACGTCGGCCAGCGCCGTCGCCGAGCTGCGTGCCCTAGGGCTCGAGCCGATCCTGCTGACCGGCGACAACCGCGTCGTCGCGGAGTCCGTGGCGGCCCAGGTCGGCATCGACCGCGTCGAGGCCGAGGTCACCCCCGACGACAAGCTGCGCACGATCGAGCGCCTCAAGGCCGAGGGTCGCGTCGTCGCGATGATCGGCGACGGTGTCAACGACGCCGCCGCGCTCGCCGCGAGCGACCTGGGCATCGCGATGGGCACGGGCACCGACGTCGCGATCGCGGCGTCGGACCTCACCCTCGTCGAGGGCGACCTCCGCAAGGCCCCGGAGGCGGTCCGCCTGGCCCGCGCCACGCTGCGCACGATCCGGCGCAACCTGTTCTGGGCGTTCGCCTACAACGTGGCCGCGATCCCGCTCGCGATGTCGGGCTACCTGAACCCGATGGTGGCCGGTCTGGCCATGGCGTTCAGCTCGGTCTTCGTGGTCGGCAGCTCGCTGCGACTGCGGAGCACCCCGCTGCGCTGAGGGCCCAGGCCGGAGGGCGGGCGGGCGTCCGAGGCGCGCACTAGGGTCAGATCCATGACGCAGCCTCCTGGCCCGCCCGGCCCGCCGAACCCCCCGGGCCCCCCGTCGCCGCCCCAGCCGCCCACCGGCCAGCATCCGATGGGCACCGTGGCGCTCACGGTGCAGGGCTCGGTCATGACCTCGAACGCGATCACCCCGAGCTGTCGCATCAACGGCTACCCGGTCAAGGTCCAGTACGGCGAGAACCTCATCCCCGTCCCCGCCGGACCGGCCCGGGTCGACCTCTCGGCGCAGTGGCTGCGCACGTACGGCCAGGCCGCGATCGAGTTCGCGGTCCAGCCCGGCCAGACCGTGCCGGTCTTCTACGCCGCGCCGATGCACCAGTTCACGACCGGCACGATCGGTCACGCGAGGGTCAAGCGCAAGGGCGTCGGGGCGTTCATCGGCCTGATGGTCGGCGTCGCGGTCCTCGCCGCGGTCGTCGTCGGGCTCGGCTTCTTCGCCTGACCTAGGCTCGGACCATGACTGCACTGCTCACCGTCACCGGCACCCTCGTCGTCCCGGAGATCCTCGACGTCCCCGCAGGCGCGGTCGCCACCGTCAAGGTCGTCGACGCCGAGGGCGAGGTGCTCGGCGCCGCCGCGTTCGACGTCGAGATGACCCCCGTCGACTGGGCCGTCACGATCGACCCCCAGCTCGTCCCCGACGCCGACGCCCTGCTCGTCTGGGCCATGCTGCGCACCGGATCCGGTGTCTGGGGCACGCCGGAGCTCGCTCCCGCGACCGACACGGAGACCGTGCTCGAGCGCGTCGACGGCGACTGACGTGCGACCGGGCCCCACCGCGGGCGTGTCGCACATCGATCCCGACGAGGCGGCGGACACCGAGGCGGGTCCCGTCCTCGAGCGCGTCGCCCGGCTGCTGGCGCCGTACCGTACGCAGCTCGTCCTGGTCCTCGGCGCGGTCATCGCCTCCGCAGCCCTGACGTCGCTGATCCCCTTCCTCACGAAGGCCGTCTTCGACAACGCCCTGTTCCCCACCGCGGGCGGGGGCGTGCGGCTCGACATCCTGACGTGGCTCGTCGTCGCGATGTGCGTCATCCCCCTCGTGACGGCCCTGATCTCGATCGCGCAGAACTGGCTCACGTCCACGATCGGCAACTCGGCGATGGCCGACCTGCGCGGCGAGCTGTTCGCGCACCTGCAGACGATGGAGCTCGCGTTCTTCACCGCCACCAAGACCGGCGTCATCCAGTCGCGGCTCGCCAACGACGTGGCCGGCGTGCGCACGGTGCTCACCGACACCGCCACGACGATCGTGCAGAACTCCGTCACGGTGCTCGCGGCGGTCGTCTCGATGGTCGTGCTGTCGTGGCAGCTGACGCTGCTGACGCTCGTGCTGATGCCCGTCTTCATCGTCGTGCAGCTGCGGGTGGGCCGCCGCCGGCAGGTGATCGCCCGCAAGACTCAGGAGTCGCTGTCGGACATGACGGCGATCACCGAGGAGGCCCTGAGCGTCTCCGGCATCCTCCTGAGCAAGGTGTTCGACCGCGGCGACTCCGAGATCGTCCGGTACCGCGACGCCA
>CAYRZN010000174.1:0-3182 GCA_964428825.1 uncultured Aeromicrobium sp.
GAACGCGGCCCAGACCTTCGGCGCGTGCTCGACGACCCGGTCGGCCGCAGCAAGACGGTTGACCACCTGACCCTCGGGCAGGCCGGTCTCGGACGCGATCTGCAACGTGACGGCCGAACGCTCCAGCATCTGCCGCATCGGCGTCACATCACGCCGCAACCGGGCCAGCGCACCATCGCGATACCCGACCATCGCCGACCACTCCGCAGCCTCCGCCATCGCCCGCTCCCGCCTGACACGACGCAGATCACGCAACGTCGGGAACGAGGAGGAGGACATGCGTCCATGATACTCGAACAGGCGTTCGAATTGAAGAACCAACCCCGACAATACGCTGCGGTTGCAACAGGCCAGAGCTACCGCTTGACGCGGTAGTGCAGGAACACGACGCCGTTGTCGAAGGTGCGGGACTCGATCAGCTGGAGGTCGACCTGCCGTTCGTCGCGGGCGAAATAGGGGATGCCTCCGCCCACCACGACGGGGAAGACCCGGAGCCAGTACTCGTCGATCAACCCCAGCGACGAGGCCTCGGCCGCGAGCGTCGCGCCGCCGATGCCGATCGAGCCCTCGCCGGGCTCCGACCTCAGCCGCTCGATCTCGTCAGCGAGCGTGCCGAAGGCGAGTCGCGCGCTGCCCTGGACGGCGGTCAGGGTCGAGGAGAACACGACCTTCGGCAGAGCGTTCCAGATGTCGGCGAACTCGCGCTCCGCGTCGTCGAACGTGTCGGGGTCGACGGTCTCCCAGTAGGTCATCGTCTCGTACAGCCGACGACCCAGCAGGTGCACGCCGACCTGCCGCACCTCCTCGATCGAGTGTCGGAAGAGCTCCGCGTCGGGCACCGACCAGTCGAAGCCGCCATCGGGTCCGACGATGTAGCCGTCGACGGAGATGCCCAAGGAGTAGGTGACGTTTCGCATGAGAGACCCTTCGCGCCGGTGCACCGACGCTACGCCCTCGGGTGCGCCCCAGGCACGACTTTCGGGTCGATAGGCTCGATCCGTGACGATTCACGCGACACAGGTGGGGGCGACCGGCGAGCGGGTCGTCTTCCTCCACGGGCTCTTCGGTCAGGGCAAGAACTTCACGCAGGTCGCCAAGGCCCTGCAGCCCGAGCTCATGTCGCTGCTCGTCGACCTGCCCAACCACGGCCGGTCGTCGTGGACCGATCGTGTCGACTACGCCGACATGGCCGACACGGTCGCCGACTTCCTGCGGGCGGACTTCGCGGCGGAGGGCCCCGTCCACCTCGTGGGGCACTCGATGGGTGGCAAGGTCGCGATGGTCTTGGCCCTGCGCCACCCCGACCTGATCGACCGCCTCGTCGTCGTCGACATCACGCCGGGCGTCAGCGACGGGGCGGGGGAGTTCGAGCACCTGCTGGGCAGCCTCGCCTCGATCGACCTCGCGACGGTCGACCGCCGCAGCGAGGCCGACAAGGCCCTGCAGGAGAGGATCCCCAGCCCCACGATCCGCGGCTTCCTGCTCCAGAACCTCCGGGCCGGCTCCGACGACCGTTACACCTGGCAGGCGAACCTGGAGGTGCTTCGCCGCGACCTCGCCGCGATCGGTGGCTTCCCCGACGTCGACGCGACCTACGACCACCCGGTGCTGTGGATCGCGGGCGAGAACTCGCCCTACGTGCAGGAGGAGGACGAGGATCGGATGCGTCAGCTGTTCCCGCGCACCCGACTGGTCACGATCAAGGGTGCGGGGCACTGGGTGCACTCGGAGCAGCCCACCTCGTTCGTGTCAGCGCTGCGCGTGTTCCTGACGGCCTGACGGCTGGAGCGGAGGCCGCAGCACCAGCACGGCGACGACGACCGACAAGATGACGGCCGTCAGCGTCACCGGGATCGGGACCAGCGGGTCAGCCAGCACCAGCACCGCCCCGACCGGCACAGCGACATTGACCCACCGATCGGCGTTGGCGCGGATCGCGATCCACCAGATCCCCAGGATGAAGATCGCGATCGGCACGGTGACCGTGAACGTCGCGGCGACGTCGCCCAGCTTGCTGTGGTCGGTCAGCACGTCGATCTCGACCTCGACCCCGGCGGAGAACGCGCCGGCGGCCGCGAAGACGAAGTAGTGCACGTATCCGTACCTCAGCGACTGGCCGAGCGTGCCGATCGCCTCGTGGTGCGGCGGCCAGAAGTAGATCCACCACAAGGAGCACGTCACCACGAGGGTCACCACGGCGATCCAGACGAGCGGTCCCACGGCGGTGTCGCCATCCAGGGCTTCGATGATCGCGTTGGCTGAGGCCAGCAGGCTCTCGCCCAGGAGGATCAGCGTGAACAACCCGTAGCGCTCGGTGATGTGGTGCGGGTGCCACGGCGTCGTCCCTCGCCGCTCACCAACCACGGGAACCGCGAGCTCGGCCAGCACCAGCAGCACGAACACCAGGAGGCGCGCCCCCTCGGGGACCGCCAGGATCGCGACCCAGCCGAGCTGCACGATCGTGACGCCCGCCGCGTAGGTGTGGGCCGTGACCCGCAGCTCGGGGGAGTCGTGGGCCGCTCGCAGCCACTGGGCCACCAGAGCGACGCGCATGACGACGTACCCGACGATCCCGAGCGTGTAGTCGCCCTCGTAGAAGCCGCCGACTCCGGCAGCCAGCGTCAGCACGCCCGCCATCTGCACGAACGTCAGCAAGCGGTACAGCCAGTCGTCGTTGTCGAAGGAGGTGGCGAACCACGTGAAGTTCATCCACGCCCACCAGATCGCGAAGAACACCGTGGCGTAGGAGATCAGTCCGTCGACGACATGGTCCTCGGTCAGCGCATGGTGCAGCTCGACGGCGGCGACACTGACGGCGACGACGAAGACGAGGTCGAAGAACAGCTCGAGCGTGCTGGCGCTGCGGCCCGGCTCATGCGGGTCGCGTGGACGCATGGGCGCCAGGCGCGAGAGCCGTGCCGAGGGGGAGGGACCGTTCATCGCGGGCTCCGATCGGGGTGACGTGATGGCCCGGCGGCCGGACCGCTCGCGATCATGTCAGGTGTTGGCCTCGCCGTTCCACCCCCACTGACCGTGGGCCAGGTCGCCACGGCGATGCCGACGAGGGTCATCGCGATGCCGGACAGCTGCGCCGGCGCCAGCCGTTCGTGGGCCACCAGCGCCCCGAGGGCGACACCGGCCAGCGGGTTCAGCAACCCGATCACGCCGACCGCGCTGGCACG
>CAYRZN010000174.1:3282-4455 GCA_964428825.1 uncultured Aeromicrobium sp.
ACGCCGACAACGTCAGGGCGGAGGCGGACGCGGTCACGCCGGCGACGGACAGGTCGCCTCGGGCACCACCGATCAGGAGCAGGACGCCGACCATGCCGCTCACGGCGCCCACGACCGTGCGTGCGGTCGGCCGCTGCGCGAGGAGCCACCACGCGAACCCGGCCAGGGCCAGGGGAGCGAGGGCCATGATCGAGGCGGCCACGCTGGACGGCAGTGCCTGAGCGGCCACGTATACCAGCAGGAAGAACGCGCCGATGTTGATTGTGCCGAGCACGAGGCTGCGCCACCACCATGGCCCGCGGGGGAGCCGCCGGGCGAGCAGCGGCAGGAGAAGTCCGGCCGGCAGCGCACGGATCGCCGCGCCCCAGACCGGAGCGTCCGACGGGAGCAGCTGACGGGTCACGACGTAGGTGGCGCCCCACGCCAAGGGCGCGATCGCGGTGACGGCGACCCATTTGGCTTCCACGGAAGATACATTAGCATTTCCCTTCCCGGGAAGATATACTCGAGTGATGGATGACCGCGTCGGACGCATCATGGGTCAGTGGCAGGTGGAGCGGCCTGATCTGGACGTCTCACCTCAGGGCGTCATCGGTCGGCTCCACCGCCTGGCCGATCGACTCCGCGACGAGCTGGTTGCCGAGTACGTGCACCACGGGCTCGCCGAGGGTGAGTTCGACGTGCTGGCCGCACTGCGACGCATCGGCGATCCGTACGAGCTGGCGCCGGGCGAGCTGGCCCGCCACACCATGGTCACGACGGGCGCGATGAGCAAGCGGATCGACCGTCTCGAGGAGAGCGGCCTGGTCACCCGGCGGACCAGCGTCGGCGATCGACGCGGCCGTGTCGTCGGACTCACGCCGGCCGGGCGGGCTGTGATCGACGAGGCCTTCACGGCCCACATCGCCAACGAGCACCGCCTCGTCGCACCGCTCACCGACGAGGAGCGCGCCGACCTCGAGCGTCTTCTGGCCCGGTGGCTCGAGGCGCTCGAAGGTCCCGACCTCGTCTCGCGCTGACCCACCACGACCAGGCGCCGGTGCACCACAACGCCCACACGACCAGCAACGGCTGGAAGAACAGACGGGTCAGGCGCGCTCCGTCGGAGTCGAGCCCGAACGCGTCGGCGCCCTCGAGATACTGCGACACGTTGCCCGGGAAGACGGCCACGAA
>CAYRZN010000175.1:0-4397 GCA_964428825.1 uncultured Aeromicrobium sp.
AGGTGAGCGTCGTGGTCATCGACTGCACGGAGACGGGCGCGTCGCCGCCCACGTCGACCGTGCCGACCTTGATCTTGCGGGAGACCCGGCGCGGGGCCAGCACGGGCGGCGGCGCCTCGGGCATGCCGAGATCGATGTCCATGTCCTCGAATCTAGCGCCCCGCACCTGATGCGGACCGTCAGGTCACCCGCACCGGGTTGACGATGTCGGCGTAGATCAGGATCACGCTCATGACGATCAGCACGATCCCCACGACGTAGGCGACGGGCAGCATCTTGGCGACGTCGACCGGCCCCGGATCGGGCCGACCGCGCAGTCGGGCCCAGCGGGACCGGGCGCCCTCCCAGACGGCCCCCGCGATGTGGCCGCCGTCCAGGGGCAGCAGCGGGACGAAGTTGAACAGCGCGAGGAACAGGTTCAGGCTCGCCAGGAGCGTCAGGACCCGCTGCACGCGCTCGGCCCATGTGGGCTCGTCGACCGTCACGAGCTCCCCCGCGACGCGACTCGCGCCCACGACGCTGATGGGGCTGTCGTCCTTGCGCTCCTGCCCGAAGGCCGCCTTGACGACGTCGACCATGCGTGAGGGCAGGTGGGCGATGGCCTCGGCGGTGCGCTGCGTGGTCTCCCACATGACCTCGCCGACGTACAGGGGGCCCTCACGCTGATACGTGAACACCGGCGCGACGCCCAGGAACCCGACGTCCTCGACGCGCTCGGGGTCGTCGACGGCCAGTCGTTCCAGCACCGAGGTCGTGACCGAGACCGTCGAGGTGACGCCGTCGCGCACGTACGTGATGGTCGAGGTCTCGGCGCCGTTGGCGCGGATGAGCGCCGTGAGCTCCTCCCAGGTCTCGACCTGGGTACCGCCGAACGCGGTGATCTCGTCGCCCGGGAGCAGACCGATCTCGCTCGCCGGCGTCGGCGGGTCCTCGGCGGTGCACGCCCGACCGGCCTCCGCGTCGCTGATGGCGCAGTCGGACACCGACGCCACGGTCGTGGTGGGCTGCTCGACGCCGAAGCCCATGATCACGACGGCGAACAGGAAGGCCGCGATGACGATGTTCACGACCGGCCCGCCAGCCATCACGATGACCTTCTTCCACCACGGGAGCTTGTAGAACAGCCGGGGCTCGTCGGCGGTCGTGATGGTCTCGTACTCCGCCTGACGCGCGTCGGTGACGAGCTGCGTGAACAGACCCGTGTTGGTCGAGCGGACCGCGTGCGGATCGTCGCCCGGCCCCGGCGGGAGCATGCCGACGAGCTTGACGTAGCCGCCGAGCGGGATCGCCTTGAGCCCGTACTCGGTCTCGCCCCGGCGGGTCGACCAGATGGTGCTGCCGAAGCCCACGAAGAACTGCGTGACCTTCACCCCGAACTTCTTGGCGGGGAACATGTGGCCGCACTCGTGGAGGGCGATCGAGATGGCGACCCCCAGGAGGAACGCGATGACGCCGAGGGCGTAGATCACGGCAGTCATGCGGTCTCGATCCTGTGGCGAGCCCGGTCCCGTGCCCACGCGTCAGCGGAGAGAACGGCCTCGAGCGTGAGGTCGGCGGTAGCGGTGCTCGGGTCCTCAAGATGTTCCTCGAGAACCGCGGCCACCGTGTCCACGATGCCGAGGAAGCCCAAACGACCCGCCACGAAGGCGTCGACGCACACCTCGTTCGCCGCGTTGAACACCGCCGGCGCGGTGCGACCGAACCGCCCTGCCCGGCACGCGAGCTCGACGGCCGGGAAGGCGACGTCGTCGAGGGGCTCGAACTGCCAGGTGACCGGGACGGTCCAGTCACAGCCGCTGGCGGCACCCGGCACGCGCTCCGGCCAGGCCAGACCGAGGGCGATCGGCAGCCGCATGTCGGGCGGTGACGCCTGCAGCATCGTGGACCCGTCGACGAACTCCACCATGCTGTGCACGACCGATCCGGGGTGCACGACGACGTCGATCAGGTCGTAGTCGACGCCGAACAGCAGGTGGGCCTCGATGACCTCCAGGCCCTTGTTGACGAGGGTCGAGGAGTTGATCGTGATGACCGGACCCATGTCCCAGGTGGGGTGCGCCATCGCCTGCTCCGGCGTGACGTCGGCGAGCTCGGCGCGGGTGCGCCCCCGGAACGGGCCGCCGCTCGCGGTCACCAGGAGGCGTCGCACGTCCGCGGGGTCCTCCCCCTTGAGCGCCTGCGCCAGGGCCGAGTGCTCGGAGTCGACCGGCACGAGCTGACCGGGGCGAGCCGCGGCCGTGACGAGCTCACCGCCCACGATGAGCGACTCCTTGTTGGCGAGCGCGACCGTGGTGCCCGCGGAGAGCGCCGCCAGGGTCGGCGCGAGGCCCACCGCACCTGTCATGCCGTTGAGCACGACGTCGCACGGCATGCGGGCGACCTCAGTGGCGGCGTCCTTGCCCGCGAGCAGGCGGGGGATGCGATGGTCCCCCTGCTCCCACCCCTGGCGCTGCGCCTCGGCGTACAGCGCGAGCTGGACGTCCTGCGCGGCCGTGGCGAGGGCGACTGCGACGACCTCGACCTCGTGCGCGATGGCCTGGCGAGCGATGAGCTCGGGCCGGCCTCCGCCCGCCGCGAGGGCCACGACGTCGAAGCGGTCGGGTGCGGCCTCGACGACCTCGAGGGCCTGGGTCCCGATGGACCCCGTCGAGCCAAGAATGGCGACACGCTTTCGCATGCCGCCATTCTGGCTCACGGGTGTTTTGTGCCGCCCGTAGCCCGGCATCCCCGCCACCGATTCCCCCGAGCCGGTGACGAGAAGATGTGGGGGTCGCCTACTTGACCTCGGCCCGCAGGACGGCCCAGACGCCGACGACCATGGGCACCCAGAACCAGATCAGGCTCGAGGTACCGAGCTGAGCCCACTGCTCACCACTGAGGGTGTCGCCCATGAACAGGGGTGTCTGGGCGTTCGAGAAGTCGACCCACGGCTGGATGTCGCTGAACCACTCCTGCAGCGCTGCCAAGACGCCCAAGATCGACGGCAGCACGAACGAGTACACCAGGTACCCGACGACGGCTGCGGCCGAATTGCGCAGGAGCACACCGAACATAAACCCGATCAGCAGACCGAAGATGTTGCCGACGAAGAGGTAGACCACGTCGAGGACGTCGAGGTCCCAGACCGGGTCGATGCCGTTGACCGCGGCTCCCACGACGTTGCCGAGCGCACCCACGACGAACGCGAACACGATCGCGACGACGGCGACGACGACCGCGGCGACGGCCTTCGCTCCGATGACCGCTCCACGGTGCGGCACCAGGGTGAACGTGACCAGACCTGATCGCTGGCTCCACTCCGATGTCACGGCCAGTGCCGCGATGATCGGCAAGAACAACGACAGGGGCGTCCCGAACGCGGCCCCGAAGATGCCGAACGAGATGTCGCGGTCGGGGACGAACGCGATGACCAGGATCGCCGCGATCACGGAGATGATCAGGCTGCTGGCGACGAGCCAGAAGCCGGACCGGGTGTTGAACATCTTGCGGAGCTCGACCTTGACGAGGCGTCCGAAGGGCACGCCGGGACGCTCGGTCTGGATCGTGACGTGCTGGTGGGGTCGGGGGGCAGTGGGGGTTGCGGCGCTCATGCGACACCTCCGGTGGTGACGACACCCTCGCGCTGGGTGGTGGCGGTCAGCTGCAGGAACATGTCCTCGAGCCCGGCGCTGTCAGCGCTGCGGAGCTCGACGAGGGCCAGGCCGGCGGCTGCGGCGACCTGACCGATCTGGGCGGGCTCGGCGTCGACCGAGAGCCCGTCGCCCTTCGCGCCGGCGGTGAAGCCCGCCTGGGCGAGCGCGGCGGCCAGGGCCGCGTTGTCGGCGGCCTGGACGTAGGCACCGGCGCCCTGCAGGAGCTCGGCCTTGGTGCCCTGGGCGACGATCTTGCCGTTGCCGATCACGATGATCTCGTCGGCGATGATCTCGATCTCGTGCAGCAGGTGGGACGAGAGCAGCACCGTGCCGCCCTGGTTGGCGTAGGCCCGCAACAGGCTGCGCATCCAGTGGATGCCGGCCGGGTCGAGCCCGTTGGCCGGCTCGTCCAGGATCAGGATCTTCGGGTCGCCCAGCAGGGCGTTGGCGATGCCGAGTCGCTGGCGCATGCCGAGGGAGTAGTTCTTGACCCGGCGCTTGGACTCCGAGGGCGAGAGGCTGACGAGCGCGAGCATCTCGTCGACACGGGACTTCGGCAGCCCCATCGTCAGCGCGCTCAACGTCAGGATCTCGCGTCCGGTGCGACCGGCGTGCTGGGCGGAGGCGTCGAGCAGGACGCCGACCTGGGTGCCCGGGTTCGGGATGTGTCGGTAGTCGACTCCGCCGATCGTGGCCGATCCGGAGTCGGGGATGGTGAGGCCGGCCATGATCCGCATGGTGGTGGACTTGCCGGCGCCGTTGGGT
>CAYRZN010000176.1:0-4393 GCA_964428825.1 uncultured Aeromicrobium sp.
GCGACCGCGGCGATCAACCTGGCCCTGCTGCTCGGGCTGCCGGGTGCTCCCGGCTCCGGCTGGGGCACGATCACCGGCCAGGGCAACGGCCAGGGCGGGCGCGAGCACGGCCAGAAGGCCGACCAGCTGCCGGGCTACCGCATGATCGACGACCCGGCGGCCCGGGCCCACGTCGCCGGGGTCTGGGGCGTCGACCCCGCGAGCCTGCCCGGCAAGGGGCTCTCGGCCTATGAGCTGCTCATGAGCCTGGGCACCGACCGCGGGCCGCGCAGCCTCCTCGTGCTGGGCTCGAACATCGCCGTGTCGGCTCCCCACACGGCGCGTGTCGCCGAGCGCCTCGCCGCGCTCGACCTCCTGGTCGTGGCCGACATCGTCATGAGCGAGACCGCGGCCCTGGCCGACGTCGTGCTGCCGGTGACGCAGTGGGCCGAGGAGACCGGCACGATGACCAACCTCGAGGGGCGCGTCATCCTGCGCCAGCAGGCCGTGACGCCGCCCGACGGCGTGCGGTCCGACCTCGAGCTCATGGCCGGCCTCGCCGAGCGGCTCGGCTCGGCGTCGACGTGGTCGACCGACCCCGAGGAGGTCTTCGACGAGCTCCGCCGCGCGAGCGCCGGGGGCAGGGCCGACTACGCCGGCATCGACTACGCGCGCATCCGCGCGGAGCACGGAGTCTTCTGGCCGTGCCCCGACGCCGACCACCCCGGAACGCCTCGTCTGTTCCAGGAGTCGTTCTTCCACGCCGACGGTCGGGCTCGCTTCGTCGCGGTCGACCACACCGGCCCCGTCGAGCCCGTCGACCACGAGTTCCCCGTGCACCTGACCACCGGGCGCGTGCTCGCCCAGTACCAGTCCGGTGCGCAGACGCGGCGGATCAAGGACCTGCCCGACACAGGGCCGTTCGTCGAGCTGCATCCCTTCCTCGCGCTCCGCGTGGGTGCGCACGACGGCGACCCGGTCTCGGTGCGCACGCGGCGCGGCGTCCTGCGGGCCCCCGCCCGGGTCGTCGAGACGATCCGGCCCGACACGATCTTCGTCCCGTTCCACTGGCTCGGGGCGAACCGGCTCACGTCCGACGCGCTCGACCCGTCGAGCGGGATGCCGGAGTTCAAGGTCTGCGCCGCAGTGGTGTCGACGTGAGGGACGAGACATGAGGACCGTCGTGGTCGGCAACGGGATGGCGGCCGTCGCCCTGGTCGAGCGGCTCGTCGAGCACGGCGTCACCGGCATCACCGTGCTCGGTGAGGAGTCGTGCACGCCGTACAACCGCATCCTGCTGTCGGCCGTGCTCGAGGGCTCCCACCGGCCCGGGGCGATCTCGCTGCGGAGCGCGAACTGGTACGCGGCGCACGCGGTCGACCTGCGGCTGGGTGCCGGTGTCGTCGCGATCCACCGGAGCGTGCAGGAGGTCGAGCTCACCGACGGCGAGCGGGTGCCGTACGACAGGCTCGTGCTGGCGATCGGGAGCATCCCCGAGCTGCCACCGATCCGGGGCCTGGTCGACGCCGATGGCGTCATGGACGATCGCGTGCACGCGTTTCGCACCCTGGCCGACTGCGACCGCCTGATCGGCGCCGCCGCGAACGCCTCGAGCGCGCTGATCGTCGGCGGAGGTCTGCTGGGCCTGCAGGTCGCCCGGTCGCTCGGCGTCCGGGGGATGCGTGCCGAGCTCGTCGAGGTCGGCGACCACGTGCTGCGGCACCAGGTCGATCCCCAGGCCGGCCGCATCCTGGCGCGCAGCCTCGAGCAGCTCGGCACGGCGGTCTACGTCGGCGTCCGGGCGACCCGGCTGACCCCGACCGGGCTGCGGCTCGACAACGGCTACGAGCTCGACGCCGACCTCGTGGTGCTCACCGCCGGGAGCCGTCCCCGCATCCGCCTGGCCAGAGCAGCCGGACTGGAGACGGCGCGCGGCATCGTCGTCGACGACACCCTCGCGACGTCCGACCCGCGCATCTTCGCGATCGGCGACTGCGCCGAGCACTTCGGCCGCACCCATGGCTTCGTCCCGCCGGCCTGGGAACAAGCGCGCGTCCTCGGCGACCGGTTCGCCGGGTCGCCGGCCACCTACACGGGGCATCGCACCGTCGCGCGACTGCGAGCGACCGACCTGGACGTCGCGGTCCTGGGCGAGCCCGAGACGGCCCAGGGCGAGGTCGTCCAGGTCTCGAACCCCGTGACCGGCACGCACAAGAAGCTCGTCGTCGACGCCGGCGTCATCGTCGCGGCCACGTTGGTCGGCGACCTGTCGCGCGTCGGCCTGATCACGCGGGCCTTCGACCAGCGCACGGTCCTCGCGGCCGGTGAGCCGGGCGAGCTCCTCATGACCCCACGACCCTCGGCACCGGCCGAGCTCCCCGACGACGCCGAGGTCTGTGCATGCGCCGGGGTCAGCGTCGGCCGCGTCAAGGCCTGCTCCTCGCTCGAGGAGCTGCGCGAGACCACCCGGGCCACGACCGGTTGCGGTGGATGCCTCTCGACCTGCACGAACCTGCTGTCTCAACTGGTGAAGGGATGAAACCGATGAGTCCACACCTGCGCAAGCGCCTCGTCGTGGTCGGCCACGGAATGGTCGGCCACCGCTTCGTGCAAGCCGCGGTCGAACGCGGACTGTCCGAGACGTACGACATCGTCGTGCTCGGCGCGGAGTCGCGGGCGGCCTACGACCGCGTCGCGTTGACGTCGTTCTTCGAGGTCGGGGCCGACAGCCTCAGCCTCCTGCCGTCCGGCGGCTACGAGGACCCCCGCGTCACGCTGCGGCTCGGCACGAACGTGGCCGGGCTCGATCTCGCGTCCCGCACGGTCACGCTCGACGACGGGGAGACGATCGGCTACGACGAGCTGGTCCTCGCCACCGGGTCGGCACCGTTCGTCCCGCCCGTCCCGGGCCACGACCTCGAGGGCACGTTCGTCTACCGCACGATCGAGGACCTCGAGGCCATCCGCGACGCAGCGGCCCGTGCCAGCAGCGGCGTCGTGATCGGCGGCGGCCTTCTGGGTCTCGAGGCGGCCAACGCCCTGCGCCAGCTCGGTCTCGACACCCACGTGGTCGAGATGAACCCGCGCCTCATGTCGGCGCAGGTCGACGAGGCCGGCGGACGCATCTTGGGCCGCCACGTCGAGAAGCTCGGCCTGACGATCCACACCGGTGTCGCGACCGAACGCATCGAGGGTCAGGAGCACGTCACGGGCATCACGTTCGCCGGGGGCGACACCGTGCCGCTCGAGGTCGTGGTGTTCTCCGCCGGCGTCCGCCCGCGCGACCAGCTCGCCCGACAGGCCGGACTCGCAGTGGCTGAGCGCGGTGGTGTCGTGGTCGACGACCAGCTCCGCACGAGCGACCCGCACGTCTGGGCCATCGGCGAGTGCGCGGCGCACGAGGGGCGCATGTACGGCCTCGTCGCCCCGGGCTACACGATGGCCGAGATCGCGGTCGACGCACTGCTCGAGGGGGTGGGCACCTTCACGGGCGCCGACATGTCGACCAAGCTCAAGCTGCTCGGGGTCGATGTCGCGAGCTTCGGTGACGCCCACGGCACGACCGACGGCTGCATCGACCTGGTGTTCTCCGACGCCGTCGCAGGGGTCTACAAGAAGCTCGTCATCAGTGGGGACGGACGCCACCTGCTCGGTGGCGTGCTGGTCGGTGACGCGAGCGCCTACGGCACCCTGCGCGCCATGGTCTCGAGCCGGATCGAGCTGCCGGCCAATCCCGAGGAGCTCATCCTCCCGGCCTCCAGCGGGGCGCCGGCCATCGCGCTGCCCGCCGAGGCGGTCGTGTGCTCGTGCAACACCGTGACGAAGGGCGACATCGAGGGGGCGGTCGAGGGTGGCTGTGAGTCCGCGGCGTGCGTCACGACCTGCACGACCGCTGGATCCACCTGCGGCTCGTGCAAGCCGCAGGTCAAGAAGATCGTCGAGGACTACTTCGCGTCACAGGGCAAGGTCGTCGACCGCTCGCTGTGCGAGCACTTCGCGATGACGCGGGCCGAGCTCTTCGACGTCGCGCTCGTCCACGGGTACCGCACGTTCGACGAGATCGTGCAGGCGCACGGACGTGGCCGGGGGTGCGACGTGTGCCGGCCGGTCGTGGCCAGCGTGCTGGCGAGCCAGCTCAACGGGCACGTGCTGGCCCCGGGACGGCGCACCCTGCAGGACACCAACGACGCGTTCCTGGCCAACATCCAGCGCAACGGCACCTACTCGGTCGTGCCGCGGATCCCGGGCGGCGAGATCACGCCGGAGAAGCTCATCGTGATCGGCGAGGTGGCGCGGGACTTCGGGCTCTACACCAAGATCACCGGAGGTCAGCGCATCGATCTGTTCGGCGCACGGACCGAGCAGCTGCCGGCCATCTGGAAACGACTGGTCGACGCCGGGTTCGAGTCGGGGC
>CAYRZN010000177.1:0-1288 GCA_964428825.1 uncultured Aeromicrobium sp.
GTCGACGACAGGAGTGCCCTTCACGTTGCGCGAGACCATGACCTGGCGACGCAGGAAGTCGAGCTTTATGCCCTCCGGGATGATCGGCATGCCCTTGTGAGCCGGGGCGAACGACGCGCCCAAGCAGAACCCGAAGACGGCCATCTGGAGCGCGAAGAACGCCACGGCCTTGCCGAGCGGAAGGAAGGTCAGCAGCACGACGACGTAGATCGACAGGCGACCGACGACCAGCGCCAGCTCGGTGCGGCGCCAGGGCTGCTTGGAGGTCGTGTCGCGCGCGGCGCGGATGCTCTCGGCGTGCAGGTTCAGGCCCTCGAGCGTGAGCAGCGGGAAGAACAACCACCCCTGGCGCTTGACGAACCAGCCGGCGAACCCGGTCGTGCGCTGGGCGACGATGCCTGGGGTGAACGCGATCGCGCCCGGCCCGATGTCGGGGTCGTAGCCCTCCAGGTTCGGACCGCGGTGGTGCATGTTGTGCTTGGCCCGCCACCACGCGAAGCTCAGCCCCGCGAAGGCGCCGGCGAGGATCCGCGCGGTCCACGCGTTGCGCGCGGGCGAGGAGAAGATCTGCCGGTGCGCGGCATCGTGGCCGAGGAAGCCGAACTGGGTCACGACCACGCCGAGCAGCGCCGCGAGGATCAGCTGGAACCAGGAGTTGCCGAGCAGGAAGAACCCGACCCAGATGCCGACGAAGGCGGCGACGTGGATACCGATCTGCCACAGGTAGTACCCGCGGCGCCGCTCCAAGAGACCCGCCGCCTTCACCTCCTGCATCAGGTCGGTGAAGTGGCTGACGTAGCCGGCGGACCGAGGTCCGCCCGTCGGTATGGCGTCGTTGGTACGAGTCGTGGATTCCATCAGAAGATCACCTTGAGGACTGGGTGGTGTGCGACACCGAGCCCGGTCGTCCTCCGCGCGGCCTGCGTACTCCTTCAGCGTACGCGCCTTCTGGGCACTCGCTCGCCAGGGCGAGGTTCGCGCCGCCCGTCCCGGCAGGATGTCGACAAGACGACCTCGCTCCCGGACCCGCTCGAGGTGGCCCGAGCTGTGGATCGGCTACGCTCTCCACCCGGACGTCTGGGGTCAGGGCCTGGCTGCCGAGGTCGCCCGGGAGCTCTGCACCGTCGGAGCCGAGCTGGGTCAGACGGTCCGGGCCAATGCCTTCGCGGACAACCCGGCCTCGCACCGCGTTCTGGGGAAGTGTGGGGCTCGTCCTCGTCGGCGAGAGCGAGCACGACGGGAGGGCGATCCGCCTCTTCGCCCGCGGGACCGCGCATCGGGAGGTCTG
>CAYRZN010000177.1:1388-4364 GCA_964428825.1 uncultured Aeromicrobium sp.
GGCCACGAAGACCTCGGCGTTGCGCGGCATGCCGGCCACCGCGGAGTCGGCCGGGTCCTTGGCGTAGGGGGCGAGCTGCTCGTCGAGCTCGCCGGTCAGCTCGATCTCCGGCCACCGCATGACGACTCCCGCCGCAGCGTCGACCGAGGCGCGGTCCATGAGCTGCACGTGGAGGTGCGGCATCGAGGTGTTGCCGGTGTTGCCGATCTCCCCCAGCTGCTGACCCACGTCGACGCGGTCGCCGACGGTCACGGCCGCCGAGCCGCGCCGCACGTGCGCGTACGCCGCGAAGGTGCCGTCGCCGTGGTCGACCACGACGTGGTTGCCCAGCACCCGTCCCGTGCCGGTGGCCTCCCGGAACAGGCCCTCGATCGTCAGCATGTAGACGAACGACAGCCACGTGTTGCGGGCCCGGTGGTCACGCTGACGGTG
This sequence comes from uncultured Aeromicrobium sp., assembly GCA_964428825.1. GTDB lineage: Bacteria > Actinomycetota > Actinomycetes > Propionibacteriales > Nocardioidaceae > Aeromicrobium. Next base: position 1,821 of record CAYRZN010000177.1, read on the forward strand.
CCGCACCCGCACGACGGTGCCGACGGCCATCGCGAGGATCGGCTCGCCGAACCACGGGTAGTCCTCCGGGCGGCTCGAGCGGAGGCCCCGTCGCAGGATCTTCGGCGTCGACGGCCCGGACACCCCGCACACGTCGATCGCGGCGTACTGGCCCCGGGTCCGCGTGCCATGGCTCGGCAGCTGCTGGCCCGGACCGTTGAGCGACGACCACCGGCCGCGCACCGGTGGCGCGAGATCGACAGGACCGAGGTCGTCGTTCGTGGGCGCCACCCCGATGAGGACCACAAGCACCAGGAAGCCGACGAAGACCGCGATCACGCCCACAAGACCGCCAGGCGGCCCGAGATCGGGAATCCCGGGGAGCACGGCGGTGAGGACGTCGACCGCGACGAACACCCCGAGCAGGAGCAGGAGTCCGTCCCAGACCGGCCGCAGCGCGGCAATGGTTCGCTTCACGTGTCTCCCCCAGGGATCGGCGTCAGGCGTCGGTGCGTGGCAGCAGCACGGGTGGCTCGAGCGCCGCGAGTCGTCCGCGCCGCCACGCGCGGTGCAGGAGCAGGCCGCCCACGACCGAACCGGTCGTGCCGAGTGCGAGGTCACCGAGGGTGTCCTCGTAGAGCCGATTCGGCAGGGCGTCCCAGCGGTGCAGGAAGGCGTAGTACTCGGCGATCTCCCACAGGAGCGCCGCGGTCGCGCCGACCGCGAGCGACCGCTCGACCACCGCCGCGCGCGAGGCCGTGCGCGGGAGGGTCAGCAGGAGCACGGCGACGACCAGGAGCCCCGTGTTGAAGAAGTGCATCCAGTCGTCGAACCACCAGATCTGGTCGTACAGGTCGAGCCGGTTGCCGAGGATGTCCGAGAAGCACGGGATCGTGATGCAGAGGTCGGCAAGCCACGGGAACGACATGCGCTCGCGCCAGTAGAGCGCCCACAGCAGCGGCAACGTGAAGGCCAGCGCCGGATAGCTCACGGCCCGCCACCAGGCGGCCTTGTCCTGCATGTTGCCCAGCGCCGGGTCGACCAGCGCTTGGAGGAGCAGGATCAGCAGGATCGCCTTGGCCGCGATGTCGAGCTGGCGCACGGTGGAGTCGAATCGACTCCTGGGCTCCACGGCGGTGTCCATCCAAGGACCCTATCGGGCCACGGACACTCCTCAGTCGAGGATGTGACCGAGGACGGACGGCAGGGTGGCCTGCCAGCCGTGCTTGAGCTCCGCCACCGGAACGCTGAACTGACCCTCGACGGCGAAGTCGTGGCCGCCGGTGCGGCCGATCGACGCGAGCTCGACCCCGTGCTTCTCGGCGAGGGCGACGAAGGCGTCGTGGTCGGCCTCGGCCACCGTGACGATGGCGCGGGCCGACGACTCGCTGAACAGGTCGAGGAACGGGTCGTCGAGCGCGACCGTGACGCCGACGCCGTGCCGGAAGGTCGACTCCGCGAGCGCGACCGCCAGGCCACCGTCGGACAGGTCGTGGCTGGAGGTCAGGATGTCAGCCGCGATCGCGTCGCGCACGAGCGCGCCGAGCGCCTGCTCGGCCGGCAGGTCGACGCGGGGCGGCAGACCACCGAGGTGCCCGTGGACGACGTCGGCCCACGTGCCTCCGGAGAGCTCCTCCTCGGTCGAGCCGAGCAGCAGCACGTGCTCGCCCTCGGCAGCGAACCCGTGGCGGACTCGCTTCGTGACGTCGTCGACGACGCCGAGCACGCCCACGACCGGGGTCGGCAGGATGGCGGTCTCGCCGGTCTGGTTGTAGAACGACACGTTGCCGCCCGTGACCGGGATGCCCAGCTCGGCGCACGCGTCCTTCAGGCCGTGCGTGGCCTGCTCGAACTGCCACATGACGTCGGGGTCCTCGGGTGAGCCGAAGTTCAGGCAGTCCGTGACCGCGAGCGGGAGTGCGCCGGCGACCGAGATGTTGCGGAACGACTCCGCGAGGGCCAGCTGTGCGCCGACGTACGGGTCGAGCTTGGCGAAGCGGCCGTTGCAGTCGGTGGACACGGCCACACCGAGGTTCGACTCCGGGTCGATGCGGATGACGCCGGCGTCATCGGGCTGCGACGTGACGGTGTTGCCCTGCACGTAGCGGTCGTACTGGTCGGTGACCCACGACTTGTCGGCGATGTTGGCCGAGGCCAGCACCTGGACGAGCTGGTCGCGCAGCTCCTCGCCCGACGTCGGCCGGGGCAGCTGCTCGGCCCCCTTGGACTGCAGCATGTCCTGCCAGAAGGGACGGGCGTAGGGGCGCTCGTAGGTGGGTCCGTCGTGGGCGACCGAGCGCGGCGGCACGTCGACGACGGTCTCGCCGTGCCAGTCGATGACGAGCCGGCCCGTGTCGGTGACCTCGCCGACCACGACGGCCTCGACGTCCCACTTCTCGCAGATCGCCATGAAGGCGTCGAGGTGCGCGGGCTCGACGACCGCCATCATGCGCTCCTGGCTCTCGCTCATGAGGATCTCCTCGGGCGACAGCGAGGAGTCGCGCAGCGGGACGGTGTCGAGCTCGACGCGCATGCCACCGTCGCCGGCCGACGCGAGCTCGCTCG
>CAYRZN010000178.1:0-4339 GCA_964428825.1 uncultured Aeromicrobium sp.
CGTACAACCTCGGTCAGCCGGTCTACAACGCTCTGCTCGCGCTGTTCTTCGAGTACGGTGTCGCGCTGCACGACCTCGACATCGAGGCGATCCGCAAGGGTGAGAAGGACCCGAAGCTGCTCAAGAAGCAGCTCAAGCAGATCGGCGACAAGATCGGCAAGCAGGCGCTGAAGGACTACATCGTCTACCCGGCGCTGACCGGTCCGGCGTTCTTCCACACCCTGTCGGCCAACTTCACGTCGAACATCGTCCGCAACGTGTGGGCGTACATGATCATCTTCTGTGGTCACTTCCCCGACGGTGCGGTGCACTTCGACGAGAAGGAGCTCGAGGACGAGACCCGCGCGGAGTGGTACCTGCGCCAGATGCTCGGCTCGGCCAACTTCGAGGGCGGCAAGCTGCTGCACGTCATGAGCGGCCAGCTCGGCTACCAGATCGAGCACCACCTGTTCCCCGACCTGCCGAGCAACCGGTACGCCGAGGTCTCGGTCAAGGTCAAGGACATCTGCGAGCGCTACGGCATCCCGTACACGACGGGTCCGTTGCACCGTCAGTACGGTCAGGTGATCCGCACGATCATGAAGCTGTCGCTGCCGAACCGGCGCACGAAGGACGACGCGACCCCGCCGCCCGCGCCCCGCAAGGGTCGTCTGCGCGACGACGAGCGTCCCGGACGTCGGTCCGAGCTGGGGCGGTGGACCAACGCCGCGGCGTCGGTCCTGTGAGCGTCATCGAGGGGTTGAACCGGCCCGTCGTCGACGGGGTGCGGCTGCCGTTCGCCTGCGTCGACGACGCGGACGGTGGCCGTCACGACACCGTGGTCAAGGCGCGGGCGATCCGGTGCTCGCTGAGCCGGATCTGTGGCATCTGCGCCGAGGTGCTGACCCGGCCGATCGCGTTCCTCGGATCCGCGGAGGAGGCGGCCGCGGGGGAGTTCCTCTTCCCGCCGTGCCACGCGTCCTGCGCCGAGGACGCGGTGCGCGAGCACGCTCCGCGAGGCGCCGTTCTCGGGCACCACGAGGCGCCTGCGGAGTGGGTGGTCGTGACCACGGCTGGATTCGACCTCGTGCGCCCCACGAAGCGTGGCGGGCCGGTGTCGTTCTGTCCGAACTCGGTGATCGGCAGCGCGGTCGTCAGCTGACGCTGCTGCGGTCGATCCGGAGGTCGTCGCCGTCGCGGGTCACCGTGACCTGCAGCATGCGAGTCAGCGTCTCCGACACGGTCTCGGTCCGGGTTTCCGGACCGGGACCTTCGTCGTCGTCATCGTCTTCGTCGTCCTTCTTGCCCTTCTTCTCCTCAGGGCCGACTGGGACCTCCACGGTCGAGGTGACCGTGTACTGGAGCGTGACGGCGGCGGCACCGGTCTCCGGGTCGGTCGTGATCGCGGCGACCGTGACGCCCGGCATCGAGGTCCACGACGCCTGGAACGGCTCGAACCCGCCCACGTCGTCGCGCGCGTCTTCAGTCAGCAGCGCGAACCCTGCGCCGGGGTCGGCGGCGGCCGTGGTGACGTACTGACGCACGAAGGCGTCGATCTCCTCCGCCGTGGGGGCCGGCGGAGGGGTGCTGGTCTCGTCGGCGCTCGCGACGTCGGTGGGGTCGTCGCCGCCGAGGCTGAGGGCGAAGGTGGCGAGCACGATCACGGCGAGAGCCCCGACGGCGGCCAGCACGAGCCGTCGGCCTCGGCCGGAGGTCTCCCGGCCGGGCGGCGGCGGGAGGTCGGGGACCGGCATCGGGACGGGCGGGAGGTCCATGACCGCCGTGCCCTCGTCCGAGACCGGAGGGGGCGGCACCATCGCCTGGGTCGCGTCAGGCTCCGCCTCGCCCGTCACGAGGGACAGTGCCGTCGACGTCTCGGCGGCCGTGGGACGTCGCTCGGGGTCCTGGTGCATCAGGCGGGCCACGAGGGTCGCCAGCGCCCCGTTGCCGGCGAGGCGCGGTGGCTCGTCGTGGACGATGCGGAACAGCGTGCCGACGGCGTTGGAGCTGTCGCCCTCGGGCGCGGCGTACGGTGCTCGGCCGGTGGAGGCGTGGAACAGCGACGCCCCGAGCGACCAGAGGTCGCCCGCGGGTCCGCTCCGCTGGCCGCGCGCCACCTCGGGCGGCAGGTAGGCGGGCGACCCGGTCACGTGCCCGGTGCGGGTCAGTGCGTCGTCGCCGTCACCGCGCGCGATGCCGAAGTCCGAGAGCTTCACCGTTCCCTGAGGGGTCAGCAGAATGTTCGACGGCTTCACGTCGCGGTGGACGATGCCGGCGGCGTGCGCCGCGGCGAGTGCATCGGCGACCTGGCGGCCGATCGAGGCCACCTGGTGGTCGGGCAGGGCACCGTTCGCGGCGACCTCCTGCGACAAGGTGCGTCCCGGCACGAGCTCCATGACGAGCCACGACCACCCCTCGTCGTCCTCGACGAGGTCATGCACGGCCACGACGCTGGAGTCGTTGAGCCGCGCGGCGAGCGAGGCCTCCCGATGGGCGCGCGCCCGGTCCGGGCCGTCAGCGGTGCCGACGCCGCCGAGACGTTTGAGCGCGACGGTGCGACCGAGCAGGGTGTCGTGCGCGCGCCACACCGCGCCCATGCCGCCCCGACCGATCTCGCTCTCGAGCTCGTACCGTCCTGCGATCACCCGTCCGACGGTATCGGAGTACGCCCTCGTCAGCGCTGCGAGTACTGATCGATGAGGAGGCGGTCGCCGTCGCGCACGACGTGAAGCGTGACCGTCCGCGTGACGGTCTCGACCTCGGGCTCGGGCGTCTCGTCGTCCTCCTCGGGCGTCGGCGTCGGGGTGGGTGTCGGAGTCGGCGTCGGCGTCGGGGTGGGAGTCGGGGTGCGGGTCGGGGTCGGCGTGGGAGACGGCGTAGTCGCGGTGGGTGCAGGGTCGGTCGGTTCGACAGCCTCGTCGGTCGTGCTGGACGGGACGACGAACGAGGAGCGGCTCGTGTCGACCGTCCACTCACAGGTGACGGACACGGTGTCGGCCGATGCGTCGGAGACGACCTGCGTGACGGACGCGCCCTCGGCCGGCTCCCACGAGTCCCGGAACGTCTCGATCCCGCCGACCGCGGACTGGGCCTCCGGCGTCAGCATCTCGAACGCCGCGTCGGGGTCCGACGCGGCGGTCTCCACGAACTCACGACCGAAGGCGTCGAGCTCCTCCGAGGTCAGGGACCCTGAATCTCCTGAGTCGTCGCCGCCGCCCAGACCGATCACCAGGCCGCCAACCAGAAGGAGCACTGCCACGAGGGCGGCGGCGATGATCCACGGTGTCGAGCTCTTCCGGTCGCGACGGTCGATTGGCTCCGGGTCGACGACGGGGTGCGCGGCGGTGGCATCGTCGGTGCTGGCTGGGGCCGCCGCGATCACCGACGTCGCCTCGGGGTCGGGTACCGGGCCGCCGGCGAGGGGGCTGATGGCCTGGGTCGCCTCCGTGCGGGAGTCGCCGGCGATGACGGCCAACGAGATCGCCGTGCTCGCCGCGTCGGGACGGCCGTCCGGATCGATCGTCATCAGGTTGGAGACGACTGCCGTCAGGTCGCCGCGATCAGTCAGCCGCGGTGGAGCCTCGTGCACGATGCGGAACAGGACCGCCACGCCGTCACCCTCGCCGGCGTACGGCGTGTGGCCGGCAGCGGCGTGGAACAAGGTGGCACCGAGTGACCACATGTCGCCCGCCGGGCCGCCGGGCTTGCCGCGCGCGACCTCGGGCGGCAGGTAGGCGGGGGAGCCGGTGACCTGGCCGGTGCGTGTGATCGCGGCGTCGCCCTCGCCCCGGGCGATGCCGAAGTCGGAGAGCTTCGCGGTGCCGTCCTCCGTCAGGAGGATGTTGGACGGCTTGACGTCGCGGTGCGAGATGCCGGCCGCGTGGGCGGCGGCGAGTGCCTCGGCGACCTGTCGGCCGATCCGAGCGATCGCCTCGGTCTGCAGCGACCCCTTCGCGATGGCCTGCGACAGCGTGATGCCCGGAACGTGCTCCATCACGAGCCAGGTCCATCCCTCGTCGTCCTCGACGAGGTCGTGGACCGAGACGATGTGGGCATGGTTCAGCTGCGCCGCCAGCAGGGCCTCGCGGTGTGCGCGTTCACGCCCGGGGCCGTCGGCCGTGCCGACCTCCCCGAGGCGCTTGAGCGCGACGGTGCGTCCGAGGCGGGTGTCACGGCCGCGCCACACCGCGCCCATGCCGCCCCGGCCAATCTCTTCCTCGAGCTCGTAGCGGTCTGCGATCACGGCCCCGACGTTAACGGAGGCACCTCGATTTGGCTCGCCCGCCACCTGTCTGTAAAGTGGAGCAAGCGACGCGGGGTGGAGCAGCTCGGTAGCTCGCTGGGCTCATAACCCAGAGGT
>CAYRZN010000179.1:0-4279 GCA_964428825.1 uncultured Aeromicrobium sp.
GCGACACCATCCGCCTGGCAACCCCCGCCCAGCGCAAGGCCGTCCACGCCCGCCAACACGGCCAGTGCGCAGCACCAGGTTGCACCCACACCCACCTCGAGATCCACCACACCACCTGGTGGTCACAAGGCGGCCGCACCGACCTTGACGGACTCATCGGCATCTGCAGCAACTGTCACACGTTGGTCCACCGCGGACTACTGGTGATTGAAGCACTGGGACAGGGCAGGTTCGACCTCTCCACCCGAGACGGCCGCCCCATCGACCTCACCCAGAGACGCACCACCCGCGAACACCTCCGCCGCATCCGCAAGGCGGCCCGAGACACCCGCGAACCCGAGTACCCGCTCCGCGCCTGAGCCCGGCGTTCCCCGACGAGTCCAGAAATCTCACCGCGCGACCAATACCCAGACGTCGTAGCGTCGAACAATGAGCATGAGGACCTGCGACGTCGTGATCCCGTGTCGGGACGAGGCGCTCGCCCTCCCGCTCGTGCTCGCCGACGTCCCCGACGGGTGGCACGTCATCGTGGTCGACAACGGTTCGACCGATGGGACGGCCGACGTCGCCCGATCGCTCGGCGCCACGGTCGTGTCGGAGTCGACTCCCGGTTACGGCGCCGCCGTCCACGCCGGAGTGCTCGCCGCCGCGGCTGAGCACGTGGCCGTGATCGACGGTGACGCCTCGATGCGCCTGCGGGATCTCGTCCCCATGCTCGACGTGGTCCGCTCAGGTGCCGCGACGATGGCGATCGGCCGTCGCCGTCCGATCGAACCCGGCGTCTGGCCGTGGCACGCCCGCGCCGGCACCCTTGCGCTCGCCACGATGATCCGTCGCCGGAGCGGCTTCGGCATCCACGACCTCGCACCCATGCGGGTCTGTCGTCGTGACGACCTCCTCACCCTCGGTGTCGAGGACCGGCGCTTCGGCTACCCGCTCGAGCTCATGCTGAAAGCAGCTGCTGCGGGGTGGACCGTGGAGGAGCTCGACGTGCCCTACGGCCGTCGAGCCGCCGGCACCCGGTCGAAGGTGTCGGGCTCGGTCCGCGGCACGGCACGAGTCATCCACGACTTCGCCGGGGTCCTGCGGTGAACCCGACCCTGCTGATCGTGGCCAAGGCACCCGTTCCCGGCCTCGCGAAGACCCGGATCGGTCGAGTCACGGGCCACGAGCACGCCGCCGAGATCGCGGCCGCGGCACTCCTCGACACCCTCGCGACCGCCGCCGCGACCGGCTGGCCCGTCGTCGTGGCCTTGACCGGCGACCTCGCCGACGCCACTCGTGGCGAGCAGATCGCCGCGGCCCTCGCTCCCACCCGGGTGATCACGCAGCGGGGCGACGGCTTCGGCGCGCGTCTCGCGAACGCCCACGTCGACGCGGACGCCGGTCATGGTGTCGTCCAGGTCGGCATGGACTCCCCCCAGGTCACCGTCTCCGACTACGAGCAGGCCGCGGCCGCCCTGCGTCATGGGTCGACGGTGCTCGGTCCTGCCTCCGACGGCGGGTGGTGGCTGCTCGGGGTCCAGCACGGCAGCGACGCCGAGGCCCTGCCGGAGGTCGAGATGTCGCGCGCCGACACCGCTGAACGCACGATCGCCGCACTCGGTGGCGAGGTCGAGCTCCTGCGCACCCTGACCGACATCGACACCTGGGACGACGTGCTGAAGGTTGCCGCCGATCTCCCGGGAACGCACCTCTCCCACACGGTCCAGGCCGTGATGGCATGAGCAGCGCGATCGACGCCGGCAGCGTGTTCGACGACCTGTTCTCGGCCGGCTCGGGACGCTTCGTCCGCGCCGACGGCAACGTCGAGCACCTGGCCGTGCACCAGTGGGCAGGCGACACCGACGACGCCGACCGGCACCTGTTCATCGAGCAGTGCACGGGCCCGACTCTCGACATCGGGTGCGGACCGGGGCGCCTCGTCGGAGAGCTCGTCAACCGGCGGATCCCCGCGCTCGGCATCGACGTCTCGCGCGAGGCCATTCGCCGGACGCGGGTTCGCGGTGCACTCGCCCTCCACCTGGATGTCTTCGACGACATCCCTGGTGCGGGTCACTGGGACCACGCACTCCTCGCCGACGGCAACATCGGCATCGGCGGGAACCCCGTGCGGCTGCTGAACCGGGTCCGTGAGCTCCTCGGTGTGGGCGGAACCGTTCTCGCCGAGGTGGCACCCCGCGGCACCGGAGTCGTCCGCGACCAGCGCCGCCTCTGGGTCAACGGCCGATACTCGCCGCCGTTCGGCTGGGCCGTCGTCGGTGTGGACGCGATCGACCACGTCGCCGACGAGGCGGGGCTCGTCGTGATCGACGTCCTCTCCATGAACGGCCGTCACACCGCGACCCTCGCCCGGGCCTGACCGTGGCCAGGTCACCGGAGCGCCTCAGCACCACCCGCGCGGGTGGCGACCATGACGGTTGAGGCGCACGATCTCGTGGCGGCCTACGTCCTGGACGCGCTGGGCGAGTTCGAGCGGTCCCGTTTCGTAGCGCACCTGGCGACCTGCCCTGACTGCCGGCTCGAGCTGACGCGCCTCGAGGCCGCGTCCCTCCGGCTCGACGACCTCGGGTCCTGACCGCGCCGCGCGACTCGTCACCATGAGGGTCGGCGTGGCGTCAGGCTGCGCAGTGCGAGACCGAGCAGCACGGCCACCGCATCGGCTTCGAGCCCCAGCACGGCCGCGGCACTTCGGTAGTCGTGACCGCCGTACTTGCACAGACCCAACGCGGCGCGTTGGTCATCGGGCAGGTCGTGGACCTGCCGCAGCAGGGCCGCCGACGGAGAGGACGCGTCCGCCGGTCGTGAGGCGCCGCGGCGCCGGTCCCAGGCGTGGTAGACGCCCGCGGCAAGATCCTCCAACGCGTAGAGGCCCTCGTGCTCGAGGATCGTGTCGACGACCAGCTGTTCTCCGAGTCCCTGCTCCGTCGTGAGCACGGCCGCAAGCAGTCGAAGGCGTGTCCCGGACTCGTCGTAGGCGGCTGCCGCCGCGGAGAGGTGGGACACGGCCACCGGCCGCGCGCCGCCCAGGAGTCGCACGTACCGCGAGCGGCCGCCAGCCGTCCTCGCAGCCCGAGGCGGTCTCGCCAGCCCTTCTACCATCGTGACTCCCTCACCCGGTGCGGACGCATGCGTCAACTCTCGACGCCGATGCCCACCGGCGACAGGGCCAAACTTGCGCATTCGGGAGCACGACGATGCGCGGCCACCTGTACAGCCTGGTGCCGCCCTGCCATGGTGGAGCGGGGGAACGGCCCAGGGCCGGTGACCGAGGGACAACCGTGATCGATCTTGCACACGACGCGCCACCAGCGCGGGATGGTCAGGCCATCAGTCAGGTCAGCCAGCTGCTGGGGGTGCCGGCCACGACCTTGAGGTCGTGGGAGCGTCGTTACGGCATCCCGGTCGTCTCGAGGAGTCCGGGAGGCCATCGTCGCTACGCCGAGGACGAGCTGGTCCAGCTTCGTCTGATGCGTGACGAGATCAGTCGCGGGAAGCGGGCTGGCATGGCGGCCACGGAGGTCAGGCTCCTGCTGGACCGGGACAACCCGCAGAGCTCTCGTATCGCCCAGGTGCTGGCAGCGGTCGAGGCGAAGGACTCGTCGGAGCTCACGCACGTCCTGGACCGGGCGCACGACAGGATCGGACTCGCGGCGACGATCGACTCCGTGCTCATGCCGGCGCTGCGCCAGGTCGGCGCGTGGTGGGAGAGCGGCCGGTGCGACCTGCCCCAGGAACAGCTGCTGACCAAGACCGCTCGCACCTGGCTGGCACGGCTCAGGGTGCTGGGGCCCGTCCTCTCTGACGAGCCGCCGATCCTGCTGGCCTGCGGGCCCGACGACAGGCACACGATCGGGCTCGAGGCGCTGGCAGCGCTCCTGGCCGAGAACCACCGTGCCTTCCACGTCCTGGCCAGCACGACGTCGGCGCCGGGCCTGGTCGCGGCTGCCAGGACGACCGCCGTTGCGGCCGTGGTCGTGGTGTCACAGCTGCCCTCGCACCGACGGGCGGCCATCGCCGCGGTCCGCGCCGTCGATGCGGCCGGGTATCCCGTGTTCTACGCCGGGAACGCCTTCAACCTCGGCGGCGAGAGACGAACCGTCCCGGGCACTCATCTCGGACCCACGTTCGCGCAGGCCGTCTCGACGCTTCTCGCAGCGGTGACCCCGGAGATGACGACACCCGAACCTGCCGATGCAGGTCCGGGTGTGGTCGATCTCGTGAGAGATCACACGGTCGGGCTGACAGGATTTGAACCTGCGACCCCCTGACCCCCAGG
>CAYRZN010000180.1:0-2433 GCA_964428825.1 uncultured Aeromicrobium sp.
ACCGCACGACCCTGGACTCCGGTCCTCACCTCATCGTGCCGTTCGTCGACCGCCTGCAGTACGTGATCGACCAGCGTGAGCAGGTCGTGTCGTTCCCGCCGCAGGACGTCATCACCGAGGACAACCTGACGGTCTCGATCGACACCGTCATCTACTTCACGGTCAACAACCCCGTCGCGGCGACCTACGAGATCGTCAACTACATCGAGGCGATCCACCAGCTCACGATGACGACGCTCCGCAACATCATCGGCGGCATGTCGCTCGAGCACGCACTGACCGGTCGTGACCAGATCAACCGCACGCTCGGTGCCGAGCTCGACGCCGCCACGACCCGCTGGGGCATCAAGGTCAACCGGGTCGAGCTGAAGAGCATCGACCCGCCGGCCACGATCATCGACGCGATGGAGAAGCAGATGCGCGCCGAGCGCGATCGTCGCGCCGTGATCCTGACCGCCGAGGGCCAGCGCCAGTCGGCCATCTTGACGGCGGAGGGCCAGAAGCAGTCGCAGATCCTGACGGCCGAGGGCGAGAAGCAGGCCGCCATCCTCACGGCGGAGGGTGAGAAGCAGTCGCAGATCCTCCGGGCACAGGGCGAGGGCCGCGCCATCGAGACCGTCTTCCAGGCGATCCACGACGGCAACCCGGACCAGAAGCTGCTGTCGTACCAGTACCTGCAGACGTTGCCCAAGATCGCCGGCGGCGAGAACGCCTCGACCTGGATCATCCCGGCCGAGCTCACCGCGGCGCTCGGCACCCTCGGCGGCGTCATCGGCACCGTGCCGGTCGACGGGGGCGGCAGCAAGAAGCGCATCGACCTCGATGCGCCGATCGAGGACGTCGCGTCGACGGTCGACACGTCCGAGGCCGTGCAGGCGGCGCTCGAGGCGGCCCGACGGGCGGAGAGCCCCGTGGGCGGCAACGGTGACGACATCGTGCCGCCGTCGATCCTCGACCAGGGCGACGACGACGCCCCGCCGCCCCCACCCGCCCAGGCGTGACGAGCAGCTCCTTCGCCGAGGACGAACGCGCAGCGGTCTACCGCGTCATCGCCGAGCGCCGCGATATGCGGCACTTCGCCGGTGGCGCGGTGGACCCCGCGGTGCTGAGGCGACTTCTCGAGGCGGCCAACATGGCACCCAGCGTCGGCTTGATGGTGCCGTGGCGCTTCGTGCGCGTCGTCAGCACGCCGATGCGTGAGGCCGTGGCCGAGCTCGTCGCCGAGGAGCGCGAACGGACCGCCTCCGCGATGGACGAGCGGGGGTCGGAGTTCCTCCGCCTCAAGGTCGAGGGGATCCGTGACTGCGCGGAGGTCATCGTCGTGTCGATCACGGGAGATCGCGATCGACACGTGTTCGGCCGACGCACGATGCCGCACATGGACCTCGCGTCGGTCGCCTGTGCGATCCAGAACCTGTGGCTCGCTGCGCGGGCCGAGGACCTCGGACTGGGCTGGGTGTCGCTGTTCGAGCCCGCCGAGCTCGCGTCGCTGCTCGACCTGCCGGACGGGGACGAACCCGTCGCGGTGCTCTGCCTGGGGCCCGTGGAGCGGTTCTACGACCGCCCGATGCTCGCCCTGCAGCGCTGGGCCGAGCCCCGGCCGCTCGACGAGCTCGTCAGCGAACGCTGACCTCTCGCGGGATCAGTGCTGGTAGGTGCCGTGCAGGATGGCCCGACCGAGGGTCTTGAACGCGAGGTTGAAGCTCACGACCGCCGGGCTGGCGGAGGCGTCGACGCCGAGCGTCTCCTCGCCCACGGCGTGCACGACGAAGAAGTACCGGTGCACCTGGTCGCCCTCGGGCGGCGCCGCTCCCATGAAGTTGAGGCCGCCGCCGTCGTTGCGCACGTGGAACGCGTTGCCGGGCAGCGAGTCGTCGCTCCCGCCGGCTCCCGAGGGCAGGCTGGTGGTGTCGGCCGGCAGGTCGACGGCGACCCAGTGCCAGAAGCCGGACGGAGTGGGGGCGTCCGGGTCGAAGCACGTGACGACGAAGGACTTCGTGCCCTCAGGGGCTCCCGACCAGCTCAGCTGGGGGGAGGTGTCGCCGTGCGCGTTGACCTGGTCGTCCTTCAACGGGGCGCCGTCGCTGACGTCGTCGCTCGTGACGGTGAACGTCGCGGCGGCCGGCAGGAGGGGGTAGGGATCCGGGGTCACGGGTCGGTCGAGGCTCATGCCGCCTAACCTAACGGCGTGGCCCAGATCCAGCACGTGACGACGGACGACGACCGCTTGCGTGACTACCTGAGCCTGCGGGACACGAGCCTGCGCAAGCTGCTCGAGACCGAGCGCGGCATCTACGTCGCCGAGGGCGAGAAGGTCGTCCGTCGGGCCGTCGCCGCAGGGCACGAGCCCCGGTCGTTCCTCATGGCGCCGCGGTGGGCCGAGTCGCTGGAGGACGTCCTGGCCACGACCGACGCTCCCTGCTACGTGCTCGA
>CAYRZN010000180.1:2443-4054 GCA_964428825.1 uncultured Aeromicrobium sp.
AGCAGCTCACGGGGTTCCACGTCCACCGGGGAGCCCTCGCCGCCCTGCACCGCCCGGCACTCCCGAGCCCGGCGGAGGTCCTGGCTGGGGCGCGTCGCATCGTCGTGCTCGAGGACCTCGTCGACCACACGAACGTCGGTGCCGTGTTCCGCACCGCGGCGGCGCTCGGGTGGGACGGCGTGCTGCTGTCGCCGCGCTGCGCCGACCCGCTGTACCGCCGAGCCATCAAGGTCGCGATGGGTGCGGTGTTCTCCCTGCCGTACGCCCGGCTCGACGACTGGCACGCCGCCCCCGACCTCCTGCGGGACACCGGGTTCACGACCGTGGCGATGACACTGGGCCACGGGGCGGCGCCGCTCGACACGGTCGGCAAGGGCCAGCCGATCGCCCTGGTCGTCGGCTCGGAGGGACACGGCCTCTCGGCCCGGTGGGAGCACGACAGCCTGGTGCGCGCGACGATCCCCATGAACCCGGACATCGACTCGCTCAACGTGGCCGCCTCGGTCGCCATCGCGGCCTGGGAGCTGCGTCCCACTAGGCTCGCCCCATGATGCGGCAGCGCCTGGCCCGGACGATCGCCCGAGTGATGCGGTACCGGATGGTCGGCACCGTGCCCGAGCGCGGCGTGCTCGTCGGTGCTCCCCACACCTCGAACTGGGACTTCCTCACGATGCTCCTGGTCATGTGGCACGGCGGTGCGCACCCGCGGGTCCTCGTCAAGCAAGAGCTGTTCAAGGGTCCGGTGGGATGGCTCGTCAAGCGCTTCGGCGGAGTGCCCCTGGACCGCAAGAACCCGGCGGGTGTCGTGCAGGCCTTCGTCGACGAGGCGGAGTCGAACCACGAGTTCCGGCTCGTGATCGCGGCCGAGGGCACACGGTCGGCAGGGGAGTACTGGAAGTCCGGCTTCCTGCGCATCGCGCGCGACGCCCAGGTGCCCGTGACGCTGGCCTTCTTCGACCCGCCGACGCGCACGATGGGCTTCGGACCCTCGTTCGTCCCCAGCGGCGACTTCACGGCCGACATGGACATCGTGCGGGAGTTCTACGCCGGCATGCCGGGCATCAAGCCCAAGAACCGCACCGAGCCCCGGCTGCGCGAGGAGTCCTGAGGCCCCTCAGCGCATGAAGCTGTGCGTGTGGGCCCGCAACGTGGACTCGTCGAGCTCGCGATCGGCATAGACAAGCCGCACGGCGGTCTCGTCGGCGTTGCCGAGGTCGCGGCCGCGCCACACGAGCTGGAGTCCGGCCGCCTCGGCGGTGCGACGGCTGGCCTCGTTGCGCTCCAGCAGCTTCGCCGTCACGGGAACGTCGGGGTCGGCCGCCTGGGCCGCCTCGACACCCTGACGAGCGAGGCTCCCGCCGTACCCGCGGTGCCAGTGCGCGCGATGCACGCGGTACCCGATGTTCCACGCGACGCGATCGTGCAGCAGCCGGGCGCCGCCGTGGCCCACGAACTCTCCGCCGTCGTCGAACGCCGCCCAGTTGCTGAGGCCGTCGTCGCGCCAGCCGTTGACGAAGAACTCCACGAGGGCCTTCGTCTGCCCGACGGAGGTGAACACGCCGCTCGGCTGGTGCTCCCAGACCCCCGGATCGGCGTAGAGGACGTGCATCT
>CAYRZN010000181.1:0-1324 GCA_964428825.1 uncultured Aeromicrobium sp.
GCCCTCGAGGCCGCCGGGGTCAAGGTCGGCAAGACGCCGTCCGAGACCGCCCAGCTCATGCGCGACATCCTCCAGGCTCTGTAGGTCCTCAAGGCTCTCTGAGCTGACTGCCCGAACGGGCGGCGACCGGCTTCGGCCGGTCGCCGCCCGTTTCGCGTTCCCGCCACCGCCGGTTGAGGTGCGAACGCCGCCTGCGGCGTGGGCCTCGAAACCTCAGCTGACGAAGGTGCGCCGTCTGGCCGGTGGCTTCGAGGCTCGTCGCCAGAGCTCCTCGCACCTCAGCCGACGGGGTCCTGGTGCAGGGGCGGACGGGTCAGCTGGCGGGGGCGGCGTACGCCAGCCGCTCGGTCGCGCGTTGGGCGACCTGGGCGAAGATCTCGGCGGGGAGGTCGGTGGCGCCGCTCGGGGTGAACAGCACCTGGGCGACGTTGGCGCCTCGCTGCACGATCGCCGAGCGGACCGTGACGGGATCGCCGGACTCGACCTGCAGGGTCAGGGTCCACGTGGCGCCGCGGAAGTCGGCGACCTCGCCGAAGGTCGTGGCCTCGACGACGGAGGCGGCGAGGTTGTTCTGCGGGCACGTGTTGACCGAGGCCTGGACCTGGTCGACGAACGCGCTGGCGGCGTCGACGGTCGGGAACGTGCCGACGGTCTCGACCAGGCCGAACGTCTTGGCCAGTCCTTGGGCCTCCGGCAGCAGGAAGATCCGCGTGGAGGCCGTGCCACCGGCCGCGCCGAAGTCGGCGAGGTCACAGGCCGTGGCGGCAGGGTTGGTGGAGGCGCCGTCGGCCTCGGCCCGGCCCCATACAGAGCTGATGCCGGTGATCGCGGGGAGGTCGATGACGCCGAGGAAGCCCGGGTCCTCGGGCAGCGGGGGCGGGTCGGCCGGGGTGACGGTGAGGTCGGCGTCGCACTGCCCGCCGCTGTCGCGGCAGATCTGCTGGAAGGACGCGTTGACGGTCGCGGCGAACTCCTCGATCGGCCGGCTCTCCGCGCCATCGGTCTCGTGGACGACGGTCGACGTGACGGTGCCGGACCATCCCAGTCCGACCGTGTAGGTGCGGTCGGTCTGGCCGTGCTCGACGAGTCGCAGGAGGAGGACGTCGCCGAAGGAGCCGGTGGCCCGGTAGGTGCCGGTGAGCTGCAGCCTCGGTACCTCGCACGTGGAGTACCACGCGGTCGATCGCTGGTACGCCTCGTTGGCCGACGCGGGATCACGGGCGATCTCGATCGACTGCGAGACCCGTTGGCCGGTCGCCGCGGCGGCAGGCTCGGCTGGATCGGCGGGGGCCGCCTCCGTGGGGGCCGTCTCCGTGGGGGCCGC
>CAYRZN010000181.1:1424-3977 GCA_964428825.1 uncultured Aeromicrobium sp.
GCTCGGCTGGATCGGCGGGGGCCGCCTCCGTGGGGGCCGTCTCCGTGGGGGCCGCGGCGGGCGTCGGTCCGGCATCGAAGGTGCGCACGAAGACCTTCAGCGGGTCCTCGGTCGCGAACCGGTCCTCGGCACAGATCGTGAGGGGCTCGGTCGCGTCGACGTCCTGGTCGGTCTCGTCGATCGACCACGAGGCGTCGGACCCGAGGTCGGAGACCTGCTTGGTCGTCATCAGGTTGTCGGTCGAGATGCGCTGGGCGTCGAGCACGAGGTCGGGCCGCTCGGCGCCCAGCTGCTGTCGGTAGGACTCGGCGGGCAGCTGGGAGAGGGCGTCGCCCTCGGTCAGCACGACGCCGCCCAGCACGATCGCGAGGATCGAGGCGGCGACGACCGCGATCGTGTTGACGCGGTGGCCCCGGGTCGCCTGGGCCCGAAGCTCGGCCGCGGCCGGCATCGGGAGCTGGCTCGTGATCTCGCCGAGGCCGGTGAGGCGGCGCTCCAGCTGGTCGATCGTCTGGCCGGTGCTCTGCTCGAGCGTCGTGATGGCGGTCGTGACGAGCTCGATGGCCTCCTCGTCGCCGACGCCGATCTCGCGCGCTGCGGCGTCGAGGTCGGTGGCGCCGATCGTCAGGAGCACGAGGAGGCGCCGGTCGTCCGGGGACAGCTCGGCCAGCGCATCGAGGAGCTCGGTGTCGGAGTCCTCCTCGTGGCGTCGGCGCAACGGGTGCGTGCCGCGCGTGACGGCCTGGGCCTTCCAGGCCTCGACCCTGACGTAGCGGTGCGGCTCCTGGTCGTGGATCTTCGACCAGTCGCGCCAGGCGTGACGGTAGGCGTCGATCGTGGCGTCCCGGGCCACGGCGCGATCGCCCGTGACGGCGTACACGACGCGCAGGACGTTCTCGGACGTGGACGCGTAGAACGCGTCGAACTCCTCGACCCGCGGCATCGAACCCCTCCTCGCGAGTCGGCGTGGCTCCGGAAGACGCCGCAACACTACAGGGGAGGATGGTGCCGTGCCTTCCCCCGCTCGCCTCACCTCACCCGACGACCTGCGCTCCGCCGTGTGGCCGGGTGCCATGACCGCGGTCTGGGCCGCCGTGGCCGGTTGGGTCGTCACGGGAGCAGCCGTCCTGCTCGCGGGACTCGGGGGCGACGCTGGTCTCGGTTCCGTCCGTGGTGCCGCCCGCGTGTGGCTCGTGGCGCAGGGCAGCGGCATCACGGTGGAGGGGATCGACGTCACCCTGCTGCCGTGGGGCGGGGTCCTGCTCGCCGGCGCGGTCGTCGTGGTCGTGGCACGTCGTCAGGTGCGCGAGCCCGTGGGCGAGCCGGCAGCCTACGCCGCCACGGTCGCGGGCGTGTACGCGGTGCTCGCGTCGGTCGTCACCGCGATCGCGAACGACACGGCCGTCGCGGTCCCCACGATCCGCGCCGCGCTCGTGACGTTCGTGCTGGCCGGGGTCGCGGCGGCCCTCGCCTACGTGAGCGTCCACGGGGTCCCGGCCGCCTGGTGGCCCGAGAGCCGTCCGGGCGTGCTCGCCGTGGTCCGGGGCGCGGCCACCTCGGTCGCCGTCGTGCTGGTCGTGTCCCTGCTCATCGTGCTGATCCTGCTCGCACGTCACGTGCAGCAGGCCGGGAGCCTGTGGGCCCTGCTGGATCCCGGCGCGGGCGGCGGGGTGGCGCTCGGGCTGCTGTGCCTCCTGGTCGTGCCGACGCTCGTGCTCTGGGCGGCCTCGGCCCTGGTCGGGTCGGGATTCCAGGTCGGCGCCGGCACCTCCGTCGACCTCACGAGCTCCCACCTGGGCCAGGTCCCGGGACTACCGGTGCTCGCGGCGCTGCCCGCGCCGGGGGAGTTCCCGGTCTGGACCTTCCTGCTGGCCCTGGTGCCGGTGATCGGTGCCGGGTGGGCCGGATGGCGCCTGGTCCGCCGCGGCCACGTCGACCTCGCGACCGACTTCTGGCGCGGTGTCGGGCTGGCCGCAGCCGCGGGGGCATCCGGGGCTCTCGTGCTGGCCCTGCTCGCCTGGTCGTCCGGCGGGGCGGTCGGTCCGGGCCGCATGAGCGAGGTCGGCCCCGAGTCGCTGCTCGGACTGCTCCGCGCGCTGCCGTTCATGGCCGTGGCCGCCGGATTCGGTGCGGCGACGGCCCACTATCGTGGAGGCCGTGCCCCCGCTGCCTGACGCGACTCCCGTCGTGGTGCTCGTCTCCGGCAGCGGCACCAACCTCCAGGCCCTCATCGACGCCAGTGACGACCCCGCCTACGGCGTGCGGATCGTCGCGGTCGGCGCCGATCGCGACGGCATCGCGGCGCTCGACCGCGCCGAGCGTGCCGGGATCTCGACCTTCGTGCTCCGGGTCGGCGACTTCCCGACCAGGGCTGCGTGGGACGAGGCGCTCGCTGACCGTGTCGCGGCGGCGTCGCCCTCGCTCGTGGTGCTGGCCGGCTTCATGAAGCTGACCGGTCCGGCGTTCCTCGCCCGCTTCGGCGGACGCACGCTCAACAGCCACCCGGCGCTGTCACCGTCGTTCCCCGGCATGCACGCACCCCGCGACGCCCTG
>CAYRZN010000182.1:0-3963 GCA_964428825.1 uncultured Aeromicrobium sp.
GACGGCGATCACGCCCGTCGCGATGCTGCTGCTGTTCGTCTACGTCTTCGGCGGATCGATCTCGGTGGGCCAGGAGAGCTACGTGACCTACCTGCTGCCCGGGATCTTGCTGATCACGGTGGCCTCGGGCATCTCCTACACGGCCTTCCGCCTGTTCACCGATGTCTCCACCGGGCTGTTCGAGCGCCTCCAGTCGATGCCGATCATGCGGTCGGCGGTGCTGTGGGGGCACGTGCTGACCTCGCTCGTGGCGAATGCGGTCTCGCTCGTGCTGGTCGTGCTGGTCGCACTGGCGATGGGTTTCCGCTCCAGCGCCGGGGTCGCCGCGTGGTTGGGCGTGATCGGGCTGCTGGCCCTGTTCACGCTGGCACTGACCTGGCTGGCCGTCGTTCCCGGCCTGACGGCGAAGTCCGTCGATGGGGTGAGTGGCTTCTCCTACCCGCTGATCTTCCTGCCGTTCGTCAGCTCGGCGTTCGTGCCGACCGAGGGCATGCCGGCCGCCGTCGGGTGGTTCGCCGAGCACCAGCCCGTCACCTCGATCGTCGACACGATCCGGAACCTGCTCGCCGAGCAGCCCGTCGGTGACGCGGGGTGGATCGCGCTCGCGTGGTGCGTGGGACTGCTGGTGGTGGCCTACACCCTGGCGATGAGAACCTACCGAGGACGCATCTCGTGACCGGCCGATCCAGGAGGACCCCGTGCTGACGATCAGCCAGCTGGCCTCCTACGCCGGCGTCACGGTACGGGCCGTGCGGCACTACCACGCGAAGGGACTGCTCGAGGAGCCTTCACGCGACCACTCGGGCTACCGCCGCTACGGCGCCCACGACGTCGTGCGGCTCATCCGCATCCGCACCCTGGCGGAGGCCGGCGTGCCGCTGTCGCGCGTGCAGACGATGCTCGACGCGGACGACGACGAGTTCGCCGCGTCGGTCGAGGAGATCGACCGTCGGCTGCAGAAGGAGGTGCGCGAGCGCCAGGAGCATCGCCGGCGTATCGCCCGCCTCGCGGCCGGAGACAGCCTCGCGCTGCCACCGGAGGTGGCCGAGTTCGTGGCCCGTATGCGCGAGCTCAGGTTCCCGCAGCGCGTGATCGAGATCGAGCGCGACAGCTGGATCCTGATCGCGGCGCAGATGCCGGAGGCGATCCCGGAGCTCATGGGCATCAAGCGGGCCCAGATCGAGCTCCCCGACCTGCGTCGGCTGTACCTCGCGTTCGACTTCGACGACTTCTTCGAGAGCGACGTCGACGACGCTGCCATGGCAGGCCTGGTCGACCGGGTCGTCGCCTTCATCGAGGCCGCCAGCGCGTCGGCGCACGGGCTGGCCGACCCCGACACAGTGCCGGTCGTCAGCGACGACCTCGTCCGGCTCCTCGATGAGGCCTTCATCGCCACCTTTCCCGCCGCAACCCGCATGCTCGAGCTCCTCGAGGAGCGCGGCTGGGTGGGGTGGACGGACATGCGCTGGGTCGGGCCGCCGGGCGAGCAGCGCGTGAGCGACTGACCGTGGCAGTCTCGTCCGGGTGACCGAAGGAATCGACGTCCCCGACCGCCGCGGCCGCACCGGGCTCCACCTGACCGGCCGTGACCTGACCCGCAACCCCGACGTCGTCGTTCGGGACGTCGAGGTGCTCGCCAACGACTGGTACGTGCTGCGCGCGACGACGTTCGACCGGCGCGGCTCGGACGGCACCTGGACCACCGAGCGTCGCGAGACCTACGACCGCGGCGACGGAGCGACGATCCTGCTCTACGACACCGAGCGTCGCACCGTGCTGCTCACCCGCCAGTTCCGCTTCCCCGTCTACGTCAACGGCCACCCCGACGGGATGCTGCTCGAGACCGCCGCCGGCCTGCTCGACGAGGACGACCCCGTCGCCGCGATCCGCCGTGAGGCGGTCGAGGAGACCGGGGTGGAGGTCGGCGAGGTGCAGCACGTGTTCGACGTCTTCATGAGCCCCGGCTCGGTCACCGAGCGGCTGCACTTCTTCGCCGCCCCCTACCGCCGCGACGACCTGCGCGGCACGAGCCACGGCGTGGCCGAGGAGGGCGAGGACATCCAGACGGTCGAGCTCGAAGTCGACGATGCCCGCGCCCGCATCGGCACCGACATCGTGGACGCCAAGACCGTCATGCTGCTGCAATGGGCCTTCCTCGACGGCCCGTTCGCCTGACGTCGCGGCACCGACGGAAAGAGGCACGTCGCCGGGGCCGGCCGTGCCCCGTTCGGCTGTCACACTCCGGACGACGCAGTTCGCAACCATGCGGCCGCCGCATCCGGGAGAACCCATGACTCGACCAGCCCACCCGACCCTGAGTCGACTGCGAGGCCCGGCTCTCGCACTCTCGGTGTCCGTAGCCCTCGTCCTCGCGCCCGCCGCAGCGTCGGCCGACACCATCACGGGTGACGACAGCGCCGAGGTCATCACCGGGACTGCCGATCGCGACGACATCGACGCAGGTGGGGGCGCCGACAGCGTGAGCGGCGACCCGACGACTCCGGACGCGAACCCCGACGCCGGTGGCGTCGTGTACGGCAACGACGACCGCATCAAGGGTGGCGACGGCGACGACGTGATCCGCGGTGATGGCGACGCCTACGGCAACCTCTACGGCGGAACGGTCAACGGCGGCATCGACTACATCGAGGGGGGCGCCGGCAACGACCTCATCTACGGGGACGGGTCTGCCGACGGCGCGTTCACCCCGGGCCAGCTCAACGGCGGCGACGACATCATCCACGGCGACGACGGGGACGACCGGATCTACGGCGACGGCTTCTCCCTCTTCCCGGTCGGCGGCAACGACCAGCTCTACGGCGGTGACGGCGATGACTACGTCGACGGTCAGCTCGGCAACGACCTCGTGTGCGGTGGGGCCGGCGACGACGTCATCATCGGCGGACCCGGGGTCGACCTCGCGTGCGCTGTCGATGACGCGGCCACGGTCGTCGCGGGGCAGGCGACTCGCATCGCGCTCGCGGCCAACGACGAGGTCCTCGACGACGAGGCCGACGAGACGTCGCCGCTGCGGTTCTTCATCGACCAGCTGTCCCGCGGGATCACGATCCTGAGCCTCGACGAGGCCACGGGCGACTTGACCTTCTCGGCCTGCGAGTCCGGGTTTGTCGGCTACGCGTCGACCAGGACGGGCACGGTCTACTCCGCCTACGCGTTCCTGACCGTCACTGCCACGGGGTCGTGCACCGCGCCCGGCGGGTCCGCCGGCGGTCCTGTCACCGGTTCCACGGGCGCCACCGCGACGTCACCGGGCAGCACCACCGCGGCATCAATGGCCGGCGTGGTGACGACGGGGGTGCTCCCCGATACCGGAGCGGTGTCCGCGCTGCGGGGCTTCCTGCTCGCCGGTCTGCTCCTCGTGGTCGTCGGACTGGTCCTGGTCGGCCTGGCACCACGGCGCCGGGCTGTGCTCGGGGGCTGAGCACCGAACGACGGTGAGAGGCGGTCCCCGGGTGTGATCGATGACCTCACCCGGGGTCCGCCGTCGACCGAGCGTCGACGGCCGAACGATGGTGGGATGAGGCGTGCGCCGCGTCCACCTCGTGCTCCCCCACCAGCTGTTTGTGCAG
Organism: uncultured Aeromicrobium sp.; assembly: GCA_964428825.1. Taxonomy (GTDB): domain Bacteria; phylum Actinomycetota; class Actinomycetes; order Propionibacteriales; family Nocardioidaceae; genus Aeromicrobium. The sequence continues at coordinate 3,591 of CAYRZN010000182.1, forward strand.
AACCTCGACGTCAAGGCCGACGTCGACGTGTTCGTGCTGGTGGAGCACGACCTGCTGTTCCGGCAGTACCCGTTCCACGCGCACAAGCTGGTGCTTCACCGCGCCTCGATGGAGCACCACGCCCGCGAGCTCGCCGATGCCGGCAAGGCGGTCGAGTGGGTGCGCACCGACGGCCGCACTGCGAGCCGGCTCGCCGTGGCCCGGGCGCTGGAGGGCGCCGACGTCGCGAGCTGGCACGACGTCGTCGACGACTGGCTCGAGCGCGACCTGCGCGGTGCCGCAGCGGACGCGGGAGTCGAGGTGGAGGTGTTGCCGACGCCCAACTTCCTGACCTCGGCCGAGGACGTCGCGGAGCAGTTCAAGGGCAAGCGCA
>CAYRZN010000183.1:0-3963 GCA_964428825.1 uncultured Aeromicrobium sp.
CGAGCTCCTCGTCCTGCTGCTGGACGCCGATGTCGCCGTCCTCGATGTGGTCGAGCGCGTCGACGAGCAGCCGTGCGCCCTCGTCGGCCAGACGAGCCAGGAGCGTGCCGGCCGTGTCGTCGGGCAGGACGCGCTCGGTGATGACGCCGAGCACGGGACCCTCGTCGAGGCCCTCGGTGAGGCTGAAGACACTGGCCCCCGTGACCTCGTCACCGGCCATGATCGAACGCTGCACCGGCGCGGCACCCCGCCACGAGGGCAGGACCGAGAAGTGCAGGTTGACCCACCCGAACGGGGGGATGTCGAGCGCCTCACGACGGATCAACGCCCCGTAGGCGACGATCGGGCAGCAGTCGGGGCCGATCTCGCGCAACCGGGCCAGGAACTCCGGGTCCGACGGCGTCGTCGGCTTGAGCACTTCGATGCCGTGCTCGGCGGCGAGCTCGGCGACCGGCGACGCGACCAGCGTGCGACCGCGGCCGGCGCGGGCGTCGGGTCGGGTCACGACGGCGGCGACCTCGTGCCGGCTCGCGATCAGTGCGCGCAGCGAGGGCAGTGCGGTCTCGGGGGTTCCGGCGAAGACGATTCTCATCGCGCCCGAGTCTAGGGACTCCCCCGACGGACCCTCACGTGGCTACGCTGACGACCGTCCGACGAAGGAGAGTCATGAGCTTCCAGGCCTACATCGACGCGATCGAGAAGAAGACCGGAAAGATCCCGCAGGAGATCGTCGACGAGGCGCACGCCCGGGGGTTCGGACCCGACACGAAGGCCGGGGAGATCGTCACCTGGCTCGCCGACGACTACGCACTCGGTCGCGGGCACGCCATGGCGCTCGTGCACGTCGTGAAGAACGGCCCGCAGATCTCCGCCAAGCACGTGGGCAGCGAGGGCGTGCACCGCGACGACTCCGACGTGCTCCGCCTCGACGGCATCGCCCAGCGCTGAGGCACTCGGCAAGACCGTGGGGCTCAGAAGGTCAGCGGATCGACCTGGACGCGCACCGACGACGCCTTCGCGGCACTGCGCTCGGCCGTGACCGCCCGGAGCGCCGCTGACAGGGCCACGCCCTCGGACCGAGGGGCCCGGAGCACGAGGCGCTCGACGCTCGGGTCACGCGGATCGGCGGGCACAGGACCCAGCACCTCGGTGTGCGGGGTCCATGGTCTGCCCGCGAGCGTGGCCAGGACCTCCGGCGGGGCCTCGAGCGTCGCCAGGCGACCGAAGGGTGGCAGGTGCGTCTGGCGCCGCTGCTCGAGCTCACGCCGCGCGAGCCCGACCGGATCGGCACGCACCAGCGCCTGCAGGGTCGAGGGCTCCCCGACGGCGATCGACCGTCCCGTCGGGGCTGCCATCGCCAGCGCGTTGAACCAGCGCCGGTGCGCCTCCTCCACGACGCGGACGTCGTCGCGCCCCAGGGCGAGCCAGGTGTCCATCAGCACGACCACCGCGTACCCGCCCGCCACGCGCGGCTCCGCGCCCGGCGTGGCCAGCACGATGCGACGACCCGGCTCGACCTCGCTCAGCACCGAGTCGCCTCCCGAGGTCACGATCTCGTGCTGGGGGAAGGCCTTGGCGTACTCCTCCGCCGTGCGGAGCTGCCCGACGACGGGGGCACGCAGACGCGGCGACCCGCACGACGGGCACGTCCAGTCGGGGGCTGGAGTGGCGCACCACCGGCAGACCAGCGTGGCCCTCGAGGAGAGCTGCACCAGCGGACCAGCACAGGCGCCGCACCGGGCCGGCTCCCGACAGCTCTGGCACGACAGGGCCGCGCGGTACCCCCGGCGCGGCACCTGGACGAGCACCGGCCCCTCGGCCTCACGGACCGCACGGAAGACCTCCGAGGGGAGACGCGCCGGGGCCGACCCGTGGGTCGAGCCGTCTGTGACCTCGGGTCGCACCCAGGCCGCGCGCCGGACCTCGTCGTCGGCCGTCAGGTCGACGCACCACGCGGAGTCGACGAGGGCCTGTGCCTCGGCGCTGCGCCCGTGACCGGCGAGCAGCACGCCGGCGCCGTGCTCGACCGCCCGGGTCAGGAGCACCTCACGTGCGTGCGGGTAGGGCGCACGCGGCTCGGCGAAGAGGTCGTCGCCGTCGTCCCACATCGCCACGAGCCCGAGGTCGTGGACCGGCGCCCAGGCCGCGGCGCGGGTGCCGAGCACGACCTGCGTGTCACCCCGACGAGCGGCGAGGAACGAGCGGTACCGCGCAGCCGGCCCCTGACCGGCGGAGAGCACGACGTGTCGGTCGCGACCCAGCACGGTGGCGAACACGGAGTCCCAGCGGTCGAGGTCGGCGGCGTCGGGCACGCACACGACCGCCCCCCGACTGGCGTGCAGCGTCGCGAGCACGGCCGCAGCGACGGCCTCGGCGGGATCCTCCGTGGGTAGCACGGACCGGACGCCTCGGGCAGGACGTCCGTCGCGCAACGCGCCGAGGAACGCGGCCCCGGCCGGGACGTCGGGCCACGAGTCGACGACGAGGTCCGGGAGCGGCTCCCCGGGCGGGACCGGACGGTCGCGGGCCTCGGTGCGGGCGTGCCGCGGCGGGACCGCGAGGCGCAGGACGTCGGCCGTGGTGCCGGCCCACCGGTCGACCACGGCCCCGGCGAGTCGCACGATCTCGGGCGCGAGCACCGGTTCCGGCGACACGACCTTGGTCAGCGGCGCGAGCGTGCCGTCGTGCTCACTCGCGGCGAGGCGTTCGAGCAGGTAGCCGTCGGTCTGCCGACCGGCGAAGCGGACCTTGACTCGGCAGCCCGGCACCGCGTCGTCGTGCTGCGCCTGCGTGACGAGGTAGTCGAACGGACGGTCGAGGTGGGCCAGACCGGTGTCGACCAGCACCCGGGCGACGGGACACTCGGCCGCGGTCGCCGCGGGTGGTCTGGTCGTCGCGGCCGGTGTCTTCGCGCCTGGCTTCCTCGCGGGCGGTCGCGGCGTCTCGGGCATGGCCCCGAGGTCCAGCTGTCCGTCCTGCGTCACCCGGCAGTTCTACCAGCCGCGACCGACCGGCCTCACGATCCGGCGAACGGCGCGACGGGTGCGTAGGACGGACGCCCTGCCACTCGCAGCCGCTGCACCGTGACACCACCGGTGAAGGCTCGGTGCTCCATCACCTCCATCGCCAGGTCCCCGCCCTCGGACGGGAACAGCCGTCGGCCCTGCCCGATGACCAGCGGGTAGGTGTAGATCACCATCTCGTCGACGAGGCCGTGCTGGAGCAGGAACCGGACCAGGGACGCGCTGCCGTGGACCTGCAGCTCACCTTGCTGCCGCCGCTTCAGGTCGTGCACCTCCGTCTCGGGTGCACCCCGCAGGACGGACGCACCGGCCCACCGTGGCTCGTCGAGGGTTCGCGAGACGACGTGCTTCGGCCGGCCGTTCAGCGCCTCGGCGATCCCACCCGGCGCCGGATCGGTCACGGTGCCCCAGGAGGCGGCGAAGACCTCGAAGGTCCACCGACCGAACAGGAAGGCGTCCGCCTCCTGGAAGCGCGACACCAGGTGCGCCTCCGCCTCGCCGGCGAACAGCGGCAACGCCCACCCACCGCGGTCGAAACCACCCCGCCGGTCCTCGTCCGGACCGCCGAGACCCTGGACCACACCGTCGAGGGTCACGTGCGTGATGGTCGTCAGCCTCATCGTGGTGCTCCCCCTGGTCGGTGCGGCCGAGGCGGCCCGTCCGTCACCTGTCGACCTTGCCCCAGACCGGAGCGGCGCGCCAGCCTCCTAGGACCTCCGACAGCGGTTCGGTCACCAGCCGCGCCGGGCCGCACCCGCGAACGCGGACGGCCCCCGTCCCGACGGGGACGAGGGCCGTTCGTGGCACACGGGGCGCGGAGATCAGACGCCGGCGGCCTTGCGCAGGGCGTCGGCGCGGTCCGTGCTCTCCCACGGCAGGCCGGCTCGGCCGAAGTGGCCGTACGCGGCGGTCTGCGCGTAGATCGGGCGCAGCAGGTCGA
>CAYRZN010000184.1:0-3892 GCA_964428825.1 uncultured Aeromicrobium sp.
GCTTGACCCGCCGAGAGATCGGCAAGGACGTCGTCGAGCAGTCGCTCGACGCAGCGATCGCCACCACCGGCCGGGTGGTGGCGATCCTGTTCGAGACCGGTCAGCGCGTCACGCGCGAGTTGGGCGGCCTCGCGACCGAGATCTTCGAGATCGCCGAGGCCAGCAAGCGGGCCGAGAGCGACGCCGATCACCCCGACCGGACCCATCCGGTCGGGGACTGACGACGAACTACCAGCATGACCTCCTCTGTCGCCGTCATCGGCTCGGGCATCTCGGGCCTCACTGCCGCGTACGCCCTGCGCTCGACTCACCGGGTCACGCTGTTCGAGTCCGAGGCGCGATTCGGCGGCCACGCCCACACGCACGACGTGGCCGAGGGCGGTCGCACGCACCGCGTCGACACGGGCTTCATCGTCCTGAACGACCGGAACTACCCGGAGCTGCAGCGGCTGTTCGCCGAGCTCGGCGTCGAGATCCGCCCCACCGAGATGAGCATGAGCATCCGTTGCGACGGCTGCGGGCTGGAGTACGCCGGCGGCCGGGGCGGCAAGGGCCTGTTCGCCCAGCGCCGCCGCCTGCTCGACCCGCGCTACATCCGCATGCTGCTGGGCGTGAAGCGCTTCCAGCGCCTCGCGCTGGCCCTGCTGGAGTCGCCCGCCGAGCCCCCCGGCGGCGAGGTCCTGACCTACGGCGACTTCCTGGCCCAGCACGACTTCGACGAGTACTTCCTGCGCCACTACGCGCTCCCGGTCGTGGCCTGCGTCTGGTCGTCGAGCAACGACGACGCCCGCCAGTACCCGGCGCGCTACCTCTTCGAGTTCCTGCGCCACCACGGATTCCTGTCGATCAAGGGCTCCCCGCAGTGGTACACCGTGGTCGGCGGGTCCGGCACCTACGTCGACCGCGTGACCGAGGAGATCGGCGACGTGCGGCACTCGACCCGCATCACGGCCGTCAGCCGCAAGCCCGACCACGTGCTGCTCACCGACCACACCGGCCAGACGCACGAGTTCGACCAGGTCGTCATCGCGACCCACGCCGACGACGCGCTCGCGCTCCTGACCGACCCGAGCGACGACGAGGTCCGCACCCTCGGCGCGTTCGGGTACTCGCACAACGAGACCGTCCTGCACCACGACGCTTCGCTGCTCCCCGAGGCCGCCCAGGCGAAGTCGGCCTGGAACTACCGCATGGACGCGTGCGCCCCCAGCGGCACGGCGACCCCCGTGACGTACTGGATGAACCGCCTCCAGGGCCTCACCGACGCCCCGCCGTTCCTCGTCACGCTCAACGGCACCGACCGACTCGAGCCCGGCTCCGTCGTCGAGACCATGCACTACACGCACCCGCTCTACACGCCCGGCTCCGTCGCGGCACAGAGCGAGCTCCCCGCGCTGAACCGCGCCGACACGGTCTTCGCCGGTGCGTACCACGGGTGGGGCTTCCACGAGGACGGCTGCCGCTCGGGCATCGCGGCCGCCAGGGCCCTCGGGGCCACCTGGTGAGCACCGCCGTCGCTCTCCCCTCGTTGCCTGCCCTCGTGCACGGCACGGTCTCGCACGCCCGCAAGGGACCCGTCGACCACAAGTTCCGGCACCGGGTCTACCAGTGGCTCGTCGACCTCGACGCGATGCCGCGCGTGCCGTTCTGGCTGCGTCCGTTCGCGACGTTCCGCGCCTCCGACCACATCGGCGACCCGGACGCGACGATCCGCGCGAACATCGAGGCCTACTGCCGCACCCAGGGCGTCGACGTCTCCGACTGCCGCATCCTGATGCTGGCCAACGCCCGCGTGCTGGGCCACGTGTTCGACCCGCTCAGCGTGTTCTGGGCGTTCGACGACGAGGGCGTCCGCTGCATCGTCGCCGAGGTGCACAACACCTACGGCGAGCGGCACGCCTACTTCCTCCAACCCGACGCCGCGGGCAAGGCCCACGTCGACAAGGCGTTCTACGTCTCGCCGTTCTACGAGGTCGACGGCAGCTACGACCTGCTGTTCGAGCTCGGTCACGACCGGGTGACCACCACGATCGTGCTGAAGCGCGAGGGGCGCACGGCCTTCGCCGCCTCCTTCGACGGCGCCCCGCGGCGCGCATCCGCAGGCCAGGTCCTGCGCACCGTGGTGACCCAGCCCCTCATGACCCAGCGCACCAGTGCGCTGATCCGACTCCACGGCGTGTGGCTCTGGCTGCGCCGCCTCCCCCTCGTCCCCCGACCGCACCATGACCCCCAGGAGGGCACCTCATGACCGACTCCACCACGGACCTCGTGCCCACCCATCCGCCCGCGAGTCGCACCCCGCTGCCCGCGCCCGACCAGAACGCCTGGCCCGAGCTCTCGGACACCCCCGACACCCCCTTCAAGGGACGCGTCGCCAAGTCGCTCATGAAGCGCGCGGTGCGCAAGATGCCGGTGCGCGTCACGTTCCCCGACGGCACGACCTGGGGCAAGGGCGACGCGTCCTCCCCCGAGCTGGCCGTCGCGAGCTCCGCGGGCCTGTTCAACCGCATCGGCGACCAGACCAAGATCGGGCTCGGCGAGGCCTACATGGTGGGCGACTGGTCCGCCGGTCCCGACACCGACCTGGCTGAGCTGCTGACCCCGTTCGCGGCGCGACTCACCAAGCTCGTGCCGGCGCCGCTGCAGAAGCTGCGCACGTTGGTCGACATCGACCTGCCGGGCTCCGACCGCAACACCACCGAGGGCTCCCGCGCCAACATCGAGGCGCACTACGACCTCTCGAACGACCTCTTCACGCGCTTCCTCGACCCGACCCTGTCGTACTCGTCGGCTTGGTTCGCGAGCGACGACGAGACGCTCGAGGCGGCTCAGGTCCGCAAGATGGACGGCATCCTGGACCAGGCGGCCGTCACCGAGGGATCGCGCGTGCTCGAGATCGGCAGCGGCTGGGGCTCCCTCGCGATCCGGGCGGCCCAACGCGGCGCCACGGTCACCACGATCACCCTCTCGCAGGAGCAGGCCGCGCTCGCGCAGCAGCGCTTCGAGGAGGCCGGCGTCGCCGACCAGATCGAGATCCGCCTGCAGGACTACCGCGAGGTGCCCGAGTCCGAGACGGGAACCTACGACGCGATCGTGAGCTGCGAGATGATCGAGGCCGTCGGCGAGGAGTTCTGGCCGACGTACTTCCAGACCATCGACCGACTGCTGGCCCCCGGCGGACGTGTCTCGATCCAGGCCATCACGATGGCCCACCACCGGTACCGCACGACGCGGCGCTCCTACGGCTGGATCCAGAAGTACATCTTCCCGGGCGGACTCATCCCGTCGGAGAAGGCGATCGACCTGTCCCTGGCGAAGCACACGGGCCTCAAGGTCACTTCACGCCGCCCGCTCGGCATCCACTACGCACGCACGCTGCGACTGTGGCGCGACGAGTTCAACGCCAACTTCGGCGAGATCTCGCACTTCGGCTTCGACGAGACCTTCCGGCGCATGTGGGAGTTCTACCTGGCGTACTGCGAGGCCGGGTTCGCGACGGGCTACCTCGACGTCGTGCAGATCCAGATGCAGCGTCGCTGACGGGCCTTCGGGAGTCTCGGGGAATCCTCAGGTTCGCCGGCCAATCCAGGGACCGGGGAGTGGCGAAGTACCTCTGAGCGGTGAGAAACCCAGGAGGAACCATGGCCAGCATCAGCCGACTGCCCGCCCCCCGGCAGGAGTCGTACGAGTGGCAGTACCTCGGCGCGTGCAACGCCGCCGACCCGGAGACGTTCTTCCCCCCGGAGTACGAGCGTGGTCCGCGTCGCCGGCACCGTGAGGCCGTCGCGAAGTCCTTCTGCGGCACGTGCCCCGTGGTGAAGGAGTGCCTCGAGCACGCGCTCGCGGTCCAGGAGCCCTACGGCGTGTGGGGCGGCCTCAACGCCACCGAGCG
>CAYRZN010000185.1:0-3793 GCA_964428825.1 uncultured Aeromicrobium sp.
GTGCGTGGGCGCGCTGGAGGGCCTGGGCCTCGTGCAGCACGGCGTACGCCTCGCGGTAGAGGGTCGGGACCGTCCCTCCGGCGAGGTAGTTGCGGGTGCTGTCGGAGCAGTAGCCCGCGGGCGTCGTGCCGCCGATGTCGACCACGACGGGATCGCCGACCTCGATGACGCGGTCGGAGACCTCGTGGTGCGGCGACGCGCCGTTCGGACCGCTGCCGACGATCACGAAGTCGACGCTCTCGTGACCCTCGTCGACGATAGCCCGGGCGATGTCGTGGCCGACCTCTCGCTCGGTGCGGCCGGGACGGAGCCACTCGGCCATGCGGGAGTGCACGCGGTCGATCGCGGCACCGGCGACCCGGAGCGCGTCGACCTCCGCGGGATCCTTGCGCATGCGCAGCTCGGTGAGCACCGGCCCGGCGAGGACCTGCTCGACGGTCGGGAGGGCGTCGCGCAGCGCCAGGACGCGGGAGGCCCACATCTCGTCGTCGAGCGCCAGGCGGGCGACGTCGCCCAGACGTGCCGCGAGGATCGCGAACGGATCGTCGGTCTCGTTCCAGCCGACGATCTCGAGCTCGACGCCGGCCGCCTCGGCCGCCGCCACCTCGAGGTTCGGTGCGACCAGGAAGGGCACGCCGGTGACCGGGACGACCAGGCAGGTCAGGCGCTCGAGCGGCTTCGCCGCGTATCCCGTGAGGTAGCGGAGATCGGCTCCGGGCGTCACGAGCAGGGCGTCGATGTCGGCCGCCGCGGCGAGGTCTCGGGCACGCTCCAGTCGCTGCATGGACCGAGCCTACCGAGGGCCCCGACGCCCCCGTGGAGGGCTACGGCTGCAGCAGCGACAGGTTCACGAGGTGGGAGGCGCCCAGGTTGACGTCCACGGCCAGCACCTGGCCGCCGGACAGGACCGCGACGTTGACGACGGCCGGCTTCGGCGCGGGCGGTGAAGGTGCGGGAGGAGGCTGCGGTGTCGGGGGCGTGGGCGGCGCGGTCGGCGTGACGGGTGGGCTCGTGGGCGGTGCGGTGGGGGTCACCGGCGTCATGGGGTTCGGGGTCGACGAGCCAGGTGCCGACGGTCCCCGAGGAGAGGTGCTCGCCGGGTCGACCGGCGCGGGCGCCGTGGCGCCGGACGCGGGGAGGACGACGTCCTGCGACACGAGCACGAGGTCGGAGGCGCGGTCGACGGAGTCGGCGGGAGCGTCACCGGCCCCGGGCGAGGAGCCCGGTCCCGGACCTGGGCCCGAGCGGTCGGAGGCGCCCGCGGCGCCGGCGGACGGAGCGTCCGCAGCCGTGGTCGCGGCGTCGTCGAACCCCCGGAACACGACGACCGCGAGCGTCACCACCAGCAGGGCGGCGACGGCACCGACCGTGAGCACGCGAAGGCGCTCGAGTGCGTCGATCACGGCATGTCCTCTCGTCCGTCGGGACGAGCAACCCCGACGAAGCGACTAACGCGACGGACGCGGATCCGTCACGGGCGGCCTGACCCTAGGATCGGTCCATGGCCGGACGTCTGCTGCTCCTCGACACCGCGAGCCTCTACTACCGCGCGTTCTTCGGCATCCCCGACTCCCTGAAGGCACCGGACGGCACGGTGGTCAACGCACTGCGCGGCATGATCGACTTCACCGCGACCTTGATCGCCCGGGACGACGCACCCGCCGCGGTCGTGGCGTGCTGGGACGACGACTGGCGACCGCAGTGGCGGGTCGACCTGGTGCCCTCCTACAAGACGCAGCGTCTTGCCGAGGGGAGCCCCACCGACGGCACCGGCGAGGAGGAGACGCCCGACCTGCTGACGCCGCAGGTCCCGCTCATCGCCGAGGCCCTCCAGCTCGCGGGCGTGCCCGTGATCGGTGCCCCCGATGCCGAGGCCGACGACGTGATCGGCACCCTGACCCACCGCTGGGACGGGCCGGTCGACGTCGTGACGGGTGACCGCGACCTGTTCCAGCTCGTCGACGACGCCCGCGACGTCCGGGTCCTCTACACCGCTCGCGGCGTCGCGAAGCTCGACACGGTCGATGCAGCCTGGATCCGCGACAAGTACGGCATCGAGCCGAGCTCTTACGTCGACTACGCGGTGATGCGCGGGGACGCCTCCGACGGGCTCCCGGGGGTCGCGGGCATCGGCGAGAAGACCGCCGCCACTCTCGTGACGGAGTTCGGGGACCTCGACGCCATCATGGCGGCGGCCCAGGACGCCGGGTCCTCGATCAAGCCCCGCCCTCGTGCCTCGTTGCTGGAGTCACGTGAGTACGTCGAGGCGGCCCGCACGGTCGTGGCGGTGCGGACCGAGCTGGACGTCGCGGTGCCGCAGAGCCCGACGGACCCCGACCGTGAGGCGCTGCTCGCGTTCGGCGAGCGCTGGGGCGTGAGCAGCCCCGTCGAGCGCCTGCTCGCTCAGCTGTAGCTGATGACGCCTCGGCGGAGGCAGTCCAGGGCCCGACGCGCGGTCGTGCGCAGGGCCGAGTCGTCGCCCGCGGCGACGGCGATCTGCGCGAGCGCGTCGATGAGCTGCTTGACCGAGCGCACGAAGTCGCCTGCAGCAAGTCCGGTGACGCTGAGCACCTCGTGCAACGGCGCGCCGTCGGCCCACATGCCGACACCTTCCGCGAAGGCGAAGTCGGGATCGCGCAGGAACCGCAGACGATGACGGCGCTCGAGGGCGGCCAGGTCGAGGTGCACCTGCCCCATCTCCGCCGCGACGTCGCGGGAGCGCTGGGTCACGAACTGTGGCGGCGGCGCGTCGTCGAGGTTGCGTGAGGTGTAGGTGAGTCCGCTGGCCACAGCGGCGAGCTCGGGCGGGGTCAGGCCGTTCCAGATCCCCTGGTTGAGGCACTCGCTGATGAGCAGGTCGAGCTCGCCGTAGATCCGTTGGAGGCGTCGGCCGGTGTCGGTGATCGTGTCGCCCTGGAGGTAGCCCAGCTCGTCGAGCACCTCGCAGACCCGGTCGAACTCACGCGCGACCGTGTTGGTGCGCTGCTCGATCGTGCGGCGACGCTGCAGGGTCTCCTTCTCGAGGCGCTGGTACCGCTCGGCCCAGCGGGCGTGCGACTCACGGTCAGGGCACTGGTGGCACGGATGGGACTTGATCAGGCGGCGCAGCTCGGTGATGCGCGGGTCCTCGTCGGCGGGGCCGGCGCCGCCGGTGTGGAGCGAGCGCCCCTGGCGCTCGACGGCGTCGCGACGCAGGGGCGCGCGGCTCCGCAGGGTCGTGGCGAGCTCACGACGGGACTGCGGGCTGCGCGGGTTGAAGTTCTTGGGCACCCGCATCTGCCCGAGCGGCTCGACCGGGCCGCTGAAGTCGACGGCTGCGAGGCGACGCGCGTGACGCCCCTCGGTGAGCACGAACGGCCGCGGCCCCTCGCGGTCGGCGGCGTGGCCGGGATCCAGGACGACGGCCGAGCCGGCCCACTTGCCGCGGGGGATCTCGATGATGTCGCCCCGCTTCAGGGCGAGCAGCGACGACGCGACGCCTTCGCGGGCCCGAGCCTTGCGGGCGCGGGAGCCCTCGGACTCGATGTCGCTGATCTGCCGGCGCAGGTCGGCGTACTCCATGAAGTCACCGAGGTGGCAGGTGGCGCCCTCGACGTATCCCTCGAGCGCCTCGTCGGCCTTGTGGATCTGTCGAGCGAGCCCGACGACACCACGGTCGGCCTGGAACTGGGCGAACGACTGCTCCAGCAGGTCGCGCGCCGTCTTGCGTCCGACCTGCGCGACGAGGTTGACCGCCATGTTGTACGAGGGGCGGAACGAGGAGTTCAAGGGATACGTGCGTCGCGACGCGAGG
>CAYRZN010000186.1:0-2883 GCA_964428825.1 uncultured Aeromicrobium sp.
CGGGACCTGGGCAGGGGTCGGTTCAGTCATGGGACTGCCTTTCTCTCTCGCGGCCTCGGGAGAGGTCCACGGATACGTCACCAGCGTGGCACACACCCGCGAGGTGCCGGTAGGTGAGCCACGTCACCTGTCGGCGGCGATCCGGAAACCGGTGTGGCCGAGCGCGGTGTCGGGTGTGTTGGCCGTCCGCGCGGAGGTGCGGTAGCGACGGCAGTAGGAGTCGTGGCACAAGTACGAGCCGCCGCGGAGCACGGGTCGGCGGTCCCAGTCCGAGAAGGGGCTCGCGGTCCACTCCCAGACGTTGCCGGTGGTGTTGAAGAGGCCGAAGGCATTGGGTGCGAACGATCGGACGGTCACCGTTCCGACCGGACCGGTCGGCTGCGGGAACTCGCCGACGAAGGTGTTCATGCGCGGCTCGTCGTCCGGCTCGCGCTCGGCGCCCCACGGAAACGGCTGCTGCACGAGGCCGCCGCGGGCCGCCCACTCCCACTCCTGCTCCGTCGGCAACCGGCCGCCGGCCCAGTCGGCGTAGGCCACGGCGTCACGGTGCGAGACCTGCGTGACGGGATGGTCCGGCAGGTTGGTGACGTCCGAGCCCGGACCTCGGGGTGATCGCCAGGAGGCACCGGGCACCACGTGCCACCACGGGGTGGCGGCGACCACGCCGCGCCGGCGCGACTGCGACGTGACCAGCGCCGCGAAGACGAGGGCGTCGCCGAAGTGCTCGGCATCGGTGACGTGCCCCGTGGCGTCGACGAACGCCCCGAACTCGGCGTTGGTCACGGCGGTCGCACTGATCGCGAAGGGGTGCACCTGCACGGTGCGCACGGGAGACTCGCCGTCCTGCGGGTAGGCCTCCGGGGAGTCGGAGCCCATCAGCAGCTCGCCACCGGGCAGGGCGATCAGGCCGGCTGCGGGGGTGCGGCGAGTCGGGTCGACCGGCGAGAGGTCGACCTTCGCCGGCCGGTCCGCCGAGGGACTGCAGCAGGAACCGCTCACAGGTCCACCTCGTTCGGTCGGCGACGGCGCAGGACACGACGATCATGGGTCACGGGGACGACCGCCGGGACGGGTCTCGGATGGCAAGACCCGCCGTCCGGCCCGGTCGCCCGCTGTTATCCACGAGGGATGACCGCTCGTCCGAACATCGTCCTGATCCAGGCCGACCAGCTCGCCGCCGCCGCGCTCGGGGCGTACGGGAACGACGTCGTGAGGAGCCCGCACCTCGACGCGCTGGCGGCCGGCGGCATCACCTTCGACCGCGCGTACTGCAACTCACCGCTCTGCGCGCCCTCACGCGCCTCGATGATGACGGGCCAGCTGCCCTCGCAGATCGGCGCCTACGACAACGGCGCCGACTTCCCGGCGTCGGTGCCGACCTTTGCGCACCACCTGCGCTCGGAGGGCTACGCGACGGCGCTGGTCGGGCGGATGCACTTCATCGGTCCGGACCAGCTGCACGGGTTCGAGGAGCGCCTGACGACCGACGTCTACCCGGCGGGTCTGGACATGGTGCCCGACTGGGACCTGCCAGCGCAGGAGCGGCTGCCCTGGTACCACGAGGCGGGCAGCGTCTTCACGGCCGGGACGAGCCGCGCGACGGTGCAGCAGGACTTCGACGACGAGGTGCTGTTCCGCAGTCTGCGCCACCTCAACGACCGCGCGCGGGCCGATGACGGGCGCCCTTTCCTGCTGGTGTCGTCGTTCATCCACCCGCACGACCCGTACGAGCCGCCGGTCGAGCACTGGGACCGGTACGAGTGAATCGAGATCGACGACCCACGGGTCACGCTCGAGGACCTGGGGACGATCGACCCGCACAGCGTTCGACTGCAGCAGATGTCCGGGTTCGACGTGAAGGTGCCCGACGCAGACCAGGTGCGCCGGGCCCGCCGGGCCTACTACGCGTGCGTCAGCTACGTCGACGACCACGTGGGCAAGATCGTGCAGCGCCTCGAGGACCTGGGGCTCCGCGACGACACCGTGGTCATCGTGACCTCGGACCACGGAGACATGCTCGGCGAGCGCGGGCTCTGGTACAAGATGTCGCCGTTCGAGCAGTCCTCGCGGGTGCCGCTGATCGTCAACGCGCCGGGTCGCTTTGCTCCTCGTCGGGTCCACGACCCGGTGTCGTTGGTCGACGTGCTGCCGACGCTGGTCGAGATCGCCGGCGGGTCCCCGGTTGCGGGCCCGGGGCGCAGCCTCGTCGGTGAGCTGGAGGAACGACCGGTCCTGATCGAGTACCTCGCCGAGGGGACGACCCGTCCGCAGGTCACGGTCGTGCGAGGCCCGCACAAGTACGTGCGCTGCCCGGGTGACCCGGACCAGCTGTTCGACGTCGTGGCCGATCCTGACGAGCTGACGAATCTCGCCGGCGACCCGGCGCACGCGGGTCTGCTGGGCGAGCTCCGGGCCGAGGTCGCGGCACGGTACGACCTCTCGGGACTGGAGCGTGACGTCAGGCAGAGCCAGGCGCGGCGGCGGGTCGTCCATCGAGCGCTCGCGACCGGGCGGCCCACCGACTGGGACCACCAGCCGCCCACACGACCCGACTACGTGCGCGGCGACTTCTGGAACGCCCTCGAGCGAGGCCGGCTGGCCGGCCCCGAGGGTGACACCGGATCCGTCAGAGCGACTCGCGCCAGCGCGTCGTGATCGGGAGCCGGCGGTCGCGACCGAAGTTGCGGCGGCTGACCTTGGGGCCCGGCGGGTACTGACGGCGCTTGTACTCGGCCCTGTCGACCAGGGTCACGATGCGCTCGACCAGAGCAGGGTCGAATCCCTCGGCCACGACCTCCGCGGCTCCGAGGTCGCGCTCCACGTAGGCGTCGAGCACGGCGTCGAGCACCTCGTACGGGGGCAGGGAGTCGGTGTCGAGCTGGC
>CAYRZN010000186.1:2893-3735 GCA_964428825.1 uncultured Aeromicrobium sp.
GACGGGGGCTTGCTGATCGCGTTCTCGGGGATCGGTGGCGTCTCGCCGCGGGACTCGGCCCACGCGTTGCGCCAGCGCGACAGCTCCCAGACGAGCGTCTTCGGCAGGTCCTTGATGGGGGCGTACCCACCGACCGCGTCGCCGTAGATCGTGGAGTACCCGGTGGCGAGCTCGGACTTGTTGCCGCACGCGAGCACGAGGTGGCCGTGCTGGTTCGACAGGCCCATCCAGATCACGGCACGGATGCGCGCCTGCAGGTTCTCCTCCGCGAGGCCGTCGAGGTGCAGCGACTCCTGGATCGTGTCGAAGATCCCGGCGATCGCCACGTTGTCGAGCGTGAGGCCCGTGCGGCGGGCGAGCTCGCCGGCGTCGCCGAGGCTGTGCTCGGTGGACCAGGCGCTGGGGTTGGAGACGCCGAACACGTTCTCGGCCCCGAGGGCGTCGACCGCGATCGCGCCCACGAGAGTCGAGTCGATGCCGCCGGACAGGCCCATCAGTACCGACCGGAAGCCGTTCTTGCGCACGTAGTCGCGCAGCCCGAGCACGATCGCCTGGTAGCGCTCGCCCGCGTCGTCCCACCGCTCCGCCACGACGTTCTCGAGCGGCTCCGTGACCGGCTCGGCGGGATCGGTCGAGATGATCGTGCGCTCGACGCGCAGACCGTGGAAGCGGGTGCCGGGCTCCGGCATCGGGGCGGTCGCGGCCGGGAGGTCGAGGTCGACCACGAGCAGCTCCTCGGTGAACTGGCCGGCACGAGCCACGACCTCACCCGCGGCGTCGACGACGACGGAGTCACCGTCGAAGACCAGCTCGTCCTGGCCCCCGACGAGGTTGAGGTAGAC
>CAYRZN010000187.1:0-2354 GCA_964428825.1 uncultured Aeromicrobium sp.
TCCACGACGGCGTCGGTGTTGGCGTCGACGGCGCCGACGACGGGGTTCATCTGGGCCAGGGCGAGTCGCAGGCGAGGCATCTTCGAAGCCTAGCGACAACCGTGCCTCGAGGCACCCGCGAAACGTTCCGCGACCGCCTCACGGGGAAACATGGGCGTAACAAAGCGCGTGCGAGGATGACCGCATGGGTAAGCAGGAAGCATTCGTGCTGCGCGCGCTCGAGGAGCGCGACGTCCGTTTCGTCCGACTGTGGTTCACCGACGTGCTCGGGTCCTTGAAGTCGGTCTCGATCGCGCCGGCCGAGCTCGAGGGCGCCTTCGCGGAGGGCATCGGCTTCGACGGCTCCTCGATCGAGGGCTTCGCCCGCGTGCACGAGGCCGACATGCTGGCCAAGCCCGACCCGTCGACGTTCCAGATCCTGCCGTGGCGTGGTGAGACGCCCGCGACCGCGCGCATGTTCTGCGACATCCACCTGCCCGACGGCACGCCGTCGTTCGCCGATCCGCGGCACGTGCTCAAGCGTGCGATGCAGAAGGCCGCCGACATGGGCTTCACGTACTACACCCACCCCGAGATCGAGTTCTACCTGTTCAAGGGCAAGCCGCCGGCCGGCGGGCAGCCCGTCCCGGTCGACGACAGCGGGTACTTCGACCACACCGCCCAGGGCGGCGGCGGCCAGGACTTCCGGCGCGAGGTCATCACGATGCTCGAGAGCATGGGCATCAGCGTCGAGTTCAGTCACCACGAGGGCGGGCCCGGCCAGCAGGAGATCGACCTGCGGTACGCCGACGCCCTGTCGATGGCCGACAACATCATGACGTTCCGCACCGTCGTGCGGGAGGTCGCGCTCACGAACGACAAGTGGGCCTCGTTCATGCCCAAGCCGTTCACGGACCACCCGGGGTCGGGCATGCACACGCACGTCTCGCTCTTCGAGGGTGACGAGAACGCGTTCTACGAGGCCGGCGCCGAGTACCAGCTGTCGGGCACGGGCCGGGCGTTCATCGCCGGCGTCCTGCGCCACAGCGCCGAGATCACGGCCGTCACGAACCAGTGGGTCAACTCCTACAAGCGGCTGGCCGGCGGCGGCGAGGCCCCGAGCTACGTCTGCTGGGGCCACAACAACCGCAGCGCCCTGGTGCGCGTGCCGATGTACAAGCCGCACAAGAGCGGGTCGGCACGCGTCGAGCACCGCGGGATCGACGCGGCGTGCAACCCGTACCTCGCCTTCGCGCTGGTCCTCGCGGCCGGCCTGAAGGGCATCGAGGAGGGCTACGACCTGCCGCCCGAGACCGAGGACGACGTCTGGTCGCTGTCGGAGCGCGAGCGCAAGGCGCTCGGCATCCCGTCGCTGCCGCGCAACCTCGACGAGGCCATCCGCATCATGGAGGGCAGCGACCTCGTGGCCGAGACGCTGGGCGAGCACGTCTTCGACTTCTTCCTGCGCAACAAGCGCCAGGAGTGGCAGGACTACCGCACGCAGGTCACGCAGTTCGAGCTCGACAAGCTCATGCCCATCGTCTGACGACCTCGTGTCTGTCCGCTCCTTGCGGCTGGTGTCGGCCAGCGGTCGCGTCGTCGCCGTTCTCGTCCTGCTCCTGGTCGTGCTGGCGATCCCGCTCATCGCCTCCGACGTGGCCAGCCCCGAGCAGTTCCTCGCCGGACTCGGCACGGCGCTCGGCATGGCGGTCATCTGCGTCGGGCTCGGGGTGGCCGCGCCGCTGCTGACGTTCCACCGTCCCCACCAGCACCTGGTGCTGGTGTCGGCGACCACGATGGCCGTCGTCGGCGTCCCGCTGTTCCAGAACCTCGTGGTGCTCGTCATCGTCCTGGTCACGGTGGGGCCGTGGAGCCTCGGTCTGCGTCGAGCCGATCCGGCGCCGCACTGGACCCGAGGGGAGTGGACGGCACGAGCCCTCACCTTCGCCGTCATGCCCGCGCTGGCCATGGCCACGGCCCTCTGGGGCGGGCTGCTCCGCACCGGCGACGAGCACGCGGACGACACACCCGGACAGGTGCTGGGTGGCCGGATCGAGGCCGTGCTCGAGTCGGTCGTCGTGCTGGGGCCGGCCTGGGTCGCTGCCGCGGTCGCCGTGTCGACCCGGGGCCGGGTCCAGGCCGTGGCGATCGGCGTCTGCGTCGTCGGGGCCATCGTGGGTCTGGTGTTCCTGCGGTCGTCCCTGAACCCGTACACCCCCGGCACCTGAGGGCCCGTCCCGCGGCACGCGGTCAGGATCGACGTCACCCTGCCGTAACCTGAGCCGGTGCCCTCGGAGACCCCAGACCTGACGCGTCGCGGCTTCCGCAACGTCGATGCCGCCGCCGCCCACCTGGCCGACCTGGGTGAGGTCGAC
>CAYRZN010000187.1:2454-3734 GCA_964428825.1 uncultured Aeromicrobium sp.
GACCTCAACGCCTACTCCACGTTCCGCGAGACCTCGTCGGAGCTGTCCGACCTCGCGGTCGCCACGCTCGAGGCGGCCTTGGGCATCGCCCGATCCGAGGAGGACGACGCCGACCTGGTCCGTCTCGCGATCATCGCGATGGGCAAGACCGGCGGTCACGAGCTGAACTACATCAGTGACGTCGACGTGATCTTCGTGCACGAGACCGCCGACGGCGCCGACGAGCAGAAGGCCCTGCGGGTCGCGACCCGTCTGGCGGCTGCCGTCATGCGCATCTGCAGCGAGCCCACGAGCGAGGGCACGATCTGGGAGGTCGACGCCAACCTGAGGCCCGAGGGCTCGAACGGCCCGCTGACCCGCACGGTCGGCAGCCACGTGGCCTACTACGAGCGCTGGGCCACGACGTGGGAGTTCCAGGCGCTGCTCAAGGCCCGCTTCGCGGCAGGCGACGTCGAGCTCGGTCAGGAGTACCTGGCGGCGGTGCAGCCCATGGTCTGGGAGGCGAGCACGCGGGACAACTTCGTGACCGACACCCGCGCCATGCGGCGCCGCGTGCTCGACCACATCCCGGCGGCCCACCGCGAGCGGCAGCTCAAGCTCGGCAGCGGCGGCCTGCGCGACGTCGAGTTCGCCGTCCAGCTCCTGCAGCTCGTGCACGGCCGCGCCGACGAGAGCCTGCGCAGCCCCACGACTCTCGACGCCCTCGAGGCGCTCACCGAGGGCGGGTACGTCGGCCGCCGCGACGGCGCGGCGCTGGAGGAGGCTTACGAGTTCCTCCGCACCCTGGAGCACCGCATCCAGCTGTACCGCCTGCGGCGCAGCCACATCGTGCCCGACGACGAGGAGGACCTGAGCCGCCTCGGCCGCAGCATGGGCTTCCGGGTCTCGCCGGCCGAGAACCTCGTCTCGGAGTGGCAGTCGCACCGGCGGATCGTGCGCCGCCTGCACGAGAAGCTCTTCTACCAGCCCCTGCTCGAGGCGGTCGCCTCGCTGCCCACCGAGGACATGCGACTGTCGCCGGAGGCGGCCCGGGAGCGCCTCGTGGCGCTCGGCTTCCGTGACCCGAAGGGGGCGCTGGCCCACCTGGAGGCGCTGACCTCCGGGGTGTCGCGCCGCAAGGCGATCCACCGCGCGCTGTTGCCCGCGATGCTCGCCTGGTTCAGCGAGGCCCCGGACTCCGACGCGGGCCTGCTCGCGTTCCGGTCGATCTCGGAGAGCCTGGGGGAGTCGCACTGGTACCTGCGCAAGCTGCGCGACGAGGGCGAGGGTGCCGAGCAGCT
>CAYRZN010000188.1:0-1001 GCA_964428825.1 uncultured Aeromicrobium sp.
CTGATGGTCACGGTGCTGTCCGAGGCCGACGTGTCCACGGTCCTGTCGGCCAACCTGATCGCCACGGTCGCGTCGGTCCTGGTGGTCGTGACGCTCTACGTCCTGCTGGCCCGGTTCGTCTTCCGCCAGGACCTCGCCGACACCGTCGTGGGCGCGCTCTCGGCGTCCTACGTCAACGCGGGCAACCTGGGACTGCCCATCGCGGCCTACGTGCTCGGGGACGCCGCGCTCGTCGCGCCGGCACTCCTGCTGCAGATGCTGCTGCTGCAGCCGCTCGCCCTGACCGTCCTGGACTCGGCGGTCGCCGAGCAGCGCCTGTCGTTCTTCCAGGTCATGTCGCGCCCGTTCCGCAATCCGCTCACCCTCGGCTCGATCGTGGGCGTCGCCCTCTCGGTCACGTCGACCCCGCTCCCCCGGGTCGTGCACGACCCGCTGGAGCTCGTCGGCGGCATGGCGGTTCCCGGCATGCTGATCGCCTACGGGATCTCGCTGCGTCTCGGTTCCCGACCCGGTGCCGGCGACCGTCCCCGACTGCTCGGGACCATCGTCACGCTGAAGATGGTCGTGCAGCCCCTCGTGGCGTACGCCGTCGCCCGCTTCGCCCTCGACCTGGAGGGCCCCGAGCTCCTCGCCGTCACGGTCATCGCCGCGCTCCCGACGGCCCAGAACATCTTCGTCATCGCGAGCCGCTACGGCCGTGCCACGATCCTGGCGCGCGACGCGATCTTCGCGTCGACCCTCCTGTCGGTGCCCGCCGTCGCGCTGATCACCGCGCTCCTGACCTAGCCTGACGGCATGTCGCTCAGCATGTCCCTCGCCCGCGCCGTGCTCGCGCGCCGGCCGAAGACCCTCACGTCGATCGAGACGGCGCAGCAACGGGTCACGGAGCGGGACGGTCCGGCCGAGGTGTCCCGGCGCCTCCGGAGCACCTGCGACGTCACGACCGAGACCGTCGGTGGGTTCCCCGTCATCACCCTGACCCCACGCCAGAAGGGCACGGG
>CAYRZN010000188.1:1011-3725 GCA_964428825.1 uncultured Aeromicrobium sp.
CCGAGCTCGTCTATCTGCACGGTGGTGCCTACATCGCGGCGATCATCCCCGCGCACTGGGCGTTCCTCGGCAAGATCGTCGCGCGGACCGGCGCGACGGTCACGGTGCCGCTGTACGGCCTGGCGCCCGAGCACACGGTCGACGACGCGTTCGCGTTCGTGCCGCCCGTGCTCGAGGCGGTGCGCCGGCGGGCCGCGGGCCGGCCCGTGTTCCTCGGCGGCGACTCGGCCGGTGGCGGTCTCTCGGTGAGCCTGGCCCTGCACGGCCAGGAGGTCGACGGACTCGTGCTGATCGCGCCGTGGCTCGATCCCTCGGCGTCCAACCCCGTGGCACCCGGCCTGGTCGAGGTCGATCCGATGCTCGACATCCCTGGCGCCGCGTGGGCCGGTCTGCAGTGGGCCGGCACTCGCGAGGTCACGGACCCGCGGGTGAGCCCGATCTTCGCCGACCCGACCGGCCTGCCCCGCACGCTGGTGCTGCAGGGCGGGCACGACGTGCTGCTTGCCGACTCGCTGAAGTTCTGCGAGCGCGCCCTCGACGCGGGGGTCGACCTGACCTTCCACGTCGAGCCGAGCGGCTTCCACGTCTACCCCGCAGCGACCTTCACGCCCGAGGGGCGCCGGGCCGTCCGCCTGATCGCGGACTTCATGCGGAGCTGACCGACGGGTCCCTAGTGCAGGACCTCGACGACCTCACGGGCCACGCCCGCGGCAGATGCAGGGTTCTGGCCCGTCACGAGGCGGCCGTCGACGACGACGTTCTCCTTGAAGTTCGGACCGGTCTCGACCGTGGCACCGAGCTCGGTCAGCTTCGTCTCGAGCAGGAAGGGCACGGCGTCGGTGAGGCCAGCGGCCTCCTCCTCCTCGTTCGTGAACCCGGCGACCTTCTTGCCGGCGACGATCGAGCGTCCGCTGCCCAGTGTGATGCCCGTGAGTGCTGCGGGGCCGTGGCACACCGCTGCGACGACGCCGTCGTTCTCGTAGATCGTGCGCGCCACGGAGGAGACGCTGGCATCGCTCGGGAAGTCCCACATCGCGCCGTGGCCGCCCACGAAGTAGACGGTGTCGTAGTCGGTGGCGCTGACCTCGGACAGCCGCTTCGTGTTCGCGAGCTGCTTCTTGACGGCGTCGTTCTCGAGGAACTCGACCTGGACCGGGTCCTCCTCGTCGCGTCCGTCCTCCGGCGGCTGGCCGCCGGCGATCGAGACGAGGTCGACGTTCCACCCGGCATCGGTGAAGACCTTCCACGGGTGCGCGGCCTCGCCGACGAAGTAGCCGGTCTTGCGCACGCCACCGAGGTCGTCGTGGCTGGTCAGGACGAGCAGTGCGTTGCGAGAGGTCATGCGTTCCACGCTAACCACGTCACCTGAGGACGCAAGAGGGCAGTGTCAGGCCGCTTCGTCGTCGAGGTCGTCGAGGTCTGGTTGGTGGCGGGTGAGCCAGCGGGCGAGCTGGTTCTCGTAGAGGCTGGTCTGGTGCCGGGGCGGGTTCCGGCGCACTTCTGCGTCGTGGGCGGTGCGGGCACGGTGGTGACGGGCGAGGATCTCTTCGAGGACGCCATGACCCTTGATCGCGTGGTCGCGGCGGCAGCGTGGCTTGAGGTTCTCGCCCGACGTGGGTCCGTCGGGCCAGGGTCTGTCGTGGTCGAGGTCGCACCGTGACGCTGGTGTGGTGCATCCGGGACCGGCGCACGTGCCGTCGCGCAGGATGATCGCTCGCCGCAGGACCTCGGGCGGCTGGTAGCCGGGGTAGTCGTGGGCGAGGGTGTCGCCGGTGATCGGATCGACCAACAAACGGTGCCAGAACGCGTCTCCGGCCAGTGCGGAGTCGATGACCCACTCGCTGGGGACCGCCCACGAACCATCTGCCGACTCCGCATGCCCGGCGGTCAGGCCGGTCAGGGCCTTGGCCTCGACCAGGACGCCGATGTCGATCTTCATGCCACTGGGCCGGCCGTCGTCGCCCACCGGGTTGTTCAGCAGCGCCTCGACGAGCAGGTCGGCCTCACGCTGGGCCTTCGAACGATCGTCGTCAGTACCCAACGCCTTCGCAGCGCGCTTCAGCCGGGTCTGGATCGCGGCTGCCTGGTGCGCGGGGAGGTAGGCGTTCAGCCACGCCATGCCGTCCTCGACCTGCACGACCTCGACGTGACGCTTCTTGCGCTCTTCATTGGCCCGCTCGATCGCCAGGTCGGCCTCGACCCGCGTCACGAACCGCCGGAGCCACCCCCGGAGCTCGACCACCGTGTGGGAGCTGGCATAGGCCACGACGACACCGTCCAGCCGGTGGTGCGACTCGGGACGCTCCAACCGCTCCAGCGTCAACGAGACCTCCCGCGCCCGAGCCGCGTCGATCCGGCCCCGCCCGAATGCCCACCACGTCAACGGCGCCAAATCACGCAGACGCTCGGCCGTGGCCAGCTTCTGCACCACCTGACCCGCCGACAGACCCAGACTCATCCCCAGCTCGACCGCGATCGCCGACCGCTCGACGTGCTGCCGCATCGCAGTGACGTCCATGGCCTCGATCCGAGCGACCTCCGCGTCACGGAACTCCAGCATCGCCCGCCACTCCGCCGCCTCAGCCATCGCCCGATCACGCGCCAGACCCATCAGGTCACGCGGCGACGGAACGGTGCTGGGCATGACCCCAACCTAGGTGCCACCACCGACACTTCTCCCTGTGCTTCCAGTGGGAAGCAGCCACTGTGGACAG
>CAYRZN010000189.1:0-3722 GCA_964428825.1 uncultured Aeromicrobium sp.
CAGGTGGTCGACCGGTCCGTCGAAGAAGCCCTGGATCTGCGCGGTGTGCAGGTCGACCGTCATGAGGCGGTCGGCGCCTGCGGCGAGGAACAGGTCGGCGACGAGCCGCGCGGAGATCGGCTCGCGACCGAGGTGCTTCTTGTCCTGGCGGGCGTAACCGTAGAACGGCAGGACCACCGTGATGCGCTTGGCCGACGCCCGCTTCAGCGCGTCGATCATGATGAGCTGCTCCATGATCGCCTGGTTGATCGGGGCCGCGTGGCTCTGGATCACGAACGCGTCGCAGCCGCGGACCGACTCGTCGAAGCGGATGTAGATCTCGCCGTTGGCGAAGTCGTACGCCGTCGTCGGCACGAGGTCGACGCCGAGCAGCTCGGCCACCTCGCGCGCCAGCGTCGGGTGCGTGCGTCCCGAGAAGAGCATGAGGTTCTTGGTGGGCGTCCGCTTGGCCGAGGAGCTCGACTGCGCGGACGTGATGGGGGGCTCGATGCTCACTCGCGGGTCTCCCGTGATTGACGTGATGCCTCGGCGGACGAGGTGCCGGGTCGCTTCGCCTCGACCCACCCGTCGATCATCCTCTGTCGCCCCTCACCGATCGCGAGCGCCCCCGCCGGGACGTCGTCGCGGACCGTGGTACCAGCCGCGGTGTAGGCGCCGTCGCCGATCGTGACGGGCGCGACGAACACGTTGTCGGACCCCGTGCGGGCGTGCTTGCCCACGGTCGTGCGGTGCTTCGCGACACCGTCGTAGTTGGCCGTGATCGTGCCGGCCCCGATGTTGGCGCCCTCCCCGATCTCGGCATCGCCCACGTAGCTCAGGTGCGGGACCTTGGCACCGGGGCCGATGTGCGCGTTCTTGGTCTCGACGAACGTGCCGATCTTGCCGCCGGCGTCGAGCAGGGTGCCGGGGCGCAGGTAGGCGAAGGGCCCCACCGTGGCACCAGCGCCGATGACGGAGTCGGAGCCGTGCGTGCGCACCACGGCGGCGGCGGCGCCCACCTCCACGTTCCGCAGCGTCGTGTCCGGGCCGATCGTGGCACCGGTGGCCACGACCGTGGCGCCCAGGAGCTGCGTGCCGGGCAGGAGGGTCACGTCGGGTGCGAGCTCGACGGCGGAGTCGATCCAGGTCGTCGCGGGGTCGACCACCGTGACGCCCTGCCGCATCCAGTGCTCGACGAGGCGGTCGTTCAGGACGCGGCCGAGCTGGGCCAGCTGGACCCGGTCGTTGACGCCCTCGGTCTGCCAGACGTCCTCCAGGACGTGGGCCCCGACGGGCAGCTGCTCGCTCACGGCGCGGGCCACGATGTCGGTGAGGTACAGCTCGCCCTGGGTGTTGTCGTCGCGCAGCGACGCCACGGCGCGCAGCAGGAACCCGGCCTCGACGGCGAGCACGCCGCTGTTGATCTCGCGGATCCCGCGCTCCTCCTCGGAGGCGTCGCGGTGCTCCCGGATTGCCTGCACCTGACCGTCGGCATCGCGGACGATCCGTCCGTAGCCCGTGGGGTCGCGCAGCTCGGCACTGAGGATCGTGACCGCGCGGCTCGCGGTCAGGTGGGCCTCGACCAGGTCGTGCAGCGTGGCGCCGGTGAGCAGCGGGACGTCCCCGTACGTGACGACGACCGTGCCCGTCGGCGGGGCGTCCAGCGCCTCGAGGGCCACCTTCACCGCGTGGCCCGTGCCGCGCTGCTCGGTCTGCACCACCTGGACGACACCGGGGTCGATCGCCGTGATCGCCGCCGAGACCTCGTCGCGACCGTGGCCGATCACCGCGACCGTGCGGGCGGCACCGAGGCCGGCGACCGCCGCGAGGGCGTGGCCGACGAGCGGGCGTCCGGCGATCTCGTGGAGCACCTTGGGCAGCTCGGACCGCATCCGCGTCCCGGCGCCCGCGGCCAGCACGATCGCGGTCACGGCAGCGGGTCCTGGGGGGGATTCTTGGGGGGGCACGCCCGCCAGTCTAGGGAGTCGGGATGCCAACGAGCCCCCGCCGACCTACGCTCGCGACATGACCCAGCCCCTCACCGTCCTGGTCACGGGGGCCACCGGCTTCGTCGGCCGTCGCCTGGGGTCCGAGCTCGTCGAGCGCGGACACGACGTCCGCGCCATGACCCGGCGTCCCGAGAAGTACGACGGCGAGGGCACGGCCGTCGGTGCCGACGTGGGCGACCCGGCCTCGCTGGCGGAGGCGTTGGAGGGGGTCGACGTCGCGATCTACCTCGTCCACTCGCTCGACCGCGACGACTTCGAGAAGATCGACGCCGACGCGGCGGCCTCGTTCGGCACGATCGCCGGCGAGGCCGGCGTCAGCCAGATCGTCTACCTCGGCGGCCTGGGGGCCGACGGCGACGACCTGTCCACCCACCTGCGCTCCCGGCGGGAGGTCGAGGGCCTGCTGGGCATCGGCGGCGTGCCCGTCACGGTGCTGCGGGCGGCGATCGTCGTCGGGCACGGCGGCATCTCGTGGGAGCTCACGCGGCAGCTGGTCAAGAACCTCCCGGCGATGGTCGTGCCGAAGTGGACCGCCACCAAGACGCAGCCCATCGCGGTCGACGACGTCATCCGCTACCTCGCGGGCGTCATCGGCAACGACGCCGCGATCGGCGAGACGTTCGAGATCGGCGGACCGGACGCCATGACCTACCGCGACATGATGCAGATCGCGGGCGAGCAGATCCAAGGGCGCCGCACCCCGATGGTGACCGTCCCGGTGCTGTCCCCCGGGCTCTCCTCGCGCTGGCTCGCCCTCGTGACCGACGTCGACGCCACCACGGGGCGCAACCTGATCGACTCGATGGGCGTCGAGGTCGTCGTGACCGAGCAGCGCATCCGCGACGTCGTCCCGGGTGAGCCCCTGACGTACGAGGAGGCCGTCCGGCGCGCGCTGGCCGAGCGCAAGGCCGCGCTGGCCGCCGAGGACTGACCCCGCTCGGGCCCGCCCTCAGGCGAACAGCAGCGGCAGCACGAACAGCATCGAGATCGACCAGGTGCAGTGCGTCAGGATCGGCGCGAGCACCCCTCCTGAGGCCCGGCGCTGGAGCCCCACGACGAGACCCAGCAGGATCGCGGCGAAGGCGAGCATGACGTTGCCGGTGCCGAGCGTCGCCAGCACGTAGGCGATCGTCGTCCATGCGACCGGGTGGCGCGGGATCGCCGCGTAGGCGGCACCCCGCCAGAACAGCTCCTCGGCGATCCCGTTCACGGCGGTGACGATCACGACGAGCCAGAGCGCGCCCTGGTCGGCGAAGTCGGTGACGGAGCGCACCTGGTCGAACAGCCACGGAATCTCCCGGACCACCAGACCGCCCGCGACGAACAGCAGCGCGAGCGCGAGTCCGAGCAGGATCGGGTCGAGAATCGGTCGCACCATGGTCTCGGGGGCCGGGCGCGACGCGATGCGGCCGGCGTGCAGCCGACCCGACACGAAGGCGCCCGTGGCCCAGACCGTCGCGAGCGCGAGGGTCGCGACATAGAACGCGACGCTGCCGGGCTCCAGGCGCAGCGACACGCCCAGCAGCACGGCACCGACGACGATCGTCGCGACCACGACGACCTGTCGCCGGCGGAGACCCTCGGGAGTGTCCTGCTGGTCCCGGGGCACGACGTCCCACACCGACCTGCGGACCCAGCTCATCGCCACTCCCCTCATCGGCTCCACCGTCGTCGTCGAATCTACGGGCGACGGCACAGGGCCGCACGGCGTCGGCTCCCGCGCCGGTAGCGTCG
>CAYRZN010000190.1:0-3676 GCA_964428825.1 uncultured Aeromicrobium sp.
GCGCCGTTCTGCTCGGCGAGGTAGAGGTAGTTCTTGACCAGGGTGTTCTTGGCGTTGTGGCGGCAGCCGGTCATGCACTCGCCGCAGTTGATGCAGGCCTTGCGGTCGGGGCCGGCGCCACCGAAGTAGGGGTCGCCCATGTCGGCACCCTGCTCGTCGCCGAACAGCACGCCGACCGGCGTGTGGTGGAACGTACCCTCGACCCCCATCTCCGTGGCGACCTGCTTGATCAGCCGGTCGGCCTCGGTCTCGTAGGGGTAGATGCTGACGCCGAGCATGCGCTTGGCCTGGTTGTAGTACGGCGCCAGCTCCGCGCGCCAGTCGGTGATGTGGCCCCAGGCCGTGTCCTTGTAGAACGGGTCGAGGGGCTCGTACAGCGTGTTGGCGTACACGAGCGATCCGCCACCGACGCCCGCACCCGACAGGATCAGGACGTCCTTGAGCTTGTCGATGCGCTGGATGCCGTAGCACCCGATCTGCGGCATCCAGAGGAACTTGCGCAGGCGCCAGGAGCTCTTGGCGAAGTCCTTGTCCTCGAACCGCTTGCCGGCCTCGAGCACCGCGACCTTGTAGCCCTTCTCGACCAGGCGGAGCGCCGACACGCTGCCACCGAAGCCGGAGCCGACCACGATGACGTCGTAGTCGAAGTCCCCACCGTCGACACCGTCATCGATGGAGTCCAGGATCTGGTCAGTCATGCAGCTCTCCTTCTCAGCGACGGACGGTCGTGCGGCGCAGGACGCGGAGCAGGAACGTCAGGACGGCAGCGTACGGCTTGGCGGGGATCGCCGCAGGTCCCGCGACCGGCAGCAGGCGCTGGACGCCCACCGACTGGGTCTCGGTGTAGCGGTAGTAGCCCTCCTCGCCCTGGCGACGACCCGTCCCCGAGGTGCGCATGCCGCCCATCGGCGCGTCGACGCTGCCGAACGTGGCGCCGAAGCCCTCGTTCACGTTGACCGTGCCGGCCGTGATCCGCGGGGCGATGCCGCGGGCCAGGCGGACCGGGCCGAAGATCGAGGCGTTCAGGCCGTACTCACCGGCATTGGCGAGGGCGACGGCCTCGTCGACGCTGGAGTAGCGGTAGAGGGACACGAGCGGGCCGAAGGTCTCCTCCGCGAAGCACTCGGCCGCCTCGGTGACGTCCTCCAGCACCGTGGGCTCGAAGAAGTACGGCCCGAGGTCGGGCCGCGCCTTGCCGCCCGCGAGGACCGTGGCACCGTTGGCGACCGCGTCCTCGACGTGCTTGGTGACGGTCTCGAGCTGGCTGGCCGAGACCAGCGATCCCATGTCGACGTCCCAGTCGAGCGAGGCGCCGAGGCTCATGGCGGCGACGCGACGCACGAACGCGTCGCGGAAGTCGTCGTAGAGCGAGTCGTGCACGTAGAGCCGCTCGATCGAGACGCACAGCTGGCCGGCCGACGAGAAGCAGGCGCCCACCGCTCCCTCGGCCGCCTTCTCGACGTCGGCACCGGGCAGCACGATCATGGGGTTCTTGCCGCCGAGCTCGAGCGAGTAGCCCACGAGCCGCTCCGCCGCGAGCTTGGCGATGCCCGTGCCGGTCGCGGTGGAGCCCGTGAAGCAGATGTAGTCGGCCTGGTGCACGATCGCCGTTCCCACGACGGAGCCCGCGCCGCTGACCATCTGCCAGACGTCGGCCGGGACACCGGCCTTGCGCAGCAGCTCGAGGGCGGCGAGCGCCGTGAGGGGGCTCTGGCTGTCGGGCTTCTGGACCACGACGTTGCCGGCCGCGATGGCGGGCAGACCGTCGGCCAGGGCCATCGTGAGCGGGTAGTTCCAGGGGCTGATGATGCCCACGACGCCCTTGGGCACGTGGTGGACCGTGATCTGGGTGATGAACGGGAACACTCCGACGCCGCGACGCGAGCCGGCGAGGTGCCGCAGGCGCCGGCCGTAGTACCGGGCCGTGAGCGCCAGGTGCAGCACCTCGTCGTAGGCGTGCTTGCGGGTCTTGCCGGACTCGAGCTGGATCAGGTCCATGAGCTCGCCCTGGTGGGCGAGCACGAGGTCGTGCAGGCGCAGCAGCATGCCGGCCCGGTCGCGGACCGAGGTCGAGGCCCACCGCGGCTGGATCGCGCGGCCGGCGTCGAACGCGGCGTCGACGTCGTCGAGGCTCGAGACCGGGACCTCCGCGAGCGCCTCGCCGGTGAACGGGGTCGACGTCGTGCGGACCTCATCGGTCGTGCTGCGGATCAGGGCGGTCAGCTCGGCCGCGCGCGCTGCGGAGATCGGCGCGTCCACCGCGGACTCGGGGGTTCCGGGACGAACGGAAGTGGTCGACATGGAGGCGAGCATACCGCCGGTATGTGAACGGTGCCACTGTCGCAGGTCAGGTGCCCCGTCGGGTGGCCGATCGGCTCGTCAGAGGCTCGTCCGACGAGCCGTGCCGAGCGCGCGACGCTCCGCCAGCATGGGGTGCCGGGCCCGCGTCGCCGCGACGAGACCGAGGTCGAGGTCGGCGACCGCGATCCCCTCCTCGCCCTCCGGCACGGCGGCCACGGTGCGCCCCTCGGGGTCGTGGATCGCGGCTCCCCCGCAGAACTCGCCGTCGCCGCACGACCCGACGAGCGCCCCGACGGCCACGAAGAAGCCGTTGTCGAGCGCCCGGGCACGGGTGTAGAGGTCACGCCGGTGCTCGCTGCCCGCGTAGTACGCGATCGAGGCGGCGTACAGCACGGCACCGGCGTCGGCCGCCGCCCGGCCGTGCTCGGGGAAGCAGGTGTCGTAGCAGGTCGCCAGGGCCACGGGGCCCGCGGCGAGGTCGAGCACCACGCCCGCCTCGCCGGCCTCGAACCAGTCCTGCTCGCCGCCCGACAGGTGCTGCTTGTCGTACACGTGGTGGATGTCGTCCCCGCCGAACGCGAGGGTCGCGAGACGTGGCCGGGGCTCCCCCGCGACGGCCGCGCCGGCCAGCACGACCGTGCCGGCGGCGCTCGCCGCCTCCTGCAGGGGCGTCAGTCGCGGGTCGTCCGCCGCCACGACCGCCGGTGGAAGCGTGTAGCCGGTCAGGAAGAGCTCCGGCAGCACCAGCAGCGCCGCGCCCCCGGCCCGGGACACCGCGTCGGTCGCCGTCGCGACGTTGGCCTCGAGGTCACCGGCCACCGACGTCAGCTGCGCCACCGCGACCTTCATGACGACCGGTCCTCCGACAGCGACTTCGCGAAGCAGACCGAGTCCGGCACCGTCAGGTAGGGCTCGAACACCGGGACCTCCGTGTATCCGCTGGCCCGGTACAGGGCGATCGCCGACTCCTGGCGCGATCCCGTGTGCAGGAGCAGACGACCTGCGCCGGTACGACGTGCACGGCCCTCGAGCTCCTCCAGCAGCAGCCGGCCCACCCCGCGCCCGCGTCCTGCGGGCGGCACGTACATCCGCTTGACCTCCAGGTCGGGGCCGAGACGGCGCAGCGCACCCGTCCCCACGGGGAGATCGCCCTGCAGCGCGAGCAGCGTCACGACCACCGAGTCGGGGTCGATGCCCTCGACCGGGGCAGCGTGCCGGGGCCGGCCGTAGAGCGACGCCATCTCGGCACCCATGTCGTGGCGCATCTGCCGCACGACGGGGTCGTCCACCGCCACCTCGGTGAGGACGATCGGGATCACCCGACGACGACCTCGACCCGCTGGAACTCCTTGAGCTCGGTGTAGCCCGTCGTGGC
>CAYRZN010000191.1:0-1678 GCA_964428825.1 uncultured Aeromicrobium sp.
ACGGGTTCTACGAGCTGAAGCGCACG
Source organism: uncultured Aeromicrobium sp. (assembly GCA_964428825.1). Taxonomy (GTDB): domain Bacteria; phylum Actinomycetota; class Actinomycetes; order Propionibacteriales; family Nocardioidaceae; genus Aeromicrobium. Next base: position 27 of record CAYRZN010000191.1, read on the forward strand.
CGCGACCGCGACCCGATCTTCGACTGAGCGCGGCGGCGTGGCGGCGGGGTCAGTCGGCCGTCGCGACCGTCGAGGCGGCGGCGCCCTCGAGGGGACGTCCCGAGGACGCCTCCTGCGCGAGGATCGGGCCCAGGTAGAGCTGGACCAGGCTGGGCACCCGTCGCAGGTCCAGGCCGGTCACGACCTGGATGCGGTCGAGGCGTCCGCGCAGGGTGTTGCGGTGCACGTGCAGAGCCTCCGCGCACCGGTGCGGACTCAGGTCGTGCTGGAACCAGGCCCGCAGGGTCGCCCGGAGCTCGCCGTGACGGTCCGCGGCCACGAGGGCGCGCCACGGCTCCGACAGGGCGTCGGCCCGCCAGTCGTCGGCCAGGCCGCGCAGCAGCGCGACCAGGGGTAGGTCACGCGGGTCGTACAGGTCCGCCTCGAGGCCCGAGACGGCCAGCGCGTCCTGCGCGGCGACCCAGGCTCGTCGTAGTCCGTGCGGCCCCTCGAACCCACGTCCCGACGCGGCCACGAGCCGACGCGGGTGCGCGTCCACGGCACGGTGCACGTCGGCGTCGGCGTCGGGGACGCGAGTCGGCCACCACACCGCCAGCTCGTCGGACCGGGTGCGGGCGACGAGCAGGCCCGGGCGGCCGACCAGCTGGCGCTGCAGCGTGCGCAACGCGCCTGCACCGGCGGTGCCCTCGGCGCGCACCACGGTGCAGCAGCGCAGCAGGTCGGCGATGCCCAGCTCCTCGGCCCGCCGGGCGGCGTGCAGCGGGTCGACCCGGCCCTCGACCACGGCGCAGAGGTGGTCCTCCCGCTCCTGCTGCAGACGCTGACCGCTCTCGAGCGCTCCGGCTTGCTCCACGATCAGCTCGGCCGTGACCCGGATCAGGTCCGCGAGCGGCTGGACCGTTGCGGGGTCGCCCGAGATGCCGACCACCCCGACCACCTCGCCGTGGTGCCGCAGCGGCAGGTTCACCCCGGGGTGCGCCCCGCGCAGGCCCCGGGCCTGGTCCGCGTCGATCACGACGGCCCGGTCGCCCTGGGCGGCCAGGAGTGCACCTTCGTGCTGCTGCCCGCGCCGGGACGGGTGCCCGCTCGCGAGGATCGTGCCGCGCGCGTCCATGACGTTCACGTTGTGGCCGATCACGGCACTCGTGCGGTCGACGATGCGCTGGGCGACGTCCTCGCTGAGGGAGCTCATGAGCCCAGTATCGGGCGTCGGCTGTGCAGCTGCCCTGGATGATCGTCGGCGACTGCTCGACCTCTGGTCACCTGCCCGTAGCGCCCGGTGAGGTCCTGTCCCCACGATGGAGGAGCGGCTCTGTGACGGCCGTCACCCCGAGAAGGAGAGACAGATGGCGGACGTCTTCGTGCTGGTGGGCCTGGTGCTCGGTCTGGTCGTGCTCGCGAGCGTGGTCAGGCTGCACCCGTTCTCGGCGCTGCTGATCACGGCGCTGGTGGGCGGCCTGGCCTTCGGCCTCCCGCTGCTCGACGAGGGGGAGGACCTGGGGCTGGTCGGCGTGATCACCTCCGGGTTCGGCTCGACCCTGGGCAACATCGGACTCGTCATCGTCCTGGGCACCGTGATCGGGGTGATCCTGGACAAGTCCGGCGCGGCCATCACGATGGCCGACTGGATCGTGAAGAAGATCGGTCAGCGC
>CAYRZN010000191.1:1688-3650 GCA_964428825.1 uncultured Aeromicrobium sp.
TCAGCGCGTCCCGACCGTGACCATGTCCGTCATCGGCTACATCGTCTCCATCCCCGTCTTCTGCGACTCCGGGTACGTCATCCTCAACTCGCTCAAGGAGTCGATGGCCGCCCGGCAGCGCATCTCGCCGGTCGCGATGTCGGTCGCGCTCGCCACGGGACTCTTCGCCACGCACACGCTCGTGCCGCCGACGCCGGGACCGATCGCCGCAGCGGGCAGCCTCGGCCTCGGGAACCAGCTGGGGCTGGTCATCCTCGTCGGTCTCCCGGTGGCCCTCGTCGCGGCAGTGGCCGGCAACCTGTGGTCCAGACGCTTCCGCGACGTGCTGCCCGACGGCGTGCCCGCGGAGGAGGTCGAGGCGCGGATCGCCGAGTTCGGGCGTCTGCGCGAGGACCTCGGGACGCTCCCCAGCCCCCTGGCGTCGTTCGCCCCGATCTTCGTGCCGCTGATCCTCATCATGCTCGGCTCCGTCGCCGCCTACCCGACCTCCCCGCTGGGCGACGGCCCTGTCGCCACGACAGTGCGCTTCATCGGCCTGCCGGTCGTCGCGCTGCTCGTCGGCGTGGTCTGCGCCCTGCCGCTGCTGCCGCGCTCCGGCTTCGTCGAGCAGCTGAACGCCCGGATCACGCTCGGCATCACCGAGGCGGCACCCATCCTGCTGATCACCGGAGCAGGAGGTGCCTTCGGCGCCGTCATCCAGGCCACGCCGGTCGGCTCCTACCTCGGCAACCAGCTGTCGGACCTCGGCATCGGCATCCTCGTGCCCTTCCTCGTGGCGGCGGCCCTGAAGACCGCACAGGGTTCCTCGACCGTCGCGCTGGTCACGACCTCGGCGCTGATGGCGCCGCTGGTGGGGGATCTCGGCTTCGACTCCGACTACGGGCGGGTGCTGGTCGTCATGGCCATCGGCGCCGGCGCGATGGTCGTGTCGCACGCCAACGACAGCTACTTCTGGGTGGTCAGCCAGTTCAGCCGGATGAGCGTCAAGCAGGCCTACGCGGCCCAGACGGCCGCCACCGGTGTCATGGGCGTGTCGGCCATCGCGGTCGTCTCCGTCCTGTCCCTCTTCGTCTGAGGAGACGGCCGTGCACGTCGTGATCGCACCCGACTCCTTCAAGGAGAGCCTGTCCAGCCCCGAGGTGGCCACCGCGTTGGAGCGCGGGTGGCTGCTCGGCGCACCCGGCAGCACCTGCGACCTGGTGCCGCTCGCCGACGGTGGCGAGGGCACGGTCAGGGCGCTCGTCCAGGCGACGGGTGGACGTCTCGAGCGTCGGCGTGTGCAGGGGCCGCTCGGCGACCCGGTCGACGCCGAGCTCGGGGTGCTGGGTGGGCCCGGCCCGCTGACGGCCGTGGTCGAGGTGGCGGCGGCGAGCGGGCTCGCCCTCGTGCCTCCGGGCGAGCGTGACGCAGGGCGGGCCACGTCGTACGGCACAGGTGAGCTGATCGCTGCCGCGCTCGACCTCGGGGCGCGTCGGCTCGTCCTGGGTCTCGGGGGCAGTGCCACCACCGACGGTGGCACCGGCCTCGCGCGGGCGCTGGGCGTGCGGTTCATCGACGCGGACGGGCAGGACGTCGTCGGCGGTGGGGACGACCTGGGGCGCATCGTCCGCGTCGACACCGACGGTCGTCATCGTGGCCTCGCCGACTGCGAGGTGCTCGCGGCCTGCCACGTCGACAAACCGCTGACCGGTCCCGACGGTGCGGCTGCGGTCTACGGGCCGCAGAAGGGAGCCGACCCCACGTCGGTCACGCTGCTCGACGGGAACCTCGCGCACCTCGCCGACGTGCTGGCGGGGGCGGGCCTCGGTGCCGACGCCACGACGCCCGGAGCCGGGGCCGCCGGCGGCATCGGGTTCGCGGTGCTCGCCCTCCTCCACGGGAGGCTCCGACCCGGCTTCGACCTGGTGGCCGAGGCCGTCGGGCTCGACGATTTCCTCGACCGAGCCGACCTGGTCCTGACCG
>CAYRZN010000192.1:0-3594 GCA_964428825.1 uncultured Aeromicrobium sp.
CGTGCTCGCGAAGTACCGCAAGCTCGTGAGCTCGGCGGCCCACGGCGCCATCACGGGCTGACGCCCGGGGGCGATCACCGGCTGACCGTCCGCGTAGAATTCGCCGGTGCCCGACTTCTCCGACGACGACCTCGCGATCGCTCTCCGGGTCCTGGACCAGGCAGGAGCGCTCGACGAGGAGGATCCCGCGTACGTCGCCCTCCGCCGGGCGACGGGCGGGTTCTTCAAGGCGGCCAAGCGCGAGCGCCGCAAGGCCAAGCGCGACGAGGTCAACGCGGCCGACCGCGCCGTGATCGAGCTGACGGCGACCGGATCCGCCAGCCGAATCGACGACGAGACCGCCGGCATCCCGCTCGTGTCGAACGCGCCGGGCGCCACGGCGGGGGAGCTGCTCGTGCCGCGCGGCTGCTACATGTGCAAGACCAAGTACACGACGGTCGACGCGTTCTACCACCAGCTCTGCCCCGCGTGCGCCGCCTTCAGCCACGCCAAGCGCGACGCGCGCACGGACCTCACCGGCCGGCGCGCCCTGCTGACCGGGGGGCGCGCCAAGATCGGCATGTACATCGCCCTGCGGCTGCTCCGCGACGGCGCGCACCTCACGATCACCACGCGCTTCCCGCGCGACGCCGTCCGCCGCTTCACCCAGATGCCCGACTCGGCCGACTGGCTGCACCGGCTCAAGGTCGTGGGCATCGACCTGCGCGACCCGGCCCAGGTCATCGGCCTGGCCGACGACGTCGCCGCAGCGGGTCCGCTCGACATCCTGATCAACAACGCCGCCCAGACCGTCAAGCGGCAGCCGGGGGCCTACTCGGCGATCGCGGACGCCGAGTCGGCGCCGTTGCCTCCCGGCTCGCCGGTCGAGCTCGTGACCTTCGGTCACACGAGCGATGCCCACCCGGCGTCGCTCGTGGGGTCGGTCTCGGCGCATCCGATCCTGGCGGGGGACACCGCCACCGCCGACGCCCTGACCTCCCTGGCGCTGACCGCAGGGTCGGCAGACGTCGACCGCATCGACGCCGGTGGCCTGCTCCCTGACGTCGTCGACACCAACAGCTGGGTGCAGACCGTCTCCGAGGTTGACGCCCTGGAGCTGCTCGAGGTGCAGCTGTGCAACAGCGTCGCGCCGTTCATCCTGGTGAGCCGTCTGCGCCCGGCCATGGCGGCGTCACCGGCCCGCCGGAAGTACGTCGTCAACGTCTCGGCGATGGAGGGTCAGTTCGGACGGCGCTACAAGGGTGCGGGGCACCCGCACACCAACATGGCCAAGGCCGCGCTCAACATGCTGACCCGCACGAGCGCCGAGGAGATGCTCGAGAGCGACGGGATCCTCATGACCGCGGTCGACACCGGATGGATCACCGACGAGCGTCCCTACACGACCAAGGTGCGTCTGGCCGACGAGGGCTTCAAGGCCCCGCTGGACCTGGTCGACGGCGCGGCCCGCGTGTACGACCCCGTCGTGCGGGGCGAGGCGGGCGAGGACCTGTTCGGCGTCTTCCTCAAGGACTACGCCCCCTCACCGTGGTGAGGCCTCACGCACGCGAGGTCCGGTCACCACGCGAGTGGTGACCGGACCTCGTCGGTGGTGGGAGGCGTCAGCCGCCGATGCACTCCGAGAGGGCGGGCGTCAGGGACTCGACGGCCTTCTCGTCCTCGTCGGAGGCGTCGTAGTCCTCGTCGCCGTCGACCAGGGCCTGCAGGGCCTCGTCCGAGAGGTCGGAGTCGGCGTACGCCTTGGCGACGCAGTCGACCTGCTCATCCGTGGCGTCGTCGCTGCTGAAGCTGTCGTCGTCCTTGATGGCGTCCGCGATCTCGTCGGCGGACGGGCGACCGCCACCACCGCAGGCGGCGGTGAACACGAGCATCGAGACGGCCGCCGTGGCCGCCAGGGTCTTCTTCATCAGGTGGTCCCCTTCGTCAGATGCGGCTGCTTGCCGCGCAGGCGCCATTCAATCGGATGGGCCGGCTCAAGGCGAACCGGCAACGGTACGGACGCGACCCTGGCGCGACGACGGCCCGGGACCCGTCGTGGATCCCGGGCCGTCCGTGCCGGCTGTCGTGCGTGGGTCAGCTGGTGATGCAGGTCGCGACGTCCTCGGCGAGGGCCTCGAACGCGTCGGCGTCGTCCTGCGGGACGGCCGCGACGCCGGTGACGTCGATGTCACCGTCGACGATCTTGTTGAGGGTGTCGTCGGAGACGTCGGACTCGTGCACCTTCTCGGCGATGCACTCGGCGGACTCCTCGGTGACGCCGGCCGACTCGCCCTGCTCGAGGATCGCGGACTTGAGGTCGTCGACACTCGGACGACCGGCGCCGCAGGCCGAGGTCACGATGATGACGGAGACGGCGGCGGCCGTCATGAGCTTCTTCATGGGAACTCCCTGGTGTTGGCGCGGACCCCTGCCACGCTTCTGTGCGGTATTCAACCTGTAGGCGACCTGTGACCAGTCGGTCGGGTCGGAAATCGCCCACCGCCGGTCACCGGGTCGGCCCGTGGTGCACAGTCAAGCCCGAGACGTCCTCGGCCGCGATAGGGACCGCTCCCCATCACGCGCCAAAAACATCGAGAACCGTCGGGGCGCGGTCAGCTCGGGGCGCAGTCCTTCAGGACCTGCACCTGCAGGGTCGCGATCGTCGAGGCCGCCTCGGCGGACAGCTCGGCCTTCGGGTCGGCATCGGCCACGACCTGCAGGTCCTCGTCGGACAGATCGGAGTCCACGAGGATCTTCGCGGCGCACTCCGCCTGCTGCTCGGCGACGGGGAAGTGGGACCCGCTCGCGGTGAGTCCCGCCTGGACGTCCTCGGTCGTCGGACGTCCGCCGGAGCAGGCCGTCAGGAGCAGGAACGGGACCAGAGCGGCGCCGGCGACGCGGGCACGGGACGAGACCATGCGGGCATCGTAGGTGGACCGGGGTGCGCATGGGGGAGGATCGGCAGGAGAGCCGTTCCACATGGTGGTACCGGTCGTCTCGCAACTTGACCACACCCGAGGCGCGGGACACACTGGTCGCGTGCACGCGCTCCTCCTCGTATCCGTATGACGTGACCGCCCTCCACGGGCGCACGTCTCCCTCGTCTGCCGTTCCGGCCGAGGGGTTTTTTTATGTGACACGACACGCGGACACCACACCCCCCCGCACGACCGAAAAGGGACACAGCATGACGGGCCAGTCGAATCTCTCGTCGATCGAGACGAGCACGCCCACGCTGACGGGTGCCGAGAGCCTCGTCCGCGCCCTCGAGAACGCCGGCGTCGAGGTCATCTTCGGCATCCCCGGCGGTGCGATCCTCCCGGCGTACGACCCGCTGTTCGACTCCTCGATCCGTCACATCCTCGTGCGTCACGAGCAGGGTGCGGGGCACGCGGCCCAGGGCTACGCGTCGGCCTCCGGCCGCGTCGGCGTCTGCATGGCCACCTCGGGCCCCGGTGCCACCAACCTCGTCACGGCCATCGCCGACGCCTACATGGACTCCATCCCGATCGTCGCCATCACGGGTCAGGTGTCCTCCAACCTGATCGGCACCGACGGCTTCCAGGAGGCCGACATCCGCGGCATCACGATGCCGATCACCAAGCACAGCTACCT
>CAYRZN010000193.1:0-3555 GCA_964428825.1 uncultured Aeromicrobium sp.
TCTCCAACCTGCAGGGCACCGAGATCGTCGCCTCCATGGTCGTGTTCGAGGACGGACTCGCCCGCAAGTCCGAGTACCGACGATTCGTCGTGCGCCACGAGGGTCAGAGCGACGTCGCCGCGATGCACGAGGTCATCACCCGACGCTTCAAGCGACACCTGGAGGGCCCGCAGGCCACGCCGTCGGGGGAGCTCCCGCCCGAGCCCGCCGAGGCCCTCGCCGAGAAGCGACGCTTCGCCTACGCGCCGTCGCTCGTGGTCGTCGACGGTGGCCCGCCGCAGGTCGCGGCGGCCCAGCAGGCGCTCGACGAGCTCGGCATCACCGACATCGCGCTCGTGGGCCTGGCCAAGCGGCTCGAGGAGGTGTGGCTCCCGCGCGACGAGCACCCCGTGATCCTGCCGCGCACCAGCGAGGGGCTCTACCTGCTGCAGCGGGTCCGCGACGAGGCGCACCGGTTCGCGATCACCCACCACCGCAAGCGTCGCAGCACGTCGATGACCGCGTCGGCGCTCGACGAGGTCGAGGGGCTGGGCCCCACGCGCCGCGCCGCGGTCATGAAGCACTTCGGCTCGCTCAAGAAGGTGCGGGCCGCCACGGTCGACGAGATCGCCGAGGTGCCCGGCGTCGGGCGCACTACGGCAGAATCCATCGCAACAGCCCTTGCCGCGTCGGGCCGACCCACGTCGGTCAACACCGCGACCGGCGAGATCATCGAGGAATGACCCGAGGAGTGGGACCGTCATGAGCGAGCGCCAGCGAGCGAGCCATGAGAGGGATGTCATGCCGGTACCGGCTACCGTCACGCTTTCCCTGCCGGTGGCGGCATGACCCAGCTGAACGAGGTGGTGCTCGTCACGGGCATGACCGGCGCGGGCCGCGGCACCGCCGCGAAGGCGCTCGAGAAGCTCGGCTACTACGTCATCGACAACCTGCCCCCCGTGCTGCTCGAGTCCACGCTCGACACGGTCGAGAAGGCCGCCGACATCGACCTGCTCGCCGTCGTCGTCGACGCGCGCTCACGGTCGTTCTTCGACGCGCTCGAAGGGGCGCTCGTGCGTCTGCGTCAGCGGGGCGTTCCCACCCGGGTGCTGTACCTCGAGGCCGCCGACGAGGTGCTCGTGCGTCGCCAGGAGGCCGCCCGCCGGCCGCACCCGCTGAGCCTCGAGGGCCGCCTGATGGACGGCTTCACGAAGGAGCGCGAGCTGCTTCGGGGTGTCCGAGCCGGAGCCGACCTCGTCGTCGACACCACGTCGCTCAACGTGCACCAGCTGGGCCAGCGGCTCCGCGCGGCCTTCGGTGAGCCCGGCTCGCGGGGTCTGCGCGCCTCGGTCATGTCGTTCGGCTTCAAGTACGGCATCCCGATCGACGCCGACATGGTCGCCGACATGCGCTTCCTGCCCAATCCCTACTGGGACCCCGAGCTCCGGCCCATGAGTGGCCTCGACGCCCCGGTGCGCGAGTACGTCCGCAGTCAGCCCCGTGCCGAGGAGTTCCTCAACCAGTACGAGGACCTCATCTCCCTGCTGACCGACGGCTTCCTGCACGAGGACAAGCACTTCCTGACCCTCGCGATCGGGTGCACCGGCGGTCGTCACCGATCGGTCGCGATGTCGGAGGCCTTCGCCGAACGCCTGCGTGCCCATGGAGTCAGCACGCTGGTGGTGCACCGCGACCTGGGGCGCGAGTGACGGCCCCCCTGCGCGTGGCGGCGCTGGGGGGAGGGCACGGGCTGGCCGCCAGCCTCACCGCTCTGCGTCGCCTCACGCCTGACCTCACCGGCATCGTCACGGTCGCCGACAACGGCGGGTCGTCAGGACGGCTGCGGGAGGAGTTCGGCATCCTGCCGCCCGGCGACCTGCGCATGGCGCTGGCGGCGCTGAGCGGCGACGACGAGCACGGACGACGGTGGGCCAGCGTCCTGCAGCACCGCTTCGCCGGAGACGGCCCCCTCGCCGGACACGCGATCGGCAACCTGCTGATCGCGGCGATCTGGGACCGGCTGGGCGACACCGTCGCGGGCCTCGATCTCGTCGGCGAGCTGCTCGGATCGAAGGGCCGCGTGCTGCCGATGGCGGCCGTGCCCCTCGACATCGAGGCCGACGTCCACCTGGTCTCCGCACCCGACGGGCTCACGGTCGTCCGGGGTCAGGCCGAGGTGGCCTCGGTCGACGGCCAGGTGGTCAGCGTGCGACTCGACCCCCGCGACCCGCCGGCGTGCCCCGAGGCGGTCGCGGCGGTCCACGACGCCGACTGGGTCGTGGTCGGTCCGGGGTCGTGGTTCACGAGCGTCATGCCCACGCTCCTGGTCCCGGACCTGCGCGACGCCCTCGTCACCACGAGCGCCCGCCGCGCGCTGGTGCTCAACCTCCGCGGCGACCGCGAGACCGCCGGTCTGAGCGCGACCGACCACCTCGACGTGCTCGCCGCGCACGCGCCCGAGCTTGGCGTCGACGTCGTCCTGGCCGACTCGAGCGTCGCCGACGGTGCCGGCCATCTCGAGACCATGGCCCGCAAGCTCGGCGCCCGTCTCGTGGTCGACGACGTCGCGCGTTCGCCGGGCAGCGACCAGCACGATCCCGCGCGGTTGGCGGAGGCCTTCGGACGGTTTCTCACCCGGGCATAGAGTGACCCGCATGGCGTTGACGTCCCAGGTGAAGTCCGAGCTCGTGGCCACCAACGTGACGAAGGCGTGCTGTCGCAAGGCCGAGGTCGCGTCGATCCTCCGGTTCGCCGGGGGCCTGCACCTCGTGGCGGGCAAGGTCGTCATCGAGGCCGAGCTCGACAGCGGCGCCGCAGCCCGCCGTCTCCGCAAGGACATCGGCGACATCTACGGCCACGCCAGCGAGATCGTCGTGATGCAGCCCAACGGCCTGCGCAAGAACACGACCTACGTCGTGCGCGTGAGCCAGGGGGGTGAGGCACTCGCCCAGCAGACGGGCATCATCGACGGCTCCGGTCGTCCCATCCGCGGCCTGCCGCCGGCCGTCGTGGGCGGCAGCTCGTGCGACGCGGTCTCGGCCTGGCGGGGCGCGTTCCTCGCCCACGGTTCCCTGACCGAGCCGGGGCGCTCCTCGGCCCTCGAGATCAGCTGTCCCGGGCACGAGGCCGCGCTCGCGCTGGTGGGTGCGGCGCGTCGTCTCGGCATCTCGGCCAAGTCCAAGGAGGTCCGCGGCTTCGACCGCGTGGTCATCCGCGACGGCGAGGCCATCGGCGCGCTCCTGACGAGGCTCGGGGCCCACGAGACCCTGCTGGCCTGGGAGGAGCGGCGCCTGCGCCGCGAGGTCCGGGCCACGGCCAACCGATTGGCCAACTTCGACGACGCCAACCTGCGCCGCTCCGCGCGCGCCGCGGTGGCGGCCGGCGCCCGCGCGCAGCGCGCCCTGGAGATCCTCGGCGACGACGTGCCCGACCACCTGAAGCTGGCCGGCGTGCTGCGGGTCGAGCACCGCCAGGCGAGCCTCGAGGAGCTCGGCCAGCTGCACGAGCCGCCCCTCACGAAGGACGCGATCGCCGGCCGCATCCGTCGCCTCCTGGCGATGGCCGACAAGATCGCCT
>CAYRZN010000194.1:0-3454 GCA_964428825.1 uncultured Aeromicrobium sp.
TCGCCGACGGCACCGCGCTGACCAACCCCTCGGTCGCCCAGGTCAAGGCCCAGCTGGCACTCGCCTGAGGGCCGGGCCCTGCGCCACCCGTCGGCTGAGGTGCGAGGAGCCCTGGCGACGAGCCTCGAAGCCCCCGGCACCCGACCGCATGCTGTGGTGACGGACAAGCGGCCACGGACCAGGAGCCAGTGGCCCGCCCGGAGGTCGCCTGACCACATCCCACGGCACATGGTGACTCCCCACGGCACATGGGCCGTGCGAAGTCACCACTCGCCGTGGGATCCGAGACGGACCGTCCGAATCCGCCGGGCCCCGACCCCGATGTTCGTCCGTGGCCGCTTCTCCGTGGGATCCGATGAGCCGCTGCACGCGGACCACCGCCCTGCTTTGCGGGCCTCAGCGTTCCTCGAGGGTGACGTCGCCCGAACCGGTCTCGATCGCGATGAAGCCCTCGGCGTCGTCGCCCCCGGGCTCGATGTCGGACTCGACGTCACCGGAGCCAGCCTCGGTGACCACGTCGTAGGTGACGTCACCGGCCGGAAGCTCGACGACGACGTCGCCGGAGTCGGTCGTCGCCTTGACGCTGATCGGCTGCTGACCGAACGCCAGGTCGACGTCGCCGGAGCTCGTGGTCACGCTGAGGTCGACCAGGGCCAGGTCGTCGCCCATCACGTCACCCGATCCGGTGCGGACCGTCGCGACGCCGTCGATGCCCGTGAGGTCGACGTCCTGGCCCGAGGCCTGCAGCTCGAACTGCATCCCGGCCGGCACGCCGATCGTGACCGTGCCCCCGCACCCCGGGATCAGCAGCGGCTGGCAGCTCGCGCTGAGCAGGATGTCGCCGCCCTCCTGCTCGCTCTCGTAGTCAGTGCCGAGCCAACCGCTGACGACCTCGGCGTCGACCGTGATCTCGTCGGCGGGCGCCGGCACCACCCGGACGTCGAGGTTCTCGACCACGAAGCGCAGCGGCTGCGTCGGATCGGACGTGAAGGTCTCGGTCGTCGTCGCGGTGGTGCGCGTGAGCCGTCCGACGCCCAGGACCAGGCCGATGACCAGCAGGACCACGACGACCGTCGCGGCCACCGTGATGAGCGTGCGCGACAGCGGCGACCGGGGGTCGCTCAGGTCGTCGATCTCCGGCTCGACCGGATCGAAGGTGCTCACGCCGACCCTTCAGGGCCGGCGACGTGGGGCTCCGAGCGCACCTCAGGCGTCGGCACCTTCGAGCGCCGGGACACCTTCTCGGACCGCTCCGTCTTCTCGACCGCGGTCACCTGCACCGGCACGACGTCCGGCGCGCCCATGCGGGCAGCGTCGGCCGTCTCGTCGTCGGGCATCGTCTGGCTCTCCCGCTCGGCCTCGACGCGCTTCAGGTAGTGCTCGACCTCGCGGCCCCGCTGCGCCTTGCTCCAGCCGAGCGTGCGCCCCATGAGGTCGGCAACCTCCACGGCGACCTCCGTGCCCCGGTCGAAGGTCTCGATCGAGATCCGCGTGCGCCGCGCGATCGTGTCGTCGAGGTGGCGGGCGCCCTCGTGCGTCGTGCCGTACACGACCTCGGCCCGCAGGTAGTCGTCGGCGCCGCCGAGCGGCTTGCCGAGGTCGGGGTGGCGCGCGATCAGGTCGAGCACCTCCAGGGTGAGCGAGCCGTACCGGTTGAGCAGGTGCTCGATGCGACCGGTGCCGAGTCCGGACGCCGCGGCCAGCTGGTGCCGTTGGTTCCACAGGGCCTCGTAGCCGTCGGCCCCGAGCAGCGGGACGTCCTCGGTGCACGACGCCGGCACCTTGCGGTCCAGATCGGCGCTCATGGCGTGCACCGCGGCGTCGATCGCGTCCTTGGCCATGACGCGGTACGTCGTGTACTTGCCCCCGGCGATGACCACGAGGCCCTTCGTGCTGGTGGAGACCGCGTGCTCGCGCGAGAGCTTGCTCGTGGCCTCGGACTCACCGGCCAGGAGCGGGCGCAGCCCCGCGAAGACGCCTTCGACGTCGTCGTGGGTCAGGGGCTCGACGAGGACCGCGTTGACATGGTCGAGGAGGTAGTCGATGTCGCTGCGGCTGGCCGCCGGGTGGTCCTTGTTGAGCGACCAGTCGGTGTCGGTCGTGCCGATCACCCAGTGACGGCCCCAGGGGATGACGAACAGGACGGACTTCTCCGTGCGCAGGATCAGCCCGGACTCGCCGCGGATGCGATCGCGCGGGACCACGATGTGGATGCCCTTGGACGACCGCACGTGGAACTGCCCGCGCTCCCCCGCGAACGACTGGGTCTCGTCGGTCCACACACCTGTCGCGTTGACCACCTGGCGGGCCCTGACGTCGATCTGCTTGCCGGTCTCGAGGTCGGCGACCCGCGCACCGACGACGCGCCCGCCCTCGCGCAGGAGGTCGACGACACGCGCCCGGCTGGCGACGTGCGCGCCGTACGCGGCGGCGGTGCGGGCGATCATCATGGTGTGACGGGCGTCGTCGACCTGGCCGTCGTAGTAGTGCAGGGCACCGACGAGCGCGTCCTTGCGGAGCGCGGGCATGATCTTGCGGGCACCGCGACGGGTCAGGTGCGTGTGGTGCGGCACGCCGCGGGAACGACCGGACAGCCGCGCCATGGAGTCGTACAGCAGCACGCCGGAGCCGGCGTAGAAGCGCTCCCACACGCGGTGCGTCAGCGGGTAGAGGAACGGCACCGGCTTCACGAGGTGAGGAGCGAGCTTCTCGATCAGCAGGCTGCGCTCGGCGAGGGCCTCCGCGACCAGGCGGAAGTCGAGCATCTCGAGGTAGCGCAACCCACCGTGGATGAGCTTGCTCGACCGGCTCGAGGTGCCCGACGCGAAGTCGCGCGCCTCGACCAGTCCGACCGAGAGACCCCGGGTCGTCGCGTCCAGAGCGGCACCCGCCCCGACGACACCGCCTCCGATCACGAGGACGTCGAGGTGCGCGGCGCCCATCGCGTCGAGCGAGGCCTGACGGAGGGCGGGTGACAGCGCTACCGATCGCATGCGCCCAGTCAATCAGGGTCCGGGCGCCCCCACACGCGCTAGACCCAGCCGTGCGTGCGCTCGACCGCCTTGCTCCACTGGGCGTGGGAGGACTCGCGCTGGTCGTCGTCCCACTGCGGGGTCCAGTTCTTGCTCTCCTGCCAGTTGTCGACGAGCTCCTCGCAGCTCGTCCAGAAGCCGACCGCGAGTCCCGCCGCGTATGCGGCCCCGAGGGCCGTGGTCTCGGTCACGACGGGTCGGCTGACCTCGACGCCGAGCACGTCGGCCTGGATCTGCATGCACAGGTCGTTCGCCGTGACGCCACCGTCGACCCGCAGGATCGAGAGCTCCAGGCCCGCGTCGACGACCATCGCGTCGACGACGTCCTTGCTCTGGAAGCAGATGGCCTCGAGCGCCGCGCGGGCGATGTGCGCCTTGGTGTTGAACCGCGAGAGACCCACGATCACGCCGCGCGCGTCGGG
>CAYRZN010000195.1:0-3419 GCA_964428825.1 uncultured Aeromicrobium sp.
GCGGTGCGACGATCTCGATCGCCGACCTGATCGTGCTGGCCGGTTCGGCGGCGGTCGAGAAGGCCGCGCGCGACGCCGGTGTCGACGTGACGGCGCCGTTCCGGCCCGGCCGCACCGACGCCACGCAGGAGCAGACCGACACGGACTCGTTCCGGGTGCTGGAGCCGCGGGCCGACGGGTTCCGCAACTACCTGCGCCCCGGTGAGAAGACCCAGCCGGAGACCCTGCTGGTCGACCGCGCGTACATGCTCGACCTGACCGCGCCGGAGATGACGGTCCTCGTGGGCGGTCTTCGTGCGTTGGGCAACAACGTCGGCGGCACCCAGCACGGCGTGCTCACCGACCGCGCCGGCGTGCTCAGCAACGACTTCTTCGCGAACCTGCTGTCGCCCGGCACCCGCTGGGTGGCGTCGCAGGACGAGGAGAAAGTCTACGAGATCCGCGACGTCGCCACCGACGAGGTCCGCTGGACGGCCACCGCGGTCGACCTGATCTTCGGGTCGAACTCGCAGCTGCGGGCCCTCGCCGAGGTCTACGCCAGCGAGGACGCGCAGGAGAAGTTCGTCACCGACTTCGTCGCCGCCTGGACGAAGGTCATGGAGCTCGACCGGTTCGACCTCGCCTGATCGTTCGGTGCCGCCGAGGCCCGGTCCCCCTTCGGGGTGGCCGGGCCTCGTCGTCTCCGCAGGGTCGAGAAGGTCAGAGCCGGAGGGTCTGACCTTCGAGCAGCGCGTCGATCACGTCCGGATGGGCCTCGCGCCACGCATCGACACCGTCCAGGTCGGTGGCGGGGGCCGGCAGCGGATCGGTACGACCGATCTCGCGCAACGCGCCCCAGGGCACCTCTTCGGCGCCGACCGACGCCACGACCGGCTCCCCGGAGAGCGCGGCGCCACCCTGCCCGGGCACGACCTGCAGCCGCAGGGCGGCGAGCACGGCCATGGCGCGCGGCCTCCCCGACACGTCGACGTGCAGGGTGTCGCCGTCGGTGAGTCCGAGTAGCCGCAGCGCACCGGCGAGCGCGGCCACCTGGTCGAGGAGCTGGGCGAAGGTCAGGTCGCCGTCGACGTCGGACAGGGCGATCTCGTCGGCCCGGCCGTGCACGACATGGTGGTCGAGGGTCAGGAACGCCAGTCCGGACGTGCGCGACATCAGACGCCCCGGAACACGGGCTGACGCTTCTCCTGGCGGGCGGCGGCGGCCTCCTTGACGTCCTCGGACGCCCACACGTCGCGGAAGCTCTGCTCGATCGCCCCGTCGTCGGCGCTCGAGCCGTTGAGCACGAGCTTGTTGTGCGCGACCGCCAAGGGAGCGAGCCGGGCGATGTCGGCCGCCCAGGCCAACGCGTCGTCGAGCGTGCCGGCGCGGTCGGCCAGGCCGCAGTGCAGGGCCTCGTCGCGGTCGAGGGACTCCCCAGCGATCATCAGACGTCGGGCGCGCCCGGTACCGGCCAGTGCAGCGAGGGTGCGGATCGTCCAGGCGTCGACGGCCATGCCGTTGCGCACGGTCGGCACCGCGAACTTCGCCGTGGCATCGGCCACCCGAAGGTCGCACGCCATCGCGAGCTGCGTGCCGGCGCCGATCGCCGGACCGTTGACCGCCGCCACGAGGGGCACAGGAACCCGAGCGAGGTGGTGGAGCATGCCGTACAGCGCGTCGAGGAACTCGTGGCCGTAGACGCCGCCGAGGTCGGCCCCCGAGCAGAACGACGAGCCCTCCCCCGTGACGACGATCGCCCGGGCGCCCGTGTCGACGGCCTCGTCGACGGCCGCGTGGATCGCCAGGCAGAGATCGGTGTTCAGCGCGTTGCGCCGATCGGGACGGGTCAGGGTGAGGACGGCGACGTCTCCGTCGCGGCGTGCGTCGAGGACGCTCGTGTCGAGATCCGGCATGCGCTCACGCTATCCGGGCCGCAGGGCGGACCGCAGGTGGGCCACTGGCGAGCGGTGAGCCGGTGGCGCAATGGCGGCCTTTCATCGCCACTCACACCGCCCGAGCCGCCGGCCAACTCCCAGCGGTCACCGACGGAGGAGACGTGGGAGCAGCGAGCCAACTTGGCGGCCGGTCGACCGCCGGAAGTCGATCGGACCTGGTCGGTCCTTACGCTCTAGGAATGGATGCCGAGCAGCTCCGTCGGACGATCGAAGCGGCAGTGGCGGCGGAGATCGTTGGCATGTTTGGCCCTCGGGAGTGGACCGATCTCGCCAGCGCACTACTCGCCACCGGCAGGGACGACGCTGAGCTTGTCGACCTCGCCATCCTTCGTTCGCCCGTCTCGGGGTGGACGACTGACCCGATCGTCGCTGCACTGCGAGAGAGACTTCCCCAGATTCAGCTGGGAACAGAAGCAGCCACCGAACTGTTCGCCAGGGTGCTCGCAGACGACTTGCGGGTTCGACCCGCCGATGTCACCTCGCCCATGATTCGCATGCTGGCCCGCACTGCACCTCCCGACTTCTCATCCGATCTCGCGGCGAATTGCTACGGCGTCGAGGAGTACCTCGACTGCAAATGCGTTGCTCATGTGGACCCCATCTGGGACCGGGAGCTGGAAGAACTCCCAACCTGCGGGCTCCCACCTTCAATAGCAACGCTCATAGCCGCGCGGGCGAGGTCGACCGTGCCCACCGAGCAGCCGCCACATCGTCACTGACCTCTGATTCGAAGCCAGAATCGAACTACACGTTTACTCCGTGGCCGCGAGTTGTCCGCAGGCTGCGTTGATCTCATCGCCACGGGTGTCGCGGATCGTGGTGCTGATGCCCTTGGCCTCGAGCCGACGGACGAACTCGCGCATGTCGTCGCTGCGGGAGCGGGTGAAGACCTGGCCGTTCAGCATCGGACCGCTGTCGGTCGGGTTGAGCGGGATCAGGTTGACGTGCACCCAGTTCCAGTCGCCGTAGGCGTTCAGGACGTCGCCGAGCAGGTCGGCGCGCCAGGCCTGGTCGTTGATGTCGCGCATCATGGCGTACTCGATCGAGACGCGGCGCTTCGTCTTCTTGGCGTACTCCCACGCGGCCTCGACGGTCTCGGCGACCTTGAAGTGGGTGTTGATCGGCACGAGCTCGTCGCGTAGCTCGTCGTCGGGGGCGTGCAGCGACACGGCGAGCGTGACGGGGATGCCCTCGTCGGTGAGCTGCTTGATGCGCGGCACGAGTCCGACGGTGCTGAGCGTGATGTTGCGGGCCGACATGCCGAGGCCGTCGGGCGCCGGGGCCACCATGCGGCGGATGGCGCCGATGACCGCCTTGTAGTTGGCCATCGGCTCACCCATGCCCATGAACACGACGTTCGACAGTCGGCCCGGGCCGCCGGGGACCAGGCCGTTCGCCATCGCTGCCGCACCGTCGACGACCTGGTCGACGATCTCGGCGGCGCTCAGGTTGCGCTGCAGGCCGCCCTGGCCGGTGGCGCAGAAC
>CAYRZN010000196.1:0-3388 GCA_964428825.1 uncultured Aeromicrobium sp.
CCTAGCCCTGGCGCTCGCCGCCGGGCACCCAGAGGACGTCGCCCGTGCCGGCCGCGTGGTTGGCGACCCGACCGAGGATGAACAACAGATCGCTCAGCCGGTTGAGGTACTTCGCCGTCAGCGCGTTCATCGTGTCACCGTGCTCGTCGATCGCGGCCCACGCGGCGCGCTCGGCGCGGCGTGTCACGGTGCGGGCGACGTGCAGCTGGGCGGCAGCGCGCGTGCCACCGGGGAGGATGAACGACCGGAGCTTCTCGACCTGCTCGTTGTAGGTGTCGCACCACTGCTCGAGCCGCTCGACGTAGTCGGGCTCGACCCGCAGCTGCGGGTACTCGGGGTTCTCGACGACGGGCGCGCCCAGGTCGGCACCCACGTCGAAGAGATCGTTCTGCACGTGGGTCAGGACCGCGGCCACGTCGTCGGGCAGCTCGCCGAGCGACAGCACGACACCGATCTGGCTGTTGGCCTCGTCGACGTCGGCGTACGCCACGAGTCGCAGGTCGTTCTTGGACGTGCGGCTCATGTCGACCAGCGCGGTCGTGCCGTCGTCGCCGGTCCGCGTGTATATCCGAGTGAGGTTGACCATGGGGTGACTGTAGAGCGTCGTCGATGCGGGAGCCGGCTCAGTGGCGCGCGCGGTCGAAGGTGGAGGGGGGTTCCCAGCTCAGGGTCCGGGCGGCTCGCTCGAAGCGCCGGACGACCAGGTCGACGACCTCCGGCTCGGGCGAGGGGCTCAGCAGGGGCGCGGAGACGAGGTCGGCGCCCACCCCCGGCAACGTGTTCTGGAAGTACCCCGGCGCGAGCAGGTACGACGCGACGACGACACGTCGGGCGCCGTCACGACGGGCCGCCGCGACGACCTCGGCCGCGGGGGTGCCGAACCGGCCGAGGTGCCCCACCCGGACCGGGCCGCCCCAGTGGGCCGCCAGCAGCGCGGCGGCGGTGTTGACGTCCTGCAGCGCCCGCGGGTCGCTCGACCCCGAGCCGACCAGCACGACGACGTCGTCCTGCGTGGCACCGACGTCGTGCAGGCGACGTACCCCGAGTGCGGCGAGCGCCGCCTCCGGGCCGAGCGGCCGCGCTACGACGGCGGCCGGATGAGCGGCGACGGCCTCGGCGATGTCGTGGTGCAGATGGTAGCCGCCCGAGAGCAGCAGCGGCACCACGACCGCGGGTCGGCGCAGGCCGGCCAGCACGTCGCCGAGCCGGTGGTCCTCGACGTCGACGACGGACTCGTGGACCTCGAACGGGCTGGCAGCCCGTCGCACGGCGGCGGCGACACGACGCACGACCTCCTGGCCGGCCGGGTCGGCCGTGCCGTGGCTGCACAGGACCAGGGCCGGGTTCATCGGGGCGCCCCAGGATCGAGCCCCGGATCGAGCCCCGAATCAAGCACCGTGTCGAGGACGTCGAGCCGGTAGCCCCGCTTGACGACGGTGCGGATGGGGGCGCCGGGCCCCATCGCCTCGCGCACCCGCGCGATCGCGACCTCCGCGTTGTGCGGGTCGATCGAGTCGCCCGGCAGCACGCTCAGGATCTCGCCCCGCGACACGACGGCGCCCGGCTCCGCACACAGGCGTCGTAGCACGCACACGCCGGAGGGGGAGAGGGGCACGAGCTCGTGGTCGATGGTCACGGCGGTGGCGTGCACCCGCAGCCGGCCGACGGGGGTCGGGACGCCGCCACCCTCGTGACCGAGGTGGACGATCATGGCCCGCACCAAGGCGCCCAGCCGGCCTCGCTCCGGGACCAAGGGGGTGAACCCGGCACGCAGCAGCGGCTCGGCCGTGACCGGACCGACGGCTGCCAACGACAGCCGGTTCGCGCGGTGGAGCTCGAGGGTGGGTGCCTCGGCACCGTGCTCGCGCACGGCCGAGAGCCAGGCGGACGCGCCGGGAGCAGAGGTGAAGGCCACGGCGTCGTAGGCACCGCTCGCGGTCTCGCGCACGGCACGCTCCACGGCGGCGGGGTCCGGTGGTGGGCCCCAGCGGTAGATCACGAGGCTCGTGGCCTGCGCACCGCCCTCGACCAGGACGTCCTCGAGGCCGTCGTCGCCGGCGCCGTGGTGCTGGATCACGATGCGCGCCCCCTGGACGCCCTCGGCCCGGAGGAACTCACCGATCTCCGCGGACGTCTCCGACTCGGCCACCCAGTCGGCGATCAGACCCACGGTCTGGAGCGCACCCCGGGCCTTCGGGCCGCGGGCGACGAGACGCACTCGTGCGAGGGCAGCGAGCAGGTCCTCGGTGAGGTCGGCCGCCTCGGCGGTCTCCCACCAGCCGCGGAACCCGATGCCGGTCGTGATGACCACGATGTCCGGCGGGTCGGCGATGAGGTCCCGGGTGCGTGCCAGCAGGGTCTCCTCGTCGAAGTGCGACTGCACCCCGAGCGTCGCCGCGACGTCGACCTCGGCGCCCCGACGTGCGAGGGCGAGGGCCAAGTCGGACGCGCGCCGCTGGGCCGTCACGAGGATGCGGGTGCCGGTCAGCACCGTCCCGCTCGGCGTGCTGGCGCGGCCACGGGTGGGGTTCATCGCGGTCGCACCTCCACGATGTCGTCGATGGGGCACGTCGTCCGCGCGCCGAGCGTCCCCTGAGGATAGTGGAGCGCCCGGTCGGCATCGTGCGACGTGCTGGACATCGGACTCCTCGGGGTGGCTGCGCAGGTCGCCGGCCGGCGACCACCCCGACGTTAGGAGGGTCCGGTTACCTCGAGCGACGCCCGAGGAGCGTGCCGCGTTACGTCTTCCTCGCAGTCGAGGGGGGTCCATTGTGAGGTGTTGCCGGCGCACCGGGTGACTCGCATCACGCTGACCCGGTGTCCGTTGGCGTTACCGCGCGGTAATCTGCCCCCATGCCTGACAAGACCGTGCCTGACAAGCCTTGGGTGATGCGGACCTACGCCGGCCACAGCTCGGCGGCGGAGTCGAACGCGTTGTACCGCAAGAACCTCGCGAAGGGTCAGACCGGACTCTCGGTCGCCTTCGACCTGCCGACGCAGACCGGGTACGACCCCGACCACGAGCTCAGCCGTGGCGAGGTCGGCAAGGTCGGCGTCCCGATCCCGCACCTGGGCTCGATGCGCCGTCTCTTCCAGGACATCCCCCTGGAGGAGATGAACACCTCCATGACGATCAACGCCACCGCGATGTGGCTGCTCGCCATGTACCAGGTGGCCGCCGAGGAGCAGGGCGCGCCGCCCGAGAGCCTCGCCGGCACGACGCAGAACGACATCATCAAGGAGTACCTGTCGCGCGGCACCTACGTGTTCCCGCCCGAGGCCTCCCTGCGGCTCACGACCGACATGATCGCGTACACGGTCAACAACATCCCGAAGTGGAACCCGCTCAACATCTGCAGCTACCACCTGCAGGAGGCCGGCGCCACGC
>CAYRZN010000197.1:0-3360 GCA_964428825.1 uncultured Aeromicrobium sp.
TCGCCAGGGCGAAGTGCGACTTGTTGTCGCGACCCGGCGTCACCCCGCTCGCGAGCGCAAGTGGTGCCACGACAAGCGTCTGTTCGAGCGAGCTGAGTCGGTCGGTGGTGACGGTGGCCAGACCGGCCACGTCACCGAGCAACGAAGGCAGCACCGGCGTCAGGTCGGTGGCCAGCCCGTCGAGCGCGGCACCTGCGTCGGTGCCGCTCGTCAGGATCTGACGCAGCGCCGCGTCATTGCGGGCCACGACGTCGGTCACGACCACGAGGGACGAGAGCGTGCCCGAGATCTCCGGCGCCAGGTCAGCCTGCGTCTGCAGCACCACCTCGCCGCTCGCGAGCAGCTCCGTCAGTGCCGGCAGCGAGGCCTGACCCGCGTCGAGCACGACCCCCGTGTTGTCGATGATCCGGCCGACGTCCTCGCCGCGACCGCCGAGCGCCGTGCCGAGCTCGCTCACGACGGTGGACAGGTCGTCGGTGTCGATCGACGTCACGAAGCGGTCGATCGACACCAGCAGGTCCTCCTCCGCGACCGGCGTCGTGGTGTCCGTGGCGTCGACCAGGTCCCCGTCGGCCAGCAGAGGACCGTCGGCCGAGCGGGGCACGAGGTCGAGGTACTGCTCGCCGACCGCGGATCGGTTGTGCACCTCGGCCACGAGATCGCGGGGCACCTGCGATCCTCGGTCGATCTCGAGGTGCGCCGTGATCCCGTCGCGCCGGAACTCGACGCGGTCCACCGAGCCGATGCGGACGCCGCGGTAGGTGACCTCGGCGGCCTCGTAGAGACCGCCGCTCTCCTCCAGCTCGACGGCCACCGAGAACGAGTCGTCACGGACGAGATCGGTGAGGCCGGCGTAGCGAGCCCCCGCGTTGGCGATCGCGAACGCGCCGATCACGAGGAACACCAACAGACGTCGACGGGTCACGGCCTTCACGAGGTGCCTCCCAGCAGGAGCGACAGCAGGTCCGGCAGCACCTGGCCGGACGTGCCAGCGGGCGGCGCCGGGACCACGGCGGCCGGGCCCGTCCCCACCGCGTCGGTGTCGGCCGGCGCCGGCGGCACCGTGAAGAGGCCCGGCAGCGACGTCGCGGTCTCGGCCAGCGACGCCGGCGCGAGCAGGTTCGACAGCAGGAGCAACGGGGTCAGGTCGATCTCCAGATCGAGGTTCACGTAGTCGCCCTTGAGCGCACCGAGCATCTCGTCCGGGAACGGGAAGGTCAGGATGATCTCGAGGGCCCGCGGGAGACGGTCACCGGCGACGGCGAGCTGCTCCAGCACCGGCTGGAGCGCCTCGAGGTTCGCCTGGAGGTCGGCACTCGTGGCCGCCACGACGTCGCTCGCGGTGGCGCCGAACGAGTCCAGGGCCGTGATCATCGACATGATCTCGTCACTCTGCCCCGCCAGCACCTGGGTGCCCGCCTCGATCGCGGTGATCGAGCCCTGGATCTGGGTGCGGTTCGCCGCGACCTGGTCGCCGAGGCGCTGCACGTTCTCCATCGCCGCGATGAGCGTGCCGCGGTGCTCGTCGAGCGTTCCGACGAACGCATCCAGCTCGGTCAGGAACGTCGTGGTGTCGACCGAGCCGCTGTCGAGAGCGAGATGGAGCTCGGTGCTGATGGTCTGCAGCTGCGCGATGCCACCGCCGTTGAGCAGCAGGGACAGCGCCCCGAGGACCTCCTCGACCTCCACGCCACGCGTCGTCGAGGCCAGCGCGACGGCGTCGCCGTCGACGAACGGGGTCGCGGTCGAACCGGCCGGGACAACGAACTCGACGAACTTCTCGCCGAGGAGGCTGGTCTGCGAGACACGGGCCACGGCGTCCGACGGGATCGGCGTCTCCTCGTCGACGAGCACCGTGACGACCGCGCTCCACCCCTCGCGCTCGATCGTGTCGACCCGGCCGACGGTCACGCCATCGAGGCGCACCGTGGAGCTCGGCGCGAGGTCACGGACGTCCTCGAAGGTCAGCTCGAGCCGGTACGGGTCGTCACCGACAGCGGGCCCGCCCGGGAGCGGGAGGTCGTTGAGCCCGCCGTAGCCACAGCCGGCGACGAGCACCGCGCTCACGGTCGCAGCGACGAGCGCGCGCAGCGTGCGTGTCATGGCGCGACCCCCGTGCTTGGGGTGCCGAGCGGACCCGTGAGTGTCGAGAGGAGACCGGCCCAGTCGACACCACCGAGGTCGGTCACCGAGGCCGGGGGCACCTGGTCCACCGTGCCCGGAACCGCGACCGGTGGCACGGCCGCGCTGCCGTCGAGATCGAACCCACCGTCCAGCGGCAGGATCGAGAACGCACCCGACAGCAGCGAGCACAGCGCGCTGGGATCGACCGGCGACTGCGACGAGATCGCCTGGCAGAGGAGGCCGTCCACGTTGCGCAGGACCTCGACGAGGTTGGCCCGCGTGCGCACGTCCTTCGTGACCGGGTCGTAGGCCTGTGTCAGGTTCGTCAGGCCGAGCGGGGCCAGCTCGAGGACCTGGGCGAGGGAGTCCTGCTCGGTCATGAGCGCCGCTGCGACGGACTGGAGGGACTCGACGTCGTCCACGAGGTCGGCGCGGTTGGTCTGGACGAACGTCGAGACCTGGGCGAGGGAGCCCGACAACGTCTGCAGCAGCAGCTCCAGGTCGTCGCCGTCGGCGGCGAGGCTCGTCGACAGCGATGCAAGGTCGGTGATCAGCGCGGAGAGCGCCGTGTCGTGGTCAGCCAGCGTGCCAGTGAAGGTCGACAGATCGGTGATCGTCGAGGACAGGTCGCCCGATCCGTCGGCCACGACCTGGGAGAGGTCGGCCAACGCCTCGATCGACGTGCCGATCTCCTCGCCCTGGCCGTCGAGCGTGGCGGCTCCGACCGCCAGGACGTCCGAGAGCGCGCCCTCGGCGTTGGCTCCGTCCGGCCCGAGCGCGTCGACGAGCTCCTGGGTCGCCTCGAACGACCGGTCGAGCTCGACCGGCACCGCAGTGTCGTCGAGCTCGAGACGGGCCCCGTCGGCGAGCACCGGTCCCTCCACGTAGCCCGGCGTGAGCTGCACGTAGCGGTCGGCGATGACCGAGGGCGCCACGATGACCGCCTTGACGTCCGACGGCAGTTCGACACTGGCGTCGTACGTCATCGTCACCTCCACCCCATCGGGCTGCGGCTCGAGCGACTCGACCCGCCCGACCGTCACGCCCATGACCTTGACGTCGGACCCGACGAAGACCCCGACCGTCCGGTCGAAGCGCGCCGTGACGGTGCGGACGTCGTCGCCTGACCACGAGACGAATCCGGCCACCAGCACGCCCACAGCCACGATCGGCACGACCACGCCGCGCAGCCTCTGCAGCGACGCAGGTACCCACGTCGACAGGCCGCTCACGGGA
>CAYRZN010000198.1:0-3227 GCA_964428825.1 uncultured Aeromicrobium sp.
GGATCACCGGAGCGCCCTCGTCGTCCCCACCGAGCAGGGCCGCCGTCCGGTCAGCCTCGACGGTGGCCGACATCGCCACGAGGGCCAGGTCCGCGCGGAGGTTGGCGCGGACGTCGATGAGCAGCGCGAGAGTCAGGTCGGCATCGAGATGGCGCTCGTGCACCTCATCGAGCACGACGGCGCCGACGCCCGTCAGCTCCGGGTCGTGCTGCAGCCGCCGCAGCAGCAGACCGGTCGTGACGACCTCGACACGCGTGCGTCGACCGGTGCGCCGGTCTCCGCGCACCGCGTACCCCACGGTCTCGCCGACCGGTTCGCCGAGCAGCTGCGCCAGCCGACGGGCAGCGGCGCGGGCTGCGATGCGACTGGGCTGCGTGACGACGACCCGCCCCGTCACGACGCCCGCGACCGCGGGCGGGACCAAGGTCGTCTTGCCGGTGCCGGGCGGTGCCTGGACCACCGCCACGCCGCGCGTGCGGAGGGCTTCGTCGAGAGCGGCCAGGCCCGCGGTGACCGGCAGGTCGGGCGGCGCGTCGAGCAGGTTCCGCAGCGGGTCGGACACCCCTGCAGTGTGCCTGACGCGTCTTCCGTGGGCGGTCGTCAGACAGCCGTGGCCAGCGTCCCGCTGAAGCGGTAGGCGCCGATCACGCCGATCGGCTCGACCACCACGTCGGTCAGGCCGCACGCCGTCAGGTGCTCGGCCAGGACCGGCGAGTCGATCATCAGGACCTGGGAGTGGGTCAGCCGGTGGACGGCCCGGGTCGTGGCGGTGTCCGGCAGGTCGTAGCCGACGAGCCGACCTCCCGGACGTAGCACCCGGACGGCGTCCGCGACGACGGCCCGCCAGGTGATCGTGTGGTGCAGCATCAGCCAGCTGCACACGGTGTCGAAGGAGTCGTCGTCGAACGGCAGTCCGGCGGCGTCGACCTGGCGGACGTCGGCCCGGTCGCCGAAGGGAGCGAGCTGCTCCCGGGCGAGTGCCACCATCGCTGGGTCGACGTCGGTCGCGGTGAAGTGCGTGATCTCATCGCCACGGAGGCGCAGGACCTCGGCGGCCATGGCGCCGCTGCCACACCCGATCTCCAGCACCTGCGGGCCGATCATCCGCTCCAGGACGCGGGGCACCACGAGGCGCCGCGCCAGCCAGCGCCACGCCGCGGTGCGACAGAACACCGACTCCAGGTCGGACATCCGTGCCATCGAGCCGCCTCTGCGGTGTCGTGAGTCAGCGGTAGTTGACGAACTGCACTGGGAAGTCGAGGTCGGCGGCCTTCACGAGGGCGATGATCTCCTGCAGGTCGTCGCGCTTCTTGCTCGTGACGCGCAGCTCGTCACCCTGGATCTGCACCTTGGCGCCCTTGGGCCCCTCGTCGCGGATGATCTTGCTGACCTTCTTGGCCTGCTCGGTCGTGATGCCGTCGCTGAACGTGCCGTTGAGCTTGACCTCCTTGCCGCTCTGTCGCGGGTCGTCGGTCTCGAGCGCCTTGAGGCTGATGCCGCGCTTGATGAGCTTCTCCTTGAAGACCTCGAGCACCGCGAGCGCCCGCTCCTCGGCGTTGGCGGTGATCTCGATCCCCTGCTCGCCCTTCCACTCGATCGTGGCGCCGGTGCCCTTGAAGTCGTAGCGCTGGCCGATCTCCTTGATCGCCTGGTTGAGGGCGTTGTCGGCCTCCTGGCGGTCGAACTTGCTGACGATGTCGAACGACGAGTCGGCCATCTGCGTCTCCTCGAGAGGGGTGGATCTGGATTCGATCAGCCTAACCGTGTGCGGTAGGCTCTCTCTCCGTCGCCTGCAGTTCGGGCGGCACGCGAGGCAGGTTGCCCGAGCGGCCAAAGGGAGCTGACTGTAAATCAGCCGTCATCGACTTCAGAGGTTCAAATCCTCTACCTGCCACGTACGTGCCAACGCCCCCAGCGTTCTTTGCTGGGGGCGTTGGTGCGTTGTTGAGCGCTGAGAATGTGGGAGCGGCGTCGCCTACATGTCGCGGTAGCGGACGGCGGCGTCGAGCTGCTGCTGCAGCAGGTCGACCTTGACGGTGCGCGGCCGCCAGTCCGGGTAGGACGTGCTGGGGTCGCCGTACAGCGCCGCGTAGGCGGCCGTGTCGCGCTGGTACCGCCACCCCTCGGAGAGCGGACCCACGTCGTAGGTGTCGTAGCCGAGCCGGTCGATCAGGGCGGCCGCCTCGCCCTTCGCGGTCGCGTCGTCGCCGGCGATGGCGAGCACCGAACGGTCGGGGTCGCCGGCCGGGCGCGCCAGGGTCGCGAGGTGCTCGAAGTAGATGTTGTTGAACGCCTTGACCACGGGCGAGTCGGGCAGGTGCGCCTGCAGGAGCTCGCTCGTCGTGGTCGACTCGTCGTCGAGCTCGGGGATCGAGCCGTCGCGCTCGGGGTAGTAGTTGCCGGTGTCGAGCACGACCTTGCCGCGCAGCGGCTCGACCGGGACGTCGTGGAGGTTCTTGAGCGGGATCGTCACGACCACGAGGTCGCCGGCGCCCGCCGCCTCGTCCGCGGACGCCGCGCGGGCGCGGGGGCCGAGCTGGTCCACCAGGTCGGCCAGGGTCTCCGGGCCGCGACTGTTGCTCAGGACCACGTCGATGCCGGCGTCGACCGCCAGCCTCGCGATGGTGCTGCCGATGTTGCCGCTGCCGATCAGTCCGAGTGTCGTCATGTCTGCGTCAACGGCCGACCTCCCGCGCTCATTCCGCCACCGCGACGTCACCGACCCTCACGGGCCGACGGGCACGCCGCGCGCTGGCCCGTTAGCGTCGACGGTGCCCGCTCGCCGCGACCCGAGGAGACGACCAGGTGCCGACGCTCGACCCGAGGCTGCAGGACGCCTACGACCAGGTGCTCGACCGCAACCCCGGGGAGCAGGAGTTCCACCAGGCCGTGCACGAGGTGCTCGAGAGCCTCGGTCCGGTCGTCCGCAAGCACCCGCACTACGTCGACGCGGCGATCATCCAGCGACTCTGCGAGCCGGAACGGCAGATCATCTTCCGCGTGCCGTGGGTCGACGACGCCGGGCAGGTGCACGTCAACCGCGGCTTCCGGGTCGAGTTCAGCTCGGCGCTCGGCCCGTACAAGGGCGGCCTGCGGTTCCACCCGAGCGTCTACCTCGGCATCGTGAAGTTCCTCGGGTTCGAGCAGATCTTCAAGAACGCCCTCACGGGCCTGCCGATCGGCGGCGGCAAGGGCGGGTCCGACTTCGACCCCAAGGGCAGGTCCGA
>CAYRZN010000199.1:0-3168 GCA_964428825.1 uncultured Aeromicrobium sp.
GACCTTTTCCTTACCATGGAAACGCTCTGCCGACTGAGCTAAAGGGGCAAGCCGACGACCCACCCTACAAGGTGATCGCCCGGATCCGAAATCGGGGGGTCGTCACCCTCGAGGGCCCGCCGCGGCGGCCGCCAGGCGGGCCGGCCAGGCGGGGCCGCCGTAGATGAACCCGGTGTAGGCCTGCACCAGGTCGGCCCCCGCCTCGAGGCGCGCCACGACGTCCTCGGGGGTGGTGACCCCGCCGACTCCGACGAGCGCCAGGCGGTCCCCGACGCGCTCGCGGAGCCGGACCAGGACCTCGGTCGACCGCTCCGCGAGGACCGGCCCGGAGAGGCCGCCGCCACCGGCGGCCTCGACGACCGCGCGGGGCGTCCGGAGCGAGTCCGGGCGCGCGATGGTCGTGTTGGTCGCACTGATCCCGTCGAGCCCCAGCTCCAGTGCCAGGTCGGCGACGGCGTCGACGTCGGCGTCGGCCAGGTCGGGCGCGATCTTCACCACGAGCGGCACGCGGCGACCGTGGTGGGACTCGGTCACCGCGCGGACGGCCGACAGGATCGGCCCGAGCTGCGAGGTGGCCTGGAGGTCGCGCAGACCCGGCGTGTTGGGGCTCGAGACGTTGACCACGAGGTAGTCCGCGAACGGCGAGAGCAGGCGGGCGGAGTCGACGTAGTCGGTCACGGCGTGCTCGGGCGGCACGACCTTGGTCTTGCCGATGTTGACCCCGATGACGGCTCGGCGACCGGCCGCCGAACGACGGAGCCGGTGCAGGCGCGCGGCGACGACGGCGGCTCCGTCGTTGTTGAAGCCCATGCGGTTGACGACCGCGTGGTCGTCGACGAGTCGCACCAGACGGGGACGGGGGTTCCCGGGCTGCGCCTGGGCCGTCACGGTGCCGATCTCGACGTGCCCGAACCCGAGGGCCAGCAGCCCCAGGACGCCCTTGGCGTTCTTGTCGAAACCGGCGGCGAGGCCGAAGGCGTGGGGGAACTCGATGCCCATGACGGTGCGCGGGGACTCCGGGACCCGGACGAGTGCCTTCCCGACAGCACGACCCCCCACGCGGATCGCACGGAACGACTGCTCGTGCGCGAGCTCGGGATCCATGCGGGCGAACACCTGGCGGAACAGCGCGTCGTAGACCACGGGCGTCAGGCTAACGCTGGTGCGACCACCGGGCGCCGTCGACGGGGAACACCCATCGTCGACCGGGCCACTCGGTGAGCGACCAGAGCCGGTCCGTCCCCGGCCACGGCGTGATGTCCTCGGGCCCGGTCGGCAGCACCCCGCGGTGACGGACCAGCTCGCCGGGACGACCGACCCAGAGGTCGCCCGGGTTGCCCTCGCCGGAGCTCGCGGTGATGAACCAGGTGCCGTCGACGATCGTGGCGCCCTGCATGCGCGGGACACCGTCGCCGATCTCGACTGGGCGGGCCACGCCGTCGGCGTCGGTCTGCAGCAGGCCGGTGGAGCGGTCGAGCGGGTACCGCAGCAGCCGGTGCCGGCCCGTGCCCTTGCGGCCGTACTCCCCCGCGACGAGGTGGTCGGCCTCGGCACCGCGCTCGATCGAGAGGAAGGAGTAGACCATGCCACGCTCCTCGGAGTCCGACTCCGCGCCGTACGCCCCGACCTGCGGCAGCACGTACCGGGTGCCGCGACCACGCAGCCGCGAGCGGAGTCGCTGCACGTCGGCCGGACGGAAGACGCGCAAACCCCCGCCGCTGGCGGCCACGAACAGGTTCTCGCCGTACCAGGCGAGGCCACCGGCGTGGACCGGAACGCGTCGCAGCCCCGGCAGCCCGGCGATCCGGCGTTCCTGGACGAGCCGCGCGTGGGCGTACCGCGGCGCGGCCGCCGGCTCGAGGTCGACGACCGAGATCCGCGAGCCGAGCAGCACGTACCCGAGACCGCCGTGGCCATACCAGCTCGTGAGCAGGACGGGGCGGCCCGCAGCGATGCCTGCACCTGCTGGGTCGATCCGGGCCGTCACGCCTTGGGGAAACCACCAGCGGGTCTCGACGTCGCGGTCGTCCCAGCGGAACCCTCGCTCGGCGGCGTCGCCGGGCACGTCC
Organism: uncultured Aeromicrobium sp.; assembly: GCA_964428825.1. GTDB lineage: Bacteria > Actinomycetota > Actinomycetes > Propionibacteriales > Nocardioidaceae > Aeromicrobium. The sequence continues at coordinate 2,070 of CAYRZN010000199.1, forward strand.
GTCCACGCGCCGGTGCGGTCCAGGCGGTCCAGCACGCCCTCCAGCCCCACGCGACGCGGACGGGTGCGCAGCGGCCGAGCGGGACGATGGACGAGCCGCAGCGAGGTCTCGCCCGCCACTCAGACGACTCCCTGCGCGAGCGTGGCGTCGGCGACGTGGACGAACGCGGCGATGTTCGCGCCGGCCGCGTAGTCGCCCGGCACGTCGTACGCGTCGGCGGTCTCCAGGCAGCTCTGGTGGATCGTGCGCATGATCGAGGCGAGTCGGTCCTCGGTGAACCCGAACGACCACGAGTCGCGCGAGGCGTTCTGCTGCATCTCCAGCGCACTCGTGGCCACGCCTCCGGCGTTCGCCGCCTTGCCGGGCGCGAACCGGACGCCGGCACCGACCAAGACGTCGACCGCGTCCGGCGTGGTGGGCATGTTGGCGCCCTCGGCGACCACGGAGCAACCGTTCGTGACGAGGGCCCGGGCCGCCTCGGCGTCGAGCTCGTTCTGCGTCGCGCACGGCAGGGCGATGTCGCAGGGCACCTGCCAGATCGAGCCCGTCCCCACCGTCGCACCGTCGCCGCGCGCCTCGGCGTAGTCGGAGATCCGCCCCCGCTGCACCCCCTTGACCTCCTGCAGGACCTCCAGGTCGATGCCCGCCTCGTCGACCACGAAGCCGCTGGAGTCCGAGCACGCCACGACCGTGCCGCCGAGCTGGTGGACCTTCTCGATCGCGTACTGGGCGACGTTGCCCGAGCCGGAGACGACGACCCGCTTGCCGTCGAAGGACTCGCCCGAGGCCTCGAGCATGTCGCGGACGAAGAAGGCCAGGCCGTAGCCCGTCGCCTCGGTGCGCACCTGTGAACCACCCCAGGACAGACCCTTGCCGGTCAGGACACCCGACTCGTACCGGTTGGTGATGCGCTTGTACTGGCCGAACAGGTAGCCGATCTCACGGCCTCCCACGCCGATGTCGCCGGCGGGCACGTCCGTGTACTCCCCGATGTGCCGGTAGAGCTCGGTCATGAAGGACTGGCAGAAGCGCATGATCTCGCCCTCGGACCTGCCCTTGGGGTCGAAGTCGGACCCGCCCTTGCCGCCGCCGATCGGCA
>CAYRZN010000200.1:0-3161 GCA_964428825.1 uncultured Aeromicrobium sp.
ATCCTGGCGCAGACCCCGCCGATCCCCGACGGCACACAGTGGGGCATCTTCCTGCGCAACCACGACGAGCTGACCCTCGAGATGGTCACCGACGACGAGCGCGACTACATGTACCGCGAGTACGCCAAGGACCCGCGGATGAAGGCCAACATCGGCATCCGTCGACGGCTCGCCCCGCTGCTCGAGAACGACCGCAACCAGCTCGAGCTGTTCACCGCGATGCTGCTCAGCCTGCCCGGCTCGCCGGTGCTCTACTACGGCGACGAGATCGGCATGGGCGACAACATCTGGCTGGGCGACCGCGACGCGGTGCGCACGCCGATGCAGTGGTCGCCGGACCGCAACGCGGGCTTCTCGCGCTCCGACCCGGGCCGCGTCTACCTGCCGCCGATCATGGACGCCACGTACGGCTACGAAGCCATCAACGTCGAGTCGCAGCAGGGCAGTGCCGCGTCGCTGCTGAACTGGACCCGCCGCATGATCGCGGTGCGCAAGGAGCACCCGGCGTTCGCCGAGGGCGAGTTCATCGACCTGGGCGGCTCGAACCCGAGCGTCCTGGCCTACGAGCGCCGCATGGTGGGCGAGGACGGCCAGCTCGACGTCGTGCTGTGCGTCAACAACCTGTCCCGGTTCCCGCAGCCGGTCGAGCTGAACCTGGCCGACCACGAGGGCCGCACGCCCGTCGAGCTGACCGGTCGCGTGCGCTTCCCGCGAGTCGGGGAGCTGCCGTACCTCCTGACCCTGCCGGGCCACGGCTTCTACTGGTTCCAGCTGACCGACACCGAGGACGACGGCGAACGGAGGAGCATGGCATGACGTCAGACATCACCCCCGGTTCGCACCGCGCGGACGCGGCCGGACCCCAGGACGACCTCGTCACGCAGATCGCCGCGGCACTGCCCGCGTGGCTGCCGACCCAGCGATGGTTCGGCGGCAAGGACCGCGAGATCACCGGCGTGCGCGCCCTCGCGGCGACGGAGCTGCCGGTCGGCGACGACGTCCTCCTGCTGCACCTCGTGGTCGAGGTCGAGCAGGGCGACCGGTCCGAGCCGTACCAGCTGCTGATCGGCCACCGCGACGACCAGGTGCCCGACGTCCCGGCGTCCGCCTCGATCCCGCTCGCCGACGGTCCGGCCGTCTACGAGGCGTCCGGCGACGCCGACCTGACCTGCCACCTGCTCGACCTGATCGCCTCGCGCACGACCGTCGGCGGGGTGGAGTTCACGCCCGAGCCCGGCGCCGAGCTGGAGTCCGGCCTGCGCGGGCACCCGATCAGCACCGAGCAGAGCAACACGTCGATCGTGTACGGCGGCCAGTACATCCTCAAGCTCTTCCGCAAGCTGACCCCGGGCACGAACAAGGACCTCGTGCTGCACCGGGCCCTGCGCGAGGTCACGTCCGACCACATCGCCGACCCGCTCGGCTCGATCTCGGGCGAGCTGGACGGCGAGCCCGTCACGTTCGGGATGCTGCAGCGCTTCATGCCTGACGCGGCCGACGGATGGGTCATGGCCACCACGAGCGTGCGCGACTTCATGGCCGACACCTCCGGCCTGCCGCCCGGTGAGCTCGGCGGCGACTTCTCCGGCGAGGCCTACCGCCTCGGCAAGGCCGTGGCCGACGTCCACGCCGACCTGGCGCAGGCGCTCGGCACCCGCGACGCCGACGCGGCCGAGCTCGCCGACACCGTCGACGCGATGCTCGAGCGCCTCGAGCGCGTCGTCGGCGAGGTGCCGGAGCTCGCCGACTACGCCGATCCCCTGGTCGCGGCGTTCCGCGCCGTGGCCGACGTCCCACCACCGGTCTCGGTGCAGTCCGTCCACGGCGACCTGCACCTCGGCCAGGTGCTGCGCACGCTCCAGGGCTGGCTGCTCCTCGACTTCGAGGGCGAGCCGGCCGCCAGCGTCGTGGAGCGCGCCTCGCTCCGCTCCCCGCTGCGCGACGTGGCCGGCATGCTCCGCTCGTTCGACTACGCGGCGCAGCAGCTCCTCGTGGGTCAGCCCGACGAGGAGGGTCAGGCCGAGCGGGCCGCTGCCTGGGCCGAGCACAACCGCGCAGCGTTCTGCGACGGCTACGCCAAGGAGAGCGGTCACGACCCCCGCGACCAGGCCGTCCTCCTACGGGCGTTCGAGCTCGACAAGGCGGTCTACGAGGTCGCGTACGAGCACGCCAACCGGCCCGACTGGCTGCTCGTGCCCCTGGCCTCCATCCGACGACTCACGACCGAGGGGAGCTGAACACCGTGGCTGGAACGACACCCGGACCGACCGACGTGGCGCTGATCGGCGACCTCGACCTCCACCTGTTCGCCGAGGGTCGTCACGAACGCCTGTGGGAGGTGCTCGGTACGCACGTCCGCGAGGTCGACGGCACCCCCGGCACCTCGTTCACCGTCTGGGCACCGCGTGCCCAGGCCGTGCAGGTCGTCGGCAACTTCAACGGCTGGGACGGCGGCGGCCACCCGTTGCAGCCGCTCGGCGGACCCGGTGTCTGGGGCACGTTCGTGCCCGGCGTCGGCGCCGGCGAGGCGTACAAGTTCCGCATCCAGGGTGCCGACGGCTCGTGGCACGAGAAGGCCGATCCGATGGCCTACGGCACCGAGGTGCCACCTGCGACCGCCTCGGTCGTGGTCGAGCCGTCCCACGCCTGGGGTGACGACGCCTGGATCGAGCGCCGTGAGGCCACGACCTGGATCGACGCACCGATGAGCATCTACGAGGTGCACCTCGGCTCCTGGCGGCAGGGACTCGACTACCGCGAGCTCGCCGAGGCCCTGGCCGACCACCTCGAGGCCACGGGCTTCACGCACGTCGAGCTGATGCCCGTCGCCGAGCACCCGTTCGGCGGGTCCTGGGGCTACCAGGTCACGTCGTACTACGCGCCCACGTCGCGCTTCGGCAGCCCGGACGACTTCCGGTGGTTCGTCGACCGGCTGCACCAGCGCGGGTTCGGCGTCATCGTCGACTGGGTCCCGGCCCACTTCCCGAAGGACGAGTGGGCCCTGGCCCGCTTCGACGGATCGCCGCTCTACGAGCACCCGGACCCCCGTCGCGGCGAGCAGCCCGACTGGGGCACGTACGTGTTCGACTTCGGCCACCCGCAGGTCCGCAACTTCCTCGTGGCGAACGCGCTGTACTGGCTCGAGGAGTTCCACCTCGACG
>CAYRZN010000201.1:0-3107 GCA_964428825.1 uncultured Aeromicrobium sp.
TCGTCGATGGTCAGGACCTGTTCCCCGAAGCAACGCGTGTGGACACGCTCGCCTGCCGTGTGTACTGGACGACAAGCGGGCTCGCGGGTGCCCCGACATCGGTTCAGATCGAGTCTGCGTTGCGTTCGCGGGACGTGCGAAATGTGCCGTCCGGAGGTCAGAAGTCCGAGCCTTCCGACTGAAAACTTCACGAGCAGCGAGGCCGTGGAGTCGTTTGCCTCGCAACTTCCGACCAGACGAGGTCAGTTGCACAATCTCGGCCACCAACCTCAAGGCGTAACGGAACGCCATTCGAGTACCACGGTGTCGCGCCACAAGCCGTTGAGTTGCGCTATCCGTTCGCGACGGCCAACGACCCGGAAGCCGGCCGCCTCGTGGATCCGGAGGCTGGCGCGGTTCTCGGGGTAGATCGAGGTCTGCAGGGTCCAGAATCCGGCTGTTTCGGCTGCGGTGATCTGGTGCTCGACGAGACGTTTTCCGATGCCCTGTGCTCGGGCCGCGCCGTCGACGTAGACGGACGTCTCGCCGACGCCGCGGTAGCAGTGGCGCGCGGAAGCGGGGGAGACCGACGACCAGCCCACGACGCGTCCGTCCGTCTCGGCGACGAACACCTGTCCGGCCACCCACCGCTGCTCGAGATCCTCGCGCAGAGCGACCTCGGTCTCGAAGGTCGCGTTGGCGGTGGCGATGCCGTCAGCGTAGATGCGGCGCACGTCGTCCCAGTCGTGGTCCTCGATGTGCCGAATCGCCGCCGGCGTAGCCAACACGGTCAGACGGCGACCGGCGTGCGGAGCAGGTCGGCAAGGTCGTCGAGCGCTCCGGGGACGAGTGCGTAGAACGACCAGGTGCCGCGCTTGCTGCGGGTCAGGAGCCCGGCCTCGACCAGGATCTTGAGATGGTGCGAGACGGTCGGTTGCGACAGGGCGACCGGTTCGGTCAGGTCGCAGACGCAGGCCTCGGCCCCCTCGTGCGAAGCCACGAGCGAGAGCAGACGCAACCGTGTGGGGTCACCGATGGCCTTGAACCTTGTCGCGAGGGCGGTGGCGTCCTCGGCGCTCATCGCTTCGCCGACGATCGGTGCGCAGCACGGCGCAGCATCGAGAACGGGAAGGTCGGTGGCCATGCCGTTCAGTATGCCGGACGTATTGAGATGCGTCGATGCATTGGAGAGGTCTCGGAGCTCAGGGTGCGGTCAGTCGGGCGAGCAGTGTCAGGACGCGACGCTCGATCTCGTCGCGGATCGGACGGATCTCCTCGACCGTGAGCCCCTCGGGATCGGTCAGGTCCCATTCCTCGTAGGTCTTGCCCGAGATGATCGGGCACGCGTCACCACAGCCCATGGTGACGACCGCATCGGCAGCGCGGAGCACCTCGTCGGTCCACGGCTTGGGGTACTCGGCCGAGATGTCAACGGCACGTTCGGCCATCGCCGCCACGACGGCGGGATTGATGGTCTCGGCCGGGTGCGAACCGCCGGACCACCCGACAGCCTGCGTCGACGCGTGGCGGGCGAGGAAGCCCATGGCCATCTGCGAGCGACCGCTGTTGTGGGCGCAGAGGAAGAGCACGATCGGCATGCTGTGCTCGCCCTCGATCCGTGCGAGCGCCGTGAGGCGCTGGCGGGCGAAGCGTTCGGCGAGCAGTGGAAGGTGGTGGCCGAACCGCGCGGGGGTCGAGAGCTCGTCATAGGAGTGCTGCAGGAACCGGGAGATCGTGTCCGGTTCGAGGCGGTCGGCGAACTCCGCCAGGAGGCGGTCGGTCGAGGCCGCCAGCGCGGCCCCTTGGTCGATGGCGATGGATGTGCTCATGACGGTCCTCTTTCTGAGGTGGCCTCAAGGTGAGGCAACAGGGTGGACAGGCGGTCGGTGATGCGGGCGAAGGCCTCGTCGAAGGCAGCGTCCGTGCCCTCGGGAACGGGGTCGGGTAGCGACCAATGCAAGGCGACGTCACCGTCGAGCTCCTCGTAGGCCTGGTCGCAGACGGCGATCACGAAGTCGTCGGTGCGCCGGATCGCGTCGATCGACTGGGGAACGTCCTCCAGGCTGAGCCCGTGACGACGGGCGGTCGACTGGGCGCCCGCAGCCACCGCGGAGGCCGGGACGGTGCCGGCAGAGGCGACCTCGATGAGGGTCGACCGTCGCGCCTGCGCCGCAGCCAGCTGGGAGCGGGCGGAGTTGGCCGAACACACGAAGATCACCCGCGGCGCACGGAACGGCTCCCGGACGCCCTCGGCAGCAGCGCGATCGGTCAGGGTCAGGTAGGTCCTACGGCGGTCGCCGTCGGACCGCCGACGGTCGACGATGCCGGCGTCCTGCAGCACCTTGAGGTGATGGGCCATCAGATTCGACGGCAGACCCATCGCCTTCTGCAGCTCACTCGGCGACAGGTCGGTGAACCTCAGCCGGTCGACGATGTCGATCCGCGCCACATCGGCCAGAGCCGCATGCCAAGCTGCCCGACCCTCCGGAGTCATTCGCTCAATGTTCATTGAGTCGAGTTTGACTGAGTGAATAGTTCTCGTCAAGATGTTCCCGTGACCAACTCCGAGACACCGCCCACGGCGGTGCACCCCCTCCCTCGTCGACTTCTCGCCGAAGCCCTGGGCTCCGCGCTCCTCGTGGCCATCGTCGTGGGCTCGGGCATCGCCGCCCAGCGGCTGTCGCCCGACGACGTCGGGTTGCAGTTGCTGCAGAACAGCACCGCCACCGTGCTGGGCCTCGCAGTCCTGATCCTGGTGCTCGGGCCCGTCTCGGGAGCGCATTTCAACCCCGTCGTGACGATCGCCGACTGGTGGCTCGGCCGAGGCGATGCGGATGGATTCAGTGCTCGACACATCGCGCCGTACGTCGCGGCGCAGGTCGCCGGCGCCATCGGGGGTGCCCTGCTCGCCAACGCGATGTTCGAGGCCCCGCAGGGGTTCTCCGGCAACGAGCGCGCGAGCGGGTCGCACCTGCTGGCCGAGGTCGTCGCGACCGCCGGCCTGGTGCTCGTGATTTTCGCGCTGGTCCGCACGGGCCGTGTCGCGCTCGCCGCTCCGGCGGTCGGCGCCTACATCGGGGCCGCCTACTGGTTCACCAGCTCCACGTCGTTCGCGAACCCGGCTGTCA
>CAYRZN010000202.1:0-3069 GCA_964428825.1 uncultured Aeromicrobium sp.
GACAACCGCTCGTGGAACCACGGGGTCGAGGGCGAGACCGACGACGACGGGATCCGCGAGCTTCGGCAGCGGCAGGGACGCAACCTGCTCGCCACGCTGATGCTCTCGACCGGCACGCCGATGTTCGTCGCGGGCGACGAGCGCTGGCGCACCCAAGGCGGCAACAACAACGCCTACTGCCTCGACGACCCGACCACGTGGGTCGACTGGAGCGACACCGAGGAGTCGGAGTCGATGCTCGCGTTCGCGCGACGCGTCATCCACCTGCGGGCCAAGAGCCCGGCCCTGCGCCAGGCGCAGTTCTTCGACGGGCGCACCACGCCGACCGGGCGCCCCGACCTGATCTGGCTCCGCCCCGACGGCCAGGAGATGACCGAGCCCGACTGGCTCGACGAGGGCCGGCGCACGCTGGGCATGTGGATCGACGGCTCGAACAGCCAGTCCCGCACGCGTGAGGGCGAGCTCCTCGCCGACCACTCCTGGCTCCTGCTGCTGCACGCCGGCGCCGAGCCGGTCGACGTCGCCCTGCCCGGCCCGGAGTTCGGTGCCACGTTCCGCCCCACGCTCGACACCTCCTCGCCCGTCGGCGAGCCGGCCTGGGAGGCCCCCCTGCCCGCCGGCACCACCCTGACCCTCGGCCCCCGATCGCTCCTGCTCCTCAAGGCCCCCCGCGAGGACTGAGGAGGCCCCAGATTTGCTGGCAGATCCACCGTTCGGCAGCGGTCGAAAGGTGGATTTGCCAGCAAATCTGGGGGAGTCGTCACGGTTTCGGCTGGGCACCCCGGGGAACACTGGGGAGGTGAGCCCCTCCCCCCGCCTGATCCCCGTCGCCGAGCCCCGGAACCCCGACGGTGCGGTCCTCGTGCTGCACGGAGGCGCGAGCCGCCAGGGCAATACCATGGTCAGCCCGACCCAGCTGTCAGTCCTGCGCATGATCCCCGTCGCGAAGCGGGTCGCGCGCGCCGGCCACAGACGCCTCGCGGTCTACCGGCTCCTCAACTCCACGCGCGGCTGGAACACCAGCCACACCCCCGTCGACGACGTGAGCTGGGCGATCGACCGCCTGCACGAGGACCTGCCCGGCCACGTCCCGATCGGTCTCGTGGGCCACTCCCTCGGTGGTCGCGCCGCGATCCTGGCGGGGGTCCGCCCCTAGGTGCGCAGCGTCGTGGCGCTCAACCCGTGGGTCTACCCGAGCGACGGCGGCGCCGACCTCTCCGGCCGCCGGGTCCTGATCGCCCACGGCACCGACGACCGCATCGCGATCCCGGCCCGGTCCGAGGCGTCCGCGCGACTGATCGCCCGCACGGCCGACCTGTCGTACGTCCGGGTCGAGGGTGGCAAGCACGCGATGCTGCGCCGGGGCGGCACCTTCGAGCGACTCGCGGCCGAGTTCACCGCGGCGACGCTGCTCGACGACGTCCGCCCGTCGGACCTGGTCGACCGCGTCCTGGCGGCCGACGCACCACTCGCGATCTAGTGCTCGCGGCGCTGGGATCGCGCCGGCACCGGTCTCTCGGTACGTTCGAGGCTGAGGGACGACACGGCGCACGCCACCGAACGACGGAACCGACGAACGGGGAGGCCCGACCATGACCGCACGCATCGGGATCGACGACGTCAGGCCCGTGTCGGGCGACGGCACGTACCCCGCCAAGGCTGTCGTCGGGGAGCACGTCCCCGTCGTCGCCACCGTGTGGCGCGAGGGCCACGACGCCGTGGCCGCCACGGTCGCGTGGCGCGGACCTGGCGAGCGCAGCGACCGGTCGACCCGCATGAGCGAGATCGGCACGGGACTCGACCGCTTCGGCGCCACGATCGTCCCCGACGCCCCCGGTCTCTGGACGTTCCGCATCGATGCCTGGAGCGACCCCTGGGCCACCACGAGCCATGCGATCGAGGTCAAGCTGGCTGCCGGCCAGGGCCCCGCGGAGCTCGCCAACGACCTCGAGCTGGCCGCGCGCCTGCTCGAGGAGGTCGCCGCCCGCCGCGAGCGGAAGGCCGACCGGCCTGCCCTGCAGGGTGCCGCTGACGCCCTGCGGGACGCCGAGCTGCCCCTCGGGGCTCGCGTGGGTCCCGCACTCGGCCCCGAGGTCCGTGCCCTGATGCACGAGCACCCCGTGCGCGAGCTCGTCACGAAGGGCGCCCCGCGGCAGGTCTGGGTCGACCGCGAGCGGGCCGCCTACGGCTCCTGGTACGAGTTCTTCCCCCGGTCCAGCGGGGGCGTCGACGCCACGGGCCGGCCGGTGCACGGCACGTTCGCCACCGCACGGTCGGAGCTGGAGCGTGCCGCCGCGATGCAGTTCGACGTCGTCTACCTGCCGCCGATCCACCCGATCGGCGAGGTCAACCGCAAGGGACCCAACAACACGCTGACCCCGGGGCCCACCGACCCGGGATCCCCGTGGGCCATCGGCTCCGCCGCGGGTGGGCACGACGCGATCCACCCCGAGCTCGGCACCGACGACGACTTCCGTGCCTTCGTCGCGCACGCCCAGGAGCTCGGCCTCGAGGTCGCCCTCGACCTGGCGCTGCAGGCGGCCCCCGACCACCCGTGGGTCACCGAGCACCCCGAGCTGTTCACGACGCTGCCCGACGGCACGATCGCGTACGCCGAGAACCCGCCGAAGAAGTACCAGGACATCTATCCCATCAACTTCGACAACGACCCGGAGTCGGCTCAGGCCGAGATGCTGCGCATCACGCTGCACTGGGTCGAGCGCGGCATCAAGATCTTCCGCGTCGACAACCCGCACACGAAGCCGCCGAGCTTCTGGGCGCGACTCATCGCCGACGTCAAGGCCGACCACCCCGACGTGCTGTTCCTCGCCGAGGCCTTCACGCGCCCGGCGCGGATGTGGGGTCTGGCCCGACTCGGCTTCACGCAGAGCTACACGTACTTCACCTGGCGCACGACCAAGGAGGAGCTCACGGAGTTCGGCGAGGACCTGCGCGAGCACTGGGACGAGGGGCGCGGCAACCTCTTCGTCAACACCCCCGACATCCTCCCCGAGCACCTGCAGGTCGGCGGTCCGGGCATGTTCGCGCTGCGCGCCGCGCTCGCGGCCA
>CAYRZN010000203.1:0-3056 GCA_964428825.1 uncultured Aeromicrobium sp.
ATCTGTCCGACAGGTCCCGTCACATACCTGTCCGACACCTCATGGCAGACAGCAGTCGTCATGGCGACCAGAAACCCTCAGGCTGCGTCCATCTCGGGGCGGGGCTACACCCGGCGCAGGACAGCGGTGACCTTGCCCAAGATCGTGGCGTGGGTGCCGTCGATGGGGGAGTACTCCGGGTTGGCGGGCAGCAGCCAGACCTCGCCGTTCTTGCGCTGGAAGGTCTTGACCGTGGCCTCGCCGTCGAGCATCGCGGCGACGATCTCGCCGTTCTCCGCGACGGGCTGCTGGCGGATCACGACGTAGTCGCCGTTGCAGATGGCGGCGTCGATCATGGAGTCGCCGCTGACCTCCAGCAGGAAGAGCGTGCCGTCGCCCACCAGGGACTTGGGCAGCGGGAAGATCTCCTCGACGCGCTCCTCGGCCAGGATGGGACCGCCGGCCGCAATGCGGCCCACCATCGGCACATAGGTGGCGTCGGGCAGCGAATCGCGCATGTCGGTCTCGTCGACGACCGTCTCGTCGGCCGAGCTGACCGCAGGACGTGCTCCCGCCCCGTCGGGCAGGAAGATCTCCATCGCCCGCGGGCGGAAGGGATCGCGCCGGATGAAGCCCATCTTCTCAAGCTGCTTGAGCTGGTGCGAGACCGAGGAGGTGCTGTGCAGGCCCACCGCTGCGCCGACCTCGCGCATGCTGGGCGGGTAGCCGCGCTGGGCGACCTCGTCGCGGAGGAACTCCAGGACGCGGCGCTGGCGCGCGGTCAGGCCGTCGGCGTCGGGCGGGCCGTCGGGAAGCTCACTGACGTTGGAGCGGTCGGCCATGTCCTCGGTGCTCATGGGGGCAACGCTAGGACAGATGTTCGACGAGATCAAACATCTGTTCGAGTGGGCGTGTCGGTGCCCACCGCGCCCTCGAGGTTCTCCACGTCCGCGAGCTCGTCGATCTCCTCGTCGGTCGGCCGCTCGCCCTCACCCACCGCCTCGTAGGCAGCGCCGATCAGGAGGGCGAAGAATCCGGCCCACAGCCAGAGCAGAAGGACGACGACGCCGGCGAGGGCGCCGTAGGTCTTGCCGTAGCTGCCGAAGTTGTCGACGTACAGGGAGAACGCGACGGAGGCGACGAGCCAGGCGACCGCGGCGCCCGTGACCCCGGGCGACCAGAGCTTCGGGCGTTCCTGCCCGGACTCGGCGTCCGGGGCGGTGCGGATGACCAGGCCGAACCCGATCACGATCGCGATCGCCAGCAGCAGGAAGCGGGCGAGGTCGACCAAAACGCGGATGCCCGGCACGTCGATCAGCGAGTCGAGCAGTGGGGGAGCGACGGCCACGAGCGTGATCGTGACGGCGAGGAACGCCACCGCGCCAGCGGTGAGACCGAGTGCGAGCAGCTTCTGCTTCACGAAGCCACGGGTCTGGCGGTTGCCGAGCATCGCGTTGATCGCCGTCACGAGGTTCGCCATGCCGCCGCTGGCGCTTTGCAGCGCGAGCACGACCGCGATGACGAAGCCGACGCTCAGCGAGCTCGAGGAGGTGGAGGCGAGCGACTCGAGCTGCCCGGTCACGAGCGAGGCTGCGTCGGCAGGCAGGGCGTCGGCGATGCTGTCGGACTGGCGGGCCACGGTCTCCGGGCTCGCGACGAGTCCGTACACGAGCAGGCTGGCGATCATCGCGGGGAACAGCGCCAGGAAGACGTAGAACGCGACGCCCGCCGCGAGGAGCGAGGCGTTGCGCTCGGAGGCGAGCTTCCAGGCGGTCTTCAGGTGGGCGACGGGCATGGGTTCGAGCCTAGGTGGACGCGGTCGACGCCGCCCGTCGGGCGGATCCGACCTGTGCTCCAGATCACATCCACGGTATCAGTGCAGGTCAGAGGGGTTGCAGGCCTCCATTCGCAAATTTGTTCGACTAGGGCCTTCACTTTTGTCCGACCCGGCCCGTATGGTCGTTCATGTGTTCGATCGAACGTCCGTTCGCACTGATCCCGATCGAATGACATCCCTCGGCTGAAGCGCCGGGCGGACGTTCGAGAGAACACGCCAACCTCCTCACTTCCCCTCGGAGACCACCATGAGCATCACCCACGACGAGCTCCCGCTGTTCGAGCTTCCGAGCCCCGCCCGTGCGGCGGGCCCCCGCGAGCGTCACCTGGTCGCGGTTCCGGAGACGGTGCTCGTCGCCGTGCGTCCGGCGGCCTCGTCGGGTGGTCTGCGGCTCACGCGCCGCGGGCGGTCGGCCCTCGTGGTCCTCGCGCTGGCCGTCATCACCGCACTCATGATCGTCTTCGGCTCGGGAACCGCCGCCACCAGCGATGCTGGTGGCGTCACGGGCACCACGAGCGTCACGGTGCAGCCGGGCGAGACCTTGTGGTCCATCGCCGGCGAGGCCAACCCGGCCGGCGACATCCGCGACACGATGGACGACATCGTCGAGCTCAACTCGCTGGTCGACGGCGAGACGCTGCAGATGGGCACCAAGCTGGCCGTCCCGGTCTACGCGACCGACTGACGCCCCCACGAACCTGGTCGGCGGGCCTTGGGTTGAGACTGACGCCCGCCGACCGGAACCCTTTCCGGGCTGTGCCCGGACCTGCCACCGGGCAGTCACGCGCTGGGGAAGGCCGTGACTGCCCGGTGTCGTGTCCGGGCCGGGGTGCTCAGGGGGCGACGATGACGGGGGCGGCTTCGGTGACCGCAAGGTCGGCGGGTGGTCCGGCGGCGGTGATCAGCTGGTCGATCTCCAGCACGGGACCTCCGTTGACCCGGTACGACACCCGGTAGCTCACGTCGACCCGAGGTGTGAGGCCGGCGGCGACCCGCGTGTAGCGGTGTGTCACGTCGGTCGACGGGTACGGCGCTCCTGGGGTCGACGTGGTCTGGGTGGTGCCGTCGCCGTGGTGCCAGGTGAACCTCGTGGGTGTCGCGGTGATGTCGACGGCCTGGCCGAGCAGGACCGTGGAGTGTCGGAACTCGGGTGCCTCGGTGTGGAAGATGGTCTCCACGTTCACCAACGTCTCGCCACCCGGCTGGATCCGCAGCGCGAGCGCCGGTAGCCCCACCGCCT
>CAYRZN010000204.1:0-1146 GCA_964428825.1 uncultured Aeromicrobium sp.
TGTTGCCGACGTCGAGGGTCAGGAGGGTCACGCGCGGCCCGCGACCAAGGGGTTGGAGCGGACGTCGCTGCCGAGCGTCACGTCGCCGCGGACCAAGCCGGTGCCGGGCAGCGCCTCGGCCGGGTCGGAGCCCGTGCCGATGATGCGGTTGCCGGCGTCGACGAACACGACGTTCGGCTCGAAGACGCGCGCCTCGGCGTCCTCCATCTGGCCGTAGGCGATGAGGATCACGAGGTCGCCCGGCTGCACGATGCGGGCGGCGGCACCGTTGATGCCGATGACGCCCGAGCCGCGCTCGCCCTCGATCACGTAGGTCACGAGGCGCGCACCGTTGTCGATGTCGACGATGTGCACCTGCTCGCCCGGGATGAGGTTCGCGGCGTCGAGCAGGTCGGCGTCGACCGTGACCGAGCCGACGTAGTGCAGGTCGGCCTGCGTCACGGTGGCGCGGTGGATCTTGGAGGTCATGAGGGTGCGGAGCATGGTCAGCTTCCTTCCGGGGCGTACCCCGGGGCGTCGGCCCCGAGGGTGAGAGCGCAGTTGTCGAGGAGTCGGGGCTTGCCGACACGGGCGGCGATCAGCAGGCGTGCTGCGCCGGATGGTGCCGGATCGCCCAGGTCGGGCGAGGTGACGGCGACGTAGTCGGGCTCGACGCCGAAGTCGGCCAGGCGGGCCAGCGCCGCCGCGCGGACCGCCTCCTGCCCGTCGGGACCCGCAGACACGCCGGCGTCCAGCGCCTGCGACAGCGCCACGGCGCGCTCCCGCTCGTCGGCGGTGAGGTAGCGGTTCCGTGAGCTCATCGCGAGCCCGTCGGCCTCGCGCACCGTCGGACAGCCGACGACCTCCACGTCGAGGCAGAGGGTCTCGGCCATCAGCCGGATCAGAGCGAGCTGCTGGTAGTCCTTCTCGCCGAAGACCGCGACGTCCGGACGCACCAGGCCGAAGAGCTTCGCGACGACCGTGAGCACGCCGCGGAAGTGGGTGGGTCGCTGCCCGCCCTCGAGGATCGCACCGAGCGGACCGGGGTCGACCATGACCTGGTCGTCGAGACCGTGGGGGTACATCGCGACGACCTCGGGGGCGAACACGACCGCGACGCCCTCGCGGGCACACGGGCTCCCGGGCAGCGGGAGCGCTCGACACTAG
>CAYRZN010000204.1:1156-3051 GCA_964428825.1 uncultured Aeromicrobium sp.
CGTCGACGCCGGCCTCCTCGCAGCGCTCGAGATCGGCGTCCCACGTGCGGGGGTACTCGCCGAAGTCCTCGCCGGCCGCGAACTGCGTGGGGTTGACGAAGATCGACGCGACCAGGGTGTCGGCGAGCGGGCGGGCGTGCTTCATGAGCTGGACGTGGCCGTCGTGCAGCGCGCCCATCGTCGGGACCAGCGCGATGGTGCCCTCGAGCCCGCGCAGCTCGGCAGCCGTGCGGACGACGCTGATGCTGCTGCTGCTCATCGCTCGGCCCCCGCGGAGAGAGCACCTCGCAGGGCGCCCGCGGCCGACTCGTCGACCCGTCCGTCGCGCAGGGCTCGCTCGATCGTGGCGGCCGAGATCGCCGTGTAGGTGGCAGCGACCTCACCGTCGGTGATCGCGGCCACGTGGGCCGCGACCGTGCGCGCGTCGCCCCGTGCCACGGGGCCGGTGAGCGCCGCGTCCCCGTAGGCGAGCGTGTTCGTGACGGACGCGCGGACGAGCGGCTCGAGGACGGCCGATGGGTCGGCGACACCGATCGAGCGCAGCAGGTCCATCGCCTGGTTCAGGACCGTGACGACGTGGTTGGCACCGTGGGCGAGGGCCGCGTGGTAGACCACCCGGTCCTCCTCGGCGACGTGCACGGGAGTTCCACCGACGGCGACGGCGAGCGTCTCGACGTCGGTGCGGTCCTCGTCGGTCGTGGTGAGCCCGACGACGCACGGGCGGTCGACGTCGACGTCACTGCCGGTGAACGTCATGGCCGGGTGGAACGCCGCGGTGCGGACGCCCAGCTCGGCCAAGGGGGCGAGCACGGCGCGACCGTGGCGGCCGCTCGTGTGGACGACGAGCTGGCCGGGTCGCACGTGTGGCGCGAGCTCCTCGGCGACGGCGGCGAGCGAGTCGTCGGGCACCGCCAGGACCAGCACCTCGCTCATCCGGACGACCTCGACCGCGTCGAGCACGGGGACGCCGGGCAGGAACGTCCGCGCCCGCAGGAGGGACGCCTCGGACCGGGCGGCGACCGCGACCACCGGGTACCCGGAGGCGCGCAGACGAGCACCGAGCACGGCACCGACACGGCCGGCGCCGACGATGCCCACATGGGCAAGCGACATGGTGTTGCCTTTCGTTCCAGTCCCGAGGGGTACCAGACAAAGTGACGTCGTCAGTCTATCCCCGGCGCGGTCGCCCGCGACCGTGACCCCGGTCACCCGGCTCGTCGTGCGAGCGGTGATCTAGGGCCCAGGTCAACAGGCGGGCGGTGCGTGAGGGCCCGAATGAGTCAGCCGTTCGGGCCCTCACTCACCGCCCGAGGTCGGTTGCGGTGCCTGGTCGCCCCGTCTCTTGGTCCGTGGCCGCTTGTCCGTCGCGACGGTCACCGCCAGTTCCTCGCACCTCGACCACCAGGCGGGTGGCCCTGCGCGGGTTAACGTCGAACCATGAACCGCGAACCCACCCCCATGGACCGCGTGGCCGAGAGCTGGCTGGACACCCTGCTGGAGCTGCAGCCGGAGTGGCACGTCGAGCTGGGTCGTCCCGGGCGGGAGGGCGAGTACGCCGACCACTCCCCCGACGGCCACGCCGCGCTCGCCTCCGCGGCAGCAGCAGCACTCCGCACGGTGCGGGAGACCGAACCGATCGACGACGTCGACCGGGTCACCCGCCTCGAGCTGGAGCGCACGCTCGAGCTCGCCGGCGAGCAGCACGAGTCGGGTGAGTGGCGTCGCGACCTGAACGTGATCGCCTCCCCCGCGCAGTCGCTGCGCGAGATCTTCGACCTCGTCCCCACGGACAGCGACGAGGACTGGCACCACGTCGCGCGCCGCATGCGCAACGTCCCGGCCGCCGTCGACGGCTACGTCGCGACGCTGACCGACGGGATCCTGCACGACCAGAC
>CAYRZN010000205.1:0-2943 GCA_964428825.1 uncultured Aeromicrobium sp.
ACCACCCTGGATCACGTCGACCACGAACTGGTCGTGCCACTGGCCGGCCCGGATCTCCTCGCAGGCGTCGCGGATCGCGGCGAACCGGGCATCGTCGAGCAGGCCGAGCTGGTGGTTGGCGAGGGCGGCGGCCTCCTTGACCGAGGCCATCGCCTCGACGAGGTACGGGCTCTCGGAGATCGGGATGCCGGTGATGGGGAAGTTCTCCAGGGCGCGCAGGGTGTGCACGCCCCAGTAGACCTCCGCCGGCACCTGGCGTTCCCCGATCAGGTCGTGCTCGAGGCGCGTCGCAGGTGCGTCAGGTGTGAGGTGCGTCATAGTCCGATCGAACCACACCGCACCCCTCAGACCCGCACTCGTCGGAGGAACATCGGGCGCCGCGGCGACATCCAAGCACCGGACCCACACCGACCACCCCGGAGGCCACCATGACCCCGCACCCGTCCACGCCTCACCGCGATGGCAGCAGGACCGCGCTGATCGCCGGGATCGTCGTCACCGCGCTCCTGCTCGTCGGCGTCGGCGTCACAGCCCTCGTGCTGGGCCTCAGCGGAGGAAGCGACGACCAGGACGGGAAGAAGGACGACGACACGACGGCCGCGGGCCAGACGCCCGAGGAAGCGATGCGGGAGTTCGTCGATGCGACCAACGAGGTCGACTGCGAGCTCCTGGCTGACCACCCCATCACCGGTTCCGACTCGGTGCAGGACTGTGAGGACACGGTCGAGAAGGCCCGCGACGATGCCGAGACTCACGGCTTCGACTTCGATTCGTTCACCCTGTCGATCGACGATCTCGAGGTGGTCTCGGAGTCCGACACCGAGGCCATCGTCGTGGTGGACGTCACGCAGGGGTTCACGGTGGACGGCGAGGCCGACGAGTTCTCCGACACCTACGAGTACGAGCTGGAGAAGGACGGGGACCGCTGGCTCGTGGTCGAGGCCGACGTCGACATCGCCGACCCCGTGGGTCCCGACGGGGCCTGACGCCGAGGCCGTCACCGGAGCCGCACTCGCCGTGGGAACATCGGACGCCGCGGCAGCGTCCAAGCATCGCACCCACCACCGACCACCCGGAGGCCACCATGACCCCGCACCCGTCCACCCCTCACCGCGATGGCAGCAGGACCGCGCTGATCGCCGGGATCGTCGTCACCGCGCTCCTGCTCGTCGGCGTCGGCGTCACAGCCCTCGTGCTGGGCCTCAGCGGAGGAAGCGACGACCAGGACGGGAAGAAGGACGACGACACGACGGCCGCGGGCCAGACGCCCGAGGACGCCATGCGGGAGTTCGTCCAGGCGACCAACGACGGGGACTGCGAGGTTCTCGCCCTCCACCCGATCACCGATCTCGACTCGGTCGAGGACTGCGAGTCCGAGCTCGACGACACCCGCGACCAGGCCGAGGAGCAGGGCTACGACTACGACTCGTTCGCCTTCGAGATCGACGACCTCGAGGTGACCTCCGAGTCGGACACCGAGGCCACGATCACGGTGGAGACGACCCAGTCCTACGAGCTCGACGGTGAGGCGGAGGAGTACTCGGACACCTACGACTACGAGCTCGAGAAGGACGGGGACAGCTGGCTCGTCGTCGACGTCGACATCGACTCGGTCGAGGCTCCGAGCAGCGACGACGAGGACTGATCCGACGACCGACGGCACCCGGACGGCTCTGGCCGGGTACGGCGCGTCAGACCAGCTGGGTCATCCAGCCGCGGCGGTCCTCGGCGCGGCCGTACTGGATGTCGACCAGCGCCGCACGCAGCTCGGCGGTGACCTTGCCGATCTCGCCCTTGGCGCCGTCGACCTCGCCACCGTCCCAGGCCAGTCGCCCGACCGGGGTGACCACGGCGGCGGTGCCACACGCGAAGACCTCGGTGATCTGGCCGCTGGCCACGCCGTCACGCCACTCGTCGATCGCGACCTTGCGCTCGACGACGTCGTGGCCGAGGTCGCGGGCGAGCGTCATGATCGAGTCGCGCGTGATGCCCTCGAGTATCGAGCCGGAGAGCTCGGGGGTGACGATGGACCCGTCGGACTGCACGAAGTACAGGTTCATCCCTCCGAGCTCCTCGACCCAGCGGTTCTCGACCGAGTCCAGGAAGGCGACCTGCTCGCACCCGTGGGCGAAGGCCTCCTGCTGCGGCAGCAGGCTGGCGGCGTAGTTGCCGCCACACTTGGCGGCACCCGTGCCACCGGCACCCGCGCGCGTGAACGTCTCCGAGAGCCAAATGTCGACCGGCTTGAGCCCGGCCTTGAAGTAGGCGCCCGCCGGGGACGCGATGACGGAGTAGGTCACGTGCTGCGACGGCCGGACCCCCAGGAAGACCTCCGAGGCGAACATGAAGGGACGCAGGTAGAGGCTGCGCTCCTCGCCCGACGGCACCCAGGCGCGGTCGGCGGTGACGAGCTCACGGATCGAGCCGAGGAACCAGTCGGCCGGCAGCTCCGGCAGCGCGAGCCGGTGGGCCGAACGAGCCAGGCGCGCGGCGTTGGCCTCCGGACGGAAGCCCCACACCGACCCGTCGGCGTGGGCGTAGGCCTTGAGCCCCTCGAAGATCTCCTGCGCATAGTGCAGGACCGCGGTGGCCGGGTCCAGGAGCAGCGGGCCGTACGGGACGACCCGAGCGTCCTGCCAGCCGCCGTCGGGGGTCCACTCGGCGAGGAACATGTGGTCGGTGAAGTGGTTGCCGAACCCGGGGTCGGCGAGGATCGCCGACCGTTCGGCGTCCGTGCGCGCAGCGGGGTTCGGGGTGAACGTGCTGGCGAACGGGGCGGTGGTCATGGAGGTCACGGTAGTGCTTTCGACGAGGGCGGGACAGGGTGGACGGTCAGCCCACCGATACGCCCGCGGCCAGCAGCGAACCGATGGCCTCCCCCACCTCCTGCGTGGAGCGTGCGGCGTTGCCCGCCTCCGGGCGGCCGGCGATGTCGGCCTCGAC
>CAYRZN010000206.1:0-2895 GCA_964428825.1 uncultured Aeromicrobium sp.
CCAAGACCCTCGACGAGATCGGCAAGGTCTACGGCGTCACCCGCGAGCGGATCCGACAGATCGAGTCCAAGACCATGAGCAAGCTGCGGCACCCGTCGCGCTCGCAGGTGCTGCGCGACTACCTCGACTGAGGTTCGACCGGTGCGGCGTGCGTCCCTGCACGGTTCGCCGGTCTGAAGGTGGCCACGCGGCGGTCGGGTGGTGAGTCCGTCAGTCCTGCTCTGGTGGAGCCAGACCCAGATCGTCCGACGGTCGGTCGGTCAGCGCCTGCACGTCGGCGACCGAGAGATCGATGCATCCGGTGGAGACCTCGAGGTTCATCCCTCCGGGACCGACGCTTGACGTGAACCTCAGCTGTCCGCGTTCGGCCTTCGGGCTCTCGGAGCCGGAGGACGTCACGGTCCATCCGGTGTCCTCGAGCGCCTCGGTGAAGGCGTCGGACGTCTCGCCGGACGGCTCGGCGCCCGTGCGGCTCGAGACCTTGGCGATGTACTCGGCCCCTGACGGGCTCGGATCCATGCCGCACTGGGCCCAACGCCCGACCCCGGTACCGGTGTACGAGCGGATGGGGACCTCGGCAGCGATCGCGTCGTACGTCGTCTCGGCGATCTCGAGGGCCTCGTCGGCGCGTTCCAAGGCCTCGGCCTGTCGCTCGGGCGATTCGCGCGAGCAGCCCACGAGCAGGAGCAGGGAGAGCGCGACGACCACCACGACGGGGCGCGGCGCGAGGCGTGAGCCCCGCTCCCACGCCCCGTCGGCGGTCTCCGGACAAGTGGTCACCGAGGCGGCGGGAGCTCGTCCCGCCCACGACGCTGGCCGTTGACGATGAGCGAGATGGCGAGCCCGATGGCGCCGACCGCGATCAGGATGTAGCCGACCATCGTGAGGTCGACAGCCTCGATGGAGTCTCGGACGGCGAACGCGAGGATCGCGCCGATCGCGAGCAGGAAGAGTGATCCGCCGATCTGCATGGTGCCTCCAGGTGTCGGCCGCGGGGGAGCGGCGTCGGTGTGCAACAGATCGACGATGGCACGTCCGGCCCAGCACCGCACGTCGGCAACGTCGAGCGCCCCGGACCAGTGGTCCGGGGCGCTCGGCGATGAAGCCTTCAGGGGCGGAGGCTCAGGCCTCCGCGTCGGTCGCGCTCGCGGGCGTGGCCGCCAGCTGACCGGACTCGTCGTGGATGGATGCGGCGACGTCGCGCAGCTTGTCCTCGTACGCGCGAGCGTGGTGGGCGCAGAACAACAGCTCGAGCCCGCTCGAGAGCTCGACGCGGACGTAGGCCTGCGCGCCGCAACGATCGCAGCGGTCGGTGGCGTTCAGCGCGGGGCGTTCAGCAAGTGCCGTCACGGTGACCTACTTTCCTTCGGGGGTTTTCGTGCTCTGTGCCGTCAACATCATTTCACGGTCTGGCATTCCGCGCGGGTGGTGGTGACGTACGTCATTGATACTGCCTGAGGCGGACAACTTCACGGCAGCCACGCGGTCCGCGTGTCACATCCACGTGACATCTTCGAGCCTCGATAGGTTGGGGGCAGCGCTCGACCGCTCCGTGGACCGGCGCGCCCGCACGACCGAGGAGATCCGCCATCAGCACGTACGACGCCCGCAACCTGCTCGTCCTCGAGGGACTCGAGGCCGTCCGCAAGCGCCCGGGCATGTACATCGGCTCCACCGACACCCGCGGGCTGATGCACTGCCTGTGGGAGATCATCGACAACTCGGTCGACGAGGCGCTCGCGGGCTTCGGCGACAAGATCTCGGTCATCCTCCACGCCGACGGTTCGGTCGAGGTGCACGACAACGCCCGTGGCATCCCGGTCGACATCGAGCCGAAGACGGGCCTGACCGGTGTGGAGGTCGTGTTCACGAAGCTGCACGCCGGCGGCAAGTTCGGCGGGGGCGCCTACAACGCGTCGGGTGGTCTGCACGGCGTCGGCGCCGCGGTCGTCAACGCGCTCTCGGAGCGCCTGGACGTCGAGGTCGACAAGGGAGGCGCCACGTGGGCGCAGACCTTCCGGCGGGGGGCACCGGAGGGCAGCCTCACGAAGATCGGCAAGGTCGCCAAGGCCCGCACCGGCACCCGGGTGCGGTACTGGGCCGACCCGCAGATCTTCATCAAGGGCGCCAAGTTCTCCTACGAGGACCTCACGCGGCGTGCTCGCCAGACGGCGTTCCTCGTGCCGGGCCTCGAGATCGCGATCCGTGACGAACGGACCGACGAGGTCGTCGAGGAGTCGTTCAAGCACGAGGGCGGCATCGCCGAGTTCGTCGAGTACCTCGCCGCGGACGAGCCCGTCACGACCGTGCTGCGGCTGCAGGGCGAGGGAACGTTCACCGAGACCGTGCCGATGCTCGACCCCAAGGGCCACATGACGCCCCAGGACGTCGACCGCACGCTCGGCGTCGACGTGGCCCTGCGCTGGGGCACGGGCTACGACACCGACGTGCGCTCGTTCGTCAACATCATCTCGACGCCCAAGGGCGGCACCCACGTCCAGGGCTTCGAGCGCGGCATGACCAAGACCTTCAACGAGGTGCTGCGGGGCACCCGCCTGCTCAAGAACGGCGACACCGACGTCATCAAGGACGACGTGCTCGAGGGCATCTCCGCCGTCGTCACGGTGCGGCTCGCCGAGCCCCAGTTCGAGGGCCAGACCAAGGAGGTCCTCGGCACGCCGGCCGTCACGCGCCTGGTGCAGAAGGTGGTCTCCGACGAGCTCCGGAGCTTCCTGACCTCGACCCGTGGCGCCGAGAAGGCCGCGGCGCGCCTGGTCATGGAGAAGGTCGTCGGTGCGTCGCGGACGCGCCTGATGGCGCGCCAGCAGCGTGACACCCAACGCCGCAAGAACGCCCTCGAGTCCAGCGCGCTGCCGGCCAAGCTGGCCGACTGCC
>CAYRZN010000207.1:0-2878 GCA_964428825.1 uncultured Aeromicrobium sp.
CCGCCTCATGACGGTCGACCTGCACACCGCACAGATCCAGGGCTTCTTCGACGGACCGGTCGATCACCTGCTGGCGATGCCGATCCTGGCCCGGTACGTGCGGGAGAAGTACGCCGACCACTCCTTCGCGGTCGTCTCGCCCGACGCCGGCCGGATCAAGGTGGCCGAGTCGTGGGCGAACTCCCTCGGCGGGGCGCCGCTGGCCTTCATCCACAAGACGCGCGACATCACGCGCCCCAACGAGTCCAAGGCCAACCGGGTCGTGGGCGAGGTGGCCGGACGCACCTGCATCCTGGTCGACGACCTGATCGACACCGGCGGCACGATCGTGCAGGCGGCCAACGCGTTGATGGCCGAGGGCGCCGCTGAGGTCGTGATCCTCGCGACGCACCCGGTGTTCTCCGGACCTGCGGTCGAGCGACTGCGCGACTCCGCCGCCACGGAGGTCATCGTCACGAACACCCTGCCGCTCCTGCCGGAGCAGATGTTCGACAAGCTCACGGTGCTGTCGATCGCGCCCTTGTTCGCCCAGGCCATCGCCGCGGTGTTCGAGGACGGTTCGGTCACGAGCCTGTTCAAGGACTGACCCACCGGTGCTGCGCGTCGGCCGCCGTCAGGTCGTGGCGGCCTGTGTCGTCGCGCTCGCCCTGGTGGTCGGCGTCGTGGTGCTCACGCGCAGCTCGCCCCAGGACGACAACCCCTTCGCGGGCCGGGACCTGTACGTGTGGGCCGGTTCGGCGGCGGCAGCCGCGTCCGAGGAGGCCTCCGGCGACGACGCCGAGGCGCTCGCCGACCTGGCCGGCACCCCGACCGCCGTCTGGCTGACGCCCGAGGCGCACGGCCCGCAGGACGTCGGCGCCTTCGTCGAGGAGGTCCTGTCGGGTGCCGACGACCGCGCGGTCGTGCTGGTCGTCTACGGCATCACCGACCGCGACTGCGCGGGCGAGGAGTCGGCGGGCGGACTGGCCCCGGCCCTCTACGGCGCGTGGATCCGCGCGATCGCCGGTGCGCTCTCGGGCACCGTGGCGATCGTGCTCGAGCCCGACGCCTTGGCCACGGCGGAGGAGTGTGCCGACCCGGACGAGCGCTACGCGTTGCTGCGCGACGCCGCTGTCGAGCTTCGTGACCAGGCCACGGTCTACGTCGACGCGGGTCACTCGCACTGGGTCGCGCCGGAGGTCATGGCCGAGCGGCTGCAGCGAGCCGGGGTGGATCAGACCCGCGGCTTCAGCGTCAACGTCGCGAACTACCAGAGTGATGCCGACGAGCTGGCGTACGCCGAACGGATCCGGCAGGACCTGCCTGACGCGCACTACGTCGTCGACTCCGGGCGCAACGGGGCTGGGTCGACCGACGACTGGTGCAACCCGCCCGACCGGGCCCTAGGCGTGCGGCCGGCTGCGGTCGACGACGAGTCCGCGCTCGACGCCCGGCTCTGGATCAAGCCGCCGGGCGAGAGCGACGGCCGGTGCAACGGGGGGCCCGAGGCGGGTCGGTTCTGGGTCGAGCAGGCGCTCGAGCTCACGCGAGGGTCGGCGTGAGCGACCTCACCTACAAGATCGGATCTGCTGCCGCTGCACCCCCCGTTCGGTAGCGTTCGGCCATGGAGTCCGGGGTGGAGCAGCGCATCGCTGTCGTGATCGAGGACGACGCCGACATCCGCAACCTGCTGCGGACGATCCTCGTGCAGAGCGGGTTCTCCCCGATCCTGACGAGCAACGGCGAGGACGGCATCGAGGCCGTCCGCGTGCACGACCCGATCCTGACCACGCTCGACGTGCAGATGCCAGGCATGGACGGCTTCGCCGTGGCCAAGCGTCTGCGGGAGTTCAGCAGCACCTACATCATCATGCTGACCGGCCAGATCGACGAGATCGACGTGATCCAGGGCCTGGACTCCGGCGCCGACGACTACCTGGTCAAGCCGTTCCGGCCGCGGGAGCTCCGGGCGCGCGTCGACTCGCTCCTGCGGCGTCCGCGGCAGGTGGGGGCGCCTACCGCTGATCCCGGCGTGACGCAGCCGTCGGTCACCGCACCCGTCGACGTCGCGCCCGCCCCTGCCCCCGCGGCGCCGGCGCCGGTCGCCCAGCCCGCACCGGTGCAGGCGGCCCAGATGCAGCCGACGACGGTCCAGCCGACGTCGGCACCGGTCCAGGAGGCGACGCACCCGCTGCAGCCTCCCCACCCGCCCCAAGCCGCTCCGGGTCCCGTCCAGGGCTCGGGATCTGCCGGCATCAGTCCCGCCGGCGAGGGCGCGGGCCACGAGGTGCTCGACTGGAAGGGTCTGCGGGTCGACCGCGCGACCCGCGTCGCCACGGTCGACGGCTCGATGGTGGACCTGACCCGCAGCGAGTTCGACCTGCTGGCCGCGCTGCTCGCCTCGGGGCGTCGCGTGCGGTCGAAGGCCGACCTCGTGCTCACGCTGCGCGGCGAGGGCTACGTCACCACCTACTACGTCAACGACGCCGACAAGCGTGCCGTCGAGGTCCACATGGCCAACCTCCGGCGCAAGATCGGTGACTCCAGCACGACCCCACGCTGGATCGAGACGGTGCGCGGCGTCGGCTACCGCCTCGCCGCCGACTGACGGGGTCAGGCGGGGCATCGCCCGCACCGCCACCCCCGGTGGTTGAGGTGCGAGGAGCGCCAGCGACGAGCCTCGAAACCTCGGTCACGATGTAGGTTGCGGTACCCCTTTCGAGGCTCGTTCCTCGCACCTCAAGGGGCGGAAGGACCATCGGTGGTTGAGGTGTGAGGAGCGCCAGCGACGAGCCTCGAAACCTTGGTCACGTTGTGGGCTCGGGTACCCCTTTCGAGGCTCGTCGTTCCTCCTCGCACCTCAAGGGGCGGGGCTGCGCCCGCACCACCGCGCGCCTCA
>CAYRZN010000208.1:0-2843 GCA_964428825.1 uncultured Aeromicrobium sp.
ATGCTGCCCAACCACGCACCGCTCGCGGTCGCGGAGCAGTTCGCGCTGCTCGAGGCCGCCTTCCCGGGGCGCATCGACCTCGGCATCGGCCGTGCACCGGGGTCCGACCCGGTCACGTCCGTGGCCCTCCGGGGCGCCGCGGGGCGGGGGGACGACGACGTCCGGCTGTTCCCGCAGTACCTCGACGACGTCGTGGCGCTGATGGGCGCCGAGGGCGTCAAGGTGCCGGTGCCGCAGGCCCTGAGCCGCGGTCCGTACATCCTCAAGGCCACGCCTGCGGCGGCCAGCGTCCCCCGACTCTGGCTGCTCGGGTCGTCGATGTACTCGGCGCAGCTCGCGGCCGAGAAGGGTCTGCCGTACGTCTTCGCGCATCATTTCTCCGGACACGGCACCCGCGAGGCACTCGCGTTCTACCGCGAGAACTTCCAGCCCGGCGACCAGCTCGACCGACCCACCACGTTCCTCACCGCCAACGTCGCTGTGGCCCCCACGGCCGACGAGGCGCGCGAGCTCGCACGCCCCAATGCGGTCAACATGGCGCGCCTGCGCGGTGGTCTGCCGATGCATCCCCTCGCGCTCGCCGAGGACAGGGTGGACGACCTGCCGCCGCAGCTCGAGGCAATCGTGGCGTCGTCGTTGCGCCAGGGCGGAGTGGGCGATCCGGGCGCGGTCGCCGCGCACCTGGCGGCGCTGGCCGCGGAGTTCGACGTCGACGAGGTCATGCTGCACCCCATCGCCTCCGAGCACGTCGGTGTGGCGCCTGGCGAGGCGCCCGCGCGCGTGCGCTCGATCGAGCTCCTCGCGGGGGCGCTCGCGTCCTGATCGCGTCGACGGCCCTCCCGCCGCGTCGGTGTGGTGGAAAGTCGGCGTCGCGTGCCCTAGCGTGACAGCTCTGCTGTCACGATGAGGAGAACCATGCGACTGCCACTGCGCCGCGATCACTGGGAGCGGGAGATCGATCGTCTCGACCCCGTGCGCGACCGGGTGCGGGTCACCCAGATCCTGGCGATGCACGAGTTCCCTTGGGATCTGCAGCAGGCGCTGAGCTTTGCGCTGTTCCGGACGTACGCGGTGCCCAGCATCGGCCGACTGCTGTTCGACACGGGTGAGTTCACGACCGACACGCAGCGGCGGCACGACGACACCGTCCTGATCCTCGAGGGGATCATCGAGCACGGGCCGGACTCCGACGCGGGCCGCCAGTCGGTGCGCCGCATGAACCAGATGCACGGCAGCTACGACATCAGCAACGACGACATGCGGTACGTGCTCGCCACGTTCGTCGTGATGCCCGTGCGGTGGGTCGACGACTACGGGTACCGCACGCTCCGGGGGCACGAGGTCACCGCGACGGTCGAGTACTACCGCCGCGTCGGCACCCTCATGGGCATCAAGGACCTGCCCGAGGACTTCGCCGGGTTCAGCCGCCTCCTCGACGCGTACGAGGCCGAGCACTTCACGCCCGACCGCAAGACGCGTGCGGTCGCCGACGCGACGCTCGAGCTGCTGACGTCGTTCTACCCGAAGCCGCTCGCTCCGGCGGTCAACGCCTTCGCCCGGAGCCTGATGGACGACCACCTCCTGGCCGCCTTCGGCTACCGCAAGCCGCCGGCGCCCGTCCGGTGGGCCTCGCGGGCCGCCCTGCGTCTGCGGGGGCGGTTCATCGCGCTCCTGCCGGCACGTCGCAAGCCGACCTACGCGCGCGACCTGGCGCGGGTCAAGAGCTACCCGAACGGCCACATCGTGGCGCGGCTCGGGACGTTCCCCGAGACGATGCCGACCGACGACGCGTTGCCAGAGCCGGTCAGCGCGACGGGCTGACCTCGGCGCCGGCGTCGACCAGCTCCTGGCGCACACGGTCGAGGTTCTCCGGGGTCACGGCGGCCGTGAGTCCCTCGATGACCCGGACGGCGAAGCCCTCACGGGTGGCGTCGAGAGCCGTGGCGCGCACGCAGTGGTCGGTCGCGATGCCGACGACGTCGACGTGCGTGACCCCCGCGTCACGGAGCCAGTCGGCCAGGAGCGTGCCGCCGGAGTCACGGCCCTCGAAGCCGGAGTAGGCGGCCTCGTACTCACCCTTGAGAAACACGGCGGCGAAGTGGTCGTCGCGCAGGGGCTCGTGCAGCTCCGCGCCGGGCGTGCCGACGACGCAGTGCCGAGGCCACGAGTCCACGAAGTCGGGCGTCTCGGAGAAGTGGGCGCCCGGGTCGATGTGGTGGTCGCGGGTCGCGACCACGGTCGTGTAGGCACCGGACCCGACGAGCGCGGCGACGTCGACGGCGACCTGGGCGCCACCGGCCACGGCCAGGGACCCGCCTTCGCAGAAGTCGTTCTGGACGTCGACGACGATCAACGCGGTCGATGCTGGAGCCTTCATCGTTCCAGTCTAGGAATGGGGTCGTTCACGACGCTGTGGCCGGGGTGTGCTCTGATGGACTCAATGTGTGAGCAGTGCTCTCAAAACGTAGGGGTCCGCATGGGGGAGTCGGTGAACGCGAACGACCTGGTCGCCTTCGTCGTGGAGGTGATCGTGTTCGTCAGCCTCGGGGTCTGGGCCTGGCGGCGGGGCACCCATGTCGTCACCAGCGGGCTGGCCGTCGTCGCCGTGGTCGGTCTCGCTGCCGTTCTGTGGGGAGTGTTCGTGTCGCCACAGGCGCCCGTGGACGTTCTTGCGACGGACGTGGGATTCCGGGTACTGATCCTGGTCGCGGGTCTGGCGGCCTTGGCGACGCTGGTCCCGCCGCCCGTCGTCGCCACCGTCGCTGTCGTGACGACCGTCAGCTCGGTGCTGATCTACGTGGGCCCCTTCAGTCGTTGACGCCCGAAGGTCAGCTGAGCAACGT
>CAYRZN010000209.1:0-1834 GCA_964428825.1 uncultured Aeromicrobium sp.
AGGTCCCCGGGTCCCGCGCGAACATCGACCACCTCGCCGTCACCGCAGCGGGGGTCTGGGTGATCGACGCGAAGCGCTACACCGGGCGACCCCGGCTCAGCGTGGAAGGGGGCGTGATCCGTCCTCGCGTCGAGAAGCTGTACGTGGGGAGCCGCCACTGCACCCGTCTGGTCGACAGCGTGCTGAAGCAGGCCGGCCTCGTCCGCGATGTCGTCGGCGACCAGGTACCCGTCCACGCGGCCCTGTGCTTCGTCGACGCCGACTGGCCCCTGATCGGGGGCGACTTCGTCACGCGCGACGTACGGGTGGCGTGGCCGAGGCGGCTCTCTGCGGCGCTGACGAGCGACGCCGGTACCCCGATCGACCAGCACGACGTGCGGCGCCGGCTCGCTGAGGTCTTCCTCCCGGCTTGACCTCCAGGACTCAGGCGGCAGCGGGCCGTCGAGCGACCAGGGCGGCCGTCACGACGACGATCACTGCGGCCGCGACCAACGCGGCCACGAGCACTCCCGTGGTGCCGTCGGCGTTGCCGGTGACGGCGATCCCGACCATGGCCCAGGTACCGGCCGCGGCGTAGGCCACGATGCCACCTGTCCGCACGAGCACGGCGACCAGCACCACGGCGGCGACGGCCAGCACGACCAGCTGCCAGGGCACCTCGTCAGCCTCGACGAGCCAGGCTTCGACCATCGCCGTCGAGACGTTGAGGAAGAACGCGGCCGTGACCCAGCCGGCGTAGAGACCCACGGACGCACGTGTGAGCACGGAGAACCATCCCGGCTCGAACGTCGAGCGCGCCGTGGTGAGCACGGCGTCGATCGCGGCCACGAACATCACGAGCAGCGCACCGGCGGTCGCCAGGCTGCTGTCGAGTCCCGCCAGCACGATCCACACCGCTCCGCCGAGGTACAGCACCGTGAGATCGACCTGCAGACGTCGTGGAACCGCGTGCGCACCTCTCACCAGCACGGCGACGGACTGTGCGATCGCGAGGGTGTAGATCACGCCCCAGATCGAGAACGCCCAGCCGACCGGGGTGATCAGCAGCTCCGGGCCCGACCCGGCTCCGGGCGAGCTGCCCGGTCCGTTGATCGTGACCACGGGCGCCACCACCTCGGCGATGGCAGCGAGCAGCACGACGACGGCCAGTCCACGCTGCCCGTCGTGACGATGCGCGGACGTTCTCCCATGCATGGTCGTCATGCGTCGAACGTACCCACCGACGTGCGGGTCGGCGCGGCGAGCGCCCCCGCTCCTACGTCGGCACAGTCTCAGCCCGTCGTCAGGTCACGGCGTCGGAAGCCCCACGCACCGAGCGCCACGAGCGCCGCGGCCAGGAGGACCTCGGCGACCGCCGGGACGGGATCGAACGACTGCACCGGGACGCCCGAGAGGTGCCAGAAGGGCGAGATCGCGCTCACCCAGTCCGGCAGGCGCAACGTCTCGCCCAGGAGCACCTGCAGGAACACGAACGCCACCACGGCCCACGCGACCCGGGCCCACCGCGGCCCGACCCCCACCAGGGCGACCGCGACCGCCGCGACCACGAGGACCGCCGGCACGTAGCCCAGCTGCCCGCCCACCTGCGCTGCGACCTGGTCCCACTCCCCCGCCCCCAGGGCGTACCCGACGGCGAGTCCGAGGCCCATCAGCATCGAGAGGACCACGGCTCCCGCTGCGGCCACCACGACGGTCGCGGCAATCCACGACGTGCGCGAGACCTGCGTGGTCAGGGCGACCTCGGCCCGACCGGACTCCTCCTCCGAGCGCAGGCGCAGCACCGACGCCACGGCGAAGCCCGTCGAGATCACGGCCATGAACACGAAGATGTACC
>CAYRZN010000209.1:1844-2799 GCA_964428825.1 uncultured Aeromicrobium sp.
CGCGTCGGTGAGCGCCTGCTCGGCGTCGGGCGAGGCACCGATGACCTCCGCGATGTCGGGGTTCGAGGCGACGAGGTCGGGGATCGTCGGGATCACCGCTCCGTAGAGCAGTCCCAGGCCGGCGAGACCGACGGCCCACCCGATGAGCAGCCCACGCTGCAGCCGCAGGGCCAGCCCCAAGGGGGTGCCGAGCGAGCGCGCGGCGCGGGCGCGCCCCGGCCGCGTCTGCAGCAGACCGCTGCCGACGTCGCGGTGCGACGTCGTCCATGCGACCGCCGCCAAGAGGGCCGCGGTGACCGCGACCAGCAGTGCGGCCGGTCCCCACCGCTCGGCTCCGAAGGCGTCCATCGCCTGGGCCCAACCGAACGGCGAGGCCCAGACGAGGGCGTTGTCCTGCATCGCACCGACCCCACGGACGAGGTAGCCGAGGGCGATCGCGGCACCGGCGAGACCGAGGGCTCCCCGCGCCGACGTCGACAGCTGTGCGGCGAGCAGCGCCACCGCGGCGTAGCAGAGGCCGAGCAGCGTCAGCCCGACCCCGTAGGTCACGCTGCCGAGGCGGTCGAGGCCGACCGACAGCATCGAGACGGTCGTGACGGTGCCGACGAGCGCCGCTGCGACGGTCCCGTACAGCAGCCCGGTGAGTGCGGCCGCGTGGCGACCCACCACGGTGGAGCGGACGAGCTCGGCCCGACCCGTCTCCTCCTCGGTCCGCGTGTGGCGCACCACCAGGAACATCACCATGAGGCACACGCCCAGCTGGGCCACCTGCGAGATCTCGTTGGCCACGACGCCGCCGAGGGTGTCGAGCCCGACCTGTCGACCCGACATGAGGTAGCTGACCGGGCTGGTGCCGACGCTGTCGGCGTACCCGGCGATCTTCTCGGGGGTGTCGTAGATCGTGGGGACGGCGGCGGCACTGGCGACGATCGTCCCGCCGAGCCCGACGAGCCAC
>CAYRZN010000210.1:0-2795 GCA_964428825.1 uncultured Aeromicrobium sp.
CCGACCGGGGTGTCGAACGCCTCGAACGCGTCGCCGGCCGCGTACACGAGCGACTCGCCGGCCGGCTGGTGCACCTTGCGGTGCCGTCCGAGGATCCCGTCGCCCGTCACGCACAGCGCCGCGTTGTGGTGCCGGAGCTCGCCGTCGACCAGCGTCTCCTCGGTGTAGCCGAAGCACACGACCATGTCGCCAGCCATCGCGACGACCTGACCGATCTCGACCGAGTCCTCCGCGAAGGCGGGCGGCAGTGCGTTCGGGTCCGGGCTGCGCAGGTCGGCCAGGTAGCCACCGAGCGTCGCGTCGGGGAAGACGAGCAGGTCCACGCCGGCCTGACGGGCGTCACCGATGATGCCCGCCATCTTGTCGAGAGCGCGCGGGACGTCCCGGCCGAAGTGCGCGGCGACGGCGGCGAGGCGCACGGTCTAGTGCTCGGCCGCGGCGGGACGCCGGGCCCCCACGATCGCGTGGAAGACGTGCTCGGCGTCGCGGGCGATGCCGGCGAACCGACCCGATCCCCACGTGTGCATCCACGGGAGCCCGAGGAAGTACAGACCCGGGACCGACGTGATCCCCCGCGTCTGGGTCGGCGCAGCAGCCCCATCGAAGACCCCGACCTTGACCCAGCGGTAGTCGGGTCGGTACCCGATGCCCCAGACGATCGAGGTGATGCCGGCCTCGGCGAGGTCCAGCATCCGCGGCTCGTGGTCGGGGGTCCAGACCGGCTCGTACTGCCCGCCGGGCGGGGCGTCGATGCCCTCGCGCTCGATGTAGGCGTCGATGTCGCGACAGATCGAGTTGTAGACCGCGTCGGCCGCGTCGAGTGCGGACGCCATGGTCGGCTCGAACGACAGCCGGGTGCCCTCGGCCCCGGACATCAGCCCGTACAGCCGCATGCCCTCGGCAGCGAACTCGCGCAGGTCGATGTCGCGACCGCCGTCGCGGCCGGTCACGTAGTGGTTGGTCTTCTCCCGCGCGGCGCGACCGCCCGGGTACTGCTGCACGGGGGTGTCGTAGAGCCCCATGTCGGACAGCCACGTCATGCAGTCGCGGCCGCGGTAGAAGCGCGCCACGCGGGGGGCGTCCCCGAGCGCGAGGTGGACCTTGCGGCCCTCGAGGTGCAGGTCCTCCGCGATCTGCGCACCCGACTGGCCCGAGCCGACGACCAGCACCTCGCCGTCCGGGAGCTGCGCCGCGTTGCGGTAGTCGGCCGAGTGCACCTGCGTGATCGACGGATCGATGGCCGCGGCAAAGGGCGGCACGATCGGCAGGTGGTAGCCGCCGGTCGCGAGGACGACGTGCTCGGCCTCGAGCACCTCCTCGCCGTCCGGTCCCCGCAGCGTGAGCTCGAAGCCCCCACCCTCCCGCTCCGTCAGCAGCGTCACGGCCGTGTGCTCGCGCACCGGCGGGTCGAAGCTCGCGGCGTACCCGGCGAGCCACGCCGCGACCTCCTCACGGTTCATGAACCCGTCGGGCTCGTCGCCCTCGTACGCGTAGCCGGGGAGACGGCAGTGCCAGTTCGGCGTCACGAGCGTGAAGTTGTCCCACCGGCGGTCGGTCCACTCGTGCGCCGTGGTCGACGCCTCGAGCAGCACGTGCTCGACGCCCTCGCGCGTCAGGAACCAGCTCACGGACAAGCCGGCCTGGCCGGCGCCCACGATCGCGACGGGGATGGTCATGACGACTCCTGGGTGGGGAGGGGCGGCTGCATGTCGAGGACCTCGACGAGATCGGCCGCCGCGAACCGCGCGGCGGTCGTCTGGATGCGCTCGAGCGAGGCAGCGGACGCGGTGCAGGCGAAGCCGTACTTCGCGCGCACCCGCTCGCTCGCCTCGGCCAGGGCCGTGGCGGACCGACGGGTGAACTCGTCGACCCGGTAGGTCGACCCGGGGGTCAGGTGGTCGTGCATCACGAGCGACGGGGAGTAGCAGTCGGCGACGCGGCCGTCGGGCCAGCGCACCGTCACGGTCATCTCAGGCATGGACCGGTGCCTCCATGACGTAGGTGTCGGGGCGCCGGTCGCGGAGGTGGAACATCGACCGGCGCGCGGTCCCAAGGGCCTCGTCGAGGTCGACACCCGCGATCGCCAGCCCCGCCTCGGTGCCCGTCGTGGCGAGCACGTCGCCACCCGGACCGACGATCTTGGCGTTGGCGACGAACCGCATCGAGCCGAACGTCCCGACCTGGTTGGCCGCGACCCACACGATCTGGTTCTCCAGCGCCCGCGCCTGGTCGAACAGGTTGAACCGCTTGGTCCAGCGGTCCTCCGCGACGTCGCTCGCCCCAGCCGTGCGCGAGGACGGCCAGGCCGAGATGCAGGCCACGATCTCGGCACCGTCGAGGGCCAGCGCACGGGCCGCCTCGGGGAACGCCTTGTCGTAGCAGATCAGCATGCCGACGCGACCGACCGGCGTCGCGAAGGTCTCGTAGACGTCGCCCGCCTCGTAGTACAGGTTCTCGCCGAGCGGCTGGTGCACCTTGCGATGAACGCCGATCACGCCGTCACCGGTCAGCGCGGCGGCGGAGTTGTAGCGCGTCGCGCCGTCGGCCTCGCAGAAGCCGAGCACGAGCGTCATGTCGCCCGCGATCTCGGCGACCCGACGCAGCTCGGGACCGTCCAGGTCGATGATCGGTGGCAACGAGTCGGGCCCGTCGCCATCGGTGTGCAGGGTCGACAGGTAGCCGCCGAGCGCCGCCTCGGGGAGGGCCAGCAGCTTCACGTGCCGGGTCCGTGCCTCGGCGACGAGGCGGGTGATCTGGGCGTAGGCCTCGTCGAGGTCGCGTCCGAAGTTGGCCGA
>CAYRZN010000211.1:0-2728 GCA_964428825.1 uncultured Aeromicrobium sp.
ACGACCTCGACATGCTCGCCGCGGCTGGTCTCGGCATCGCCTTCAACGCCAAGCCCACCGTGCGCGACCAGGCGCGCACGTCGGTCAACGTCCCCTACCTCGACACGATCGTGTACCTCATGGGCATCACCCGTGAAGAGGTCGAGGAGGCCGACGCCTCGGACGTCAGCTGACCGCGTACGCCGCTCGGCTGAGGAACAGGCCGTGGCCCGACGACTGGTCGAGGCACGTGACGCCGTCCTCCTCGGATCCGCAGGTCACGTCGCCCACCGTCAGGGCCTGGCCGTAGGGCAGCACGGCTCCGCCGCCGGTCTCCGCCGCAGTGATGACACCGCCTCGACACAACGGCATCAGGGCACTGCCCTGCACCGACGAGAACCCGTTGCCGAAGGCCTGCAGGCACTTCTCGGCGCCGGCCGGCTCGGCGTAGGTGCGCTCCTTGATCAGGCAGCCCCACTGGTCGGCGGCGTCGTCGACCCAGCAGACGATGTTGCCCGTCGGGGTCACGAAGGCGTGCCCCGTGTAGGCGTCGAGGAACTGACCTGGGTCGACCGGGGTCCCGCTCGGCGCCTCGATGACGGGCGGCTCCGGCGGGGCCTGCGTCGACCCTGCTTCAGTGGCGTCGCCGAATGGCCAATCCGGCCCCTGCCCGGAGCCGCCGCCCGAGCAGGCCGTGAGAGCCAGCGTCGCGACGAGCGCCACCGCGAGGAGCCGCAGGCTCACTCGTCGTCCTCCAGGCGGAAGCCGATCTTCATCGTGACCTGGTAGTGCGACGGCGCGTCGTCGCTGATCTGGCCACGGATCCCCTCGACCTCGAACCAGTCGAGGTGGCGCAGCGTCTGGCTCGCCCGCTTGATGCCGTTCTCGATGGCCTCGGACACCCCGTCCGGGGACGTGCCGACGATCTCGGTGATGCGGTAGGTGCGGTTGCTCATGGATCCATGATGCCGTCACGACCGGTGCCGATGCGGTGGGGGGCGTATCCTGAAGTCGTGAACAAGCGAACCGACGAGGTGCCCCTGATCACCTCGGCTCCGGAGAGCTCGAGCGCGATGTTCGGCGCCAAGGAACGTCGGTACCTGTTCTCGATGGGCCTGCGCACGGTGTGCTTCATCGGCGCCTGCCTGGTCGACGGCCCCTTCCGGTGGGTGCTCATCGTGCTCGCCGTGTTCCTGCCCTACGTCTCGGTCGTCCTGGCCAACGCCGGCGTGCGCGTGCGGCCCGCTTCGGGCACCGCCTTCGTGCCGATGGAGCACCGCTCGATCGCTGCACGGCCCGAGCGCGACGAGCTCTGACACGGTGGGAACGGACCCCGCCGGTGAGCTGACCTGCTCGGCCAAGGGATGCACGGCGTCCGCGGTCGTCGAGGTGCGCTGGAACAACCCCAAGCTGCACACGCCCGATCGCCGCAAGATCTGGCTCGCCTGCGCCGACCACGACGACTCGCTGAAGTCGTTCCTGTCCGCGCGCGGGTTCTGGCGCGAGACCGTGCCCCTCGGAGCGGCCGATGCGTGAACTGCGCTTCCTCGGTTCCGCCCGCTGGGTCGGGTTCGCGGTCTTCGTGGTGGCTCTGTCCGCGGTGTGCATCCAGCTGGGCATCTGGCAGTTTCACAAGCTCGACGACCGTCAGGTCCGCAACGAGCTGGTCCGCGAGCACCTCGCCACCGAGCCCGTCCCGCTCGAGGACGTCGTCCGGGCCGGTGACGACGTGGAGCCCGGCCAGGAGTGGACCGTCGTCACGATCAGCGGTCAGTACGACGTGGAGCACGAGGTCACGGTCAAGTTCGTCAATCGCGACGGCCGGCCCGGTATCGACGTGCTCACGCCGCTCGTGCTCGAGGACGGCACTGCGGTGCTCGTCGATCGCGGGTTCATCGAGACCCAGCGCACCAACGCACGCCCCGACGTCCTGCCCGAGCCCCCGGACGGGGAGGTCCAGGTCACCGGCTGGTTGCGGGTCGACAGCACGGCGGGAGGCCAGGCCACGTTCGTCAACGACGGCCAGGTGCGCGCGATCTCCAGTCGCGGCATCGCCGATCACGTGCCCTACGAGCTGCGCAGTGGCTACCTGAACCTGCAGGAGCAGACCCCCGCGAGCGACGGGCTCGAGCCGGAGCCCCGCCCTGACCTCGGTCAGGGTCCGCACTTCTTCTACGGGCTCCAGTGGTGGTTCTTCGCCGCTCTCGCGATCGTCGGCTACGGCTGGTTCGCGCGCACGGAGCGTCAGGAGCGTCGCACGGCGTCCACGCGAGCGAGCCGGGCGGCCGCAGCCGCAGCCGATGGCGACCGCGAGGTCACGCCAGCGCGATGAGGTCGGCGTAGTCGTCGTTCCAGAGGTCCTCGTCGCCGTCCGGCAGCAGCAGCACGCGGTCGGGCTCCAGGGCCTGCACGGCGCCCTCGTCGTGCGAGACCAGGACAATCGCACCTTGGTAACGCCGGATGGCCGACAGCACCTCTTCGCGTGACGCAGGGTCGAGGTTGTTGGTGGGCTCGTCGAGCAGGAGCACGTTGGCGCTCGACACGATCAGTCCGGCCAGGGCCAGTCGCGTCTTCTCGCCGCCCGACAGGACGCGCGCCGGCTTCTCGGCGTCGTCACCGGTGAACAGGAAGGCGCCCAGCACGCTGCGCGCCTGCGTGTCGGTGAGGTCGGGCGCGCTGGCCTGCATGTTCTGCAGCACCGTGCGGTCCGGGTCGAGCGTCTCGTGCTCCTGGGCGAAGTAGCCGACCT
>CAYRZN010000212.1:0-2705 GCA_964428825.1 uncultured Aeromicrobium sp.
GCCGCCGCTGGGTACGACGCGACGGCCTACGACCAGCGCGGCCAGTTCGAGACGCCGGGCACGCCGCACGACGACTACACGCTGGAGGCGCTCGCCGCCGACGCGGTCGCCGTGGCACAGGCGGTCGCCGACCACGCCGTGCACGTCATCGGTCACTCCTTCGGCGGACTCGTCGTGCAGACCGCGGCCGTGGAGCAGCCGGAGCGCTGGCGCAGCCTGAGCCTGCTCTGCACGGGCCCCGGCGCCCTCGGTGACTCACCCACCCGGCCGCTGCGCCGACTCGTCGAGGCGATCAGCACGATCCCGCTCCTCGACCTCCACCGCATCCGGGAGCGGGCCACCGCCGTGCCACGTCCACCTGAGATCGCGGCGTTCCTGGAGCGCCGGTTCGTCGCGAACTCCCCGGACTCGCTTCGGGCCATGACGGTCCACCTGCTCGAGGCGCCCGACCGCGTGGACGAGGTCGTGGCGACGGGCCTGCCCGTCTGGGTCGGCCACGGCGAGCTCGACGACGCCTGGCCCCTCAGCGCCCAGGCCGAGATGGCGCGCCGGCTCGGCACCGAGCCGGTCGTCCTGCCCAGCGTCGGCCACTCCCCCGCCGTCGAGGACCCCGCGGCCCTGGCTGCCGCCTGGATCCCCTTCCTCACCGCCCACTGACGTACCGCTCGCGAGAGAGTCTGTTGGTAATCACGAACGACTTCGTCGGGGCCGATCGCCAACAAAGTCTCTCTTGTGCACCAACGAAGTCTCTCGCCAGCGTTCAGGAGAGCAGGCGGTCGAGCTGGTCGGGGGCGGTGAGGTTGGCGCCGAGGTGGAAGGCGTCGCTCTTGCCGGTCCCGTGGTAGTCGCTGGAGCCCGTCACCACGAGGTCGAGGTCGGCCGCGATCGCACGCAGACGCTCCCGGGCCGGCTCCCCGTGGTCGTTGTGGTCGACCTCGATGCCGTCGAGACCGGCCGCCTTGAGCCGCTCGAAGGCGTCGACGGTCAGCACGCGGTCGCTGCCCCGCGACCACGGGTGCGCCACGACCGCGCGGCCTCCCGCGTCCTTCAGCAGCTCGACGGCCGTGACCAGGGGTGCGGAGTAGCGGTCGACGTACGCCCGGCCGCCGGTGTTCAGCCAACCGTTGAACGCCTCGTCGCGGTGGGCGATGTACCCCTTCGCCACCATCGCGTCGGCGATGTGCGGCCGGCCCGAGGCCGCGGCGTCGCCCGACTGCGCCGCGACGTCCTCGAGCGTGATGTCGATGCCGTGGCCGGCCAGCTTGCGGAGCACGTCCGGCAGGCGGTTGTCGCGACCGTCGAGCACCCGCCGCAGCTCGGCGACCAGGGCCGGGTGCTCGGGATCGAACTCGTACCCGAGCAGGTGCACGCTCTCGCCCTGGAATCGGGTCGAGATCTCGATGCCGCGCACCAGCCGGACACCGACGCGGTCGGCCTCGGCCTGCGCCTCGTCCCACCCCGTCGTGGCGTCGTGGTCGGTCAGCGCCACCACGTCCAGGTGCGCGACCTCGACCGCGTTGCGCACGAGCTCGGCCGGGGTGTCGGTGCCGTCGGACCGGTTCGAGTGGGTGTGCAGGTCGATCCGCATGCGGTCAGGCTAGCGTCAGTCCACATGAGCGCGACCCAGCCCGAACCCGCCGACCCGCGCGACCGCCGGGGGCCGTCCGACGAGGCGCTGCGGCGCATGGCCGTCGCCGTCGCCAGGCCCCTGCCGCTGCGGCTGCTCTGGTGCCTGCCCATCGCGGTCCTGGGTGCCGTCGCCTTCGCGTTCGGCGTGGCCCTGGTCGGCGGGCAGCTCACGACCACGATCGTCGTGATCGGCTTCGCCGCAGGCCTGGCCGTCAGCCTGTTCTCGGCCTTCGTCGCCCGCCCCCGAACACTGCGCACCTACGGCGACGGCACGCCACGGTCCTAGCGTCGACGGCCGACGTTCCAGGTCAGCACCGCGGGGGTCCCGCGGTCGTCGCCGAGCTCGCTCCAGGTCGCGGTGTCGAGCACGAAGTGCCGGCCCTCGGCCACGGGCAGGTTCAACCACCGCGCCACGAGCGCCCTCAGGGAGTGCCCGTGGGCGACGGCGAGCGTCGTGTCGTCGGTGGATCGCACGCGTTCCACGACGCGGTCGAGACGTTCGGCGACCTGGTCAGGGGTCTCTCCCCCCGGCACAGGCGCTGACCACACGGTCCAGCCCGGGACCGTCCTACGGATCTCCGGGGTCGTGACGCCCTCGTAGTCGCCGTAGTCCCACTCCGCGAGGTCCTCGCAGATCTCGGGCGCCTCCAGACCGGCGAGCTCAGCCGTGCGGCGCGCTCGCAGCCGGGGGCTGCACAGCACCCGGTCGACCGAGAGCTCGGCGAGCACCGGCGCCAGCGCACGCGCCTCGTCCTCACCGGCTGCAGTCAGCGGCAGGTCGGTCGTGGACGTGTGGCGTCCGGAGCGACTCCACTCGGTCTCCCCGTGGCGGACGACGATGAGGCGAGGTGACATGGGCGGCCGGCCGACTCAGCGCGGGACGAGGGCCCAGAGGTCGAGGTCGAGCAGCACGCCCGGGGCGTACTTACCGTCGTCCCCCTTGAGCGTCATGGACTCGTCGCGGCCCTTCGTGGCCACCAGGCGCAGACGCAGCGCGCCGACGCCGGGGGCGTCGACATCAGCCTTGTCGAGCACCTCGGACCAGGCGTAGACCGTGTCGCCCGCGAACGCCGGGG
>CAYRZN010000213.1:0-2704 GCA_964428825.1 uncultured Aeromicrobium sp.
GAGCCACCCGCCGAGGTTGGCCAGGGGGAGTGACGCGACGGACATGAGGCTCGCGACGATGGCGGGGAAGTGCCGTTGGCCGGGCTTCACCAGGGCCGTGACAGCCGCCGCGACCATGCTGAGGCCGATCAGCCAGCTCGCGATGCCGCCGATTCCCATCTCGATCAGGATCGCCAGGTCGCCGCCGACGACGGGCACCATGATGAACCAGGCCCCGAGCGACAGGACGATCGCTCCCCAGAACGGCCGGGTGCGGCGCCACCGGGTGAAGCGCTGCCAGGGGCCGCGTCGGGTCAGGGGGGCGTCGGTG
Source organism: uncultured Aeromicrobium sp. (assembly GCA_964428825.1). Taxonomy (GTDB): domain Bacteria; phylum Actinomycetota; class Actinomycetes; order Propionibacteriales; family Nocardioidaceae; genus Aeromicrobium. The sequence continues at coordinate 311 of CAYRZN010000213.1, forward strand.
CCGGGGTCGGTCGTGGGGGACGTGGCGGGGACGGCGGTGGTCGTGGGGTTGATCGATGTGTCGCGCATGGGGGCTCCTCGCAGGGGACGGTGGCACCGTCCGTCCCGGCGAGGGCGCCGGGACGGACGATGCTGTTCAGCGGGTGGTGCTGCGGCTCAGAACGTGCCGCAGGTCGGCGTGCTCGCGCTGGCCGGCAGTGACGGCTTGAGCGACAGCCCGCTGAGCGAGAGTCCACCGCTCAGCGTCACGGCGTACGCCTTCGACGCGACCTCGTCCATGTCGACGTTGGTCGACTGCAGCGCGAAGCCGTTCGCTGCGTAGGCCGCGGGCTGGCCGGCCGTGGCCGCGAAGGCCGTCTCGCTCTGGGCGACACCGATCGTGGTGTCGTTGAGCACCGACGTGCCCGCCGTCAGGTCCGACGCGTTCAGGTCGACGTTGTCGAGCTCGACCGACGTGTCCTGCGAGATGACGTCCAGACCGAGCCGGTCGAGCCCGAGGACCGAGATCGGCAGCGCCTGGTTGACGCCCACGCACATTCGATCCAGCGAGGCCCCACCCACCCGGGCCAGCGCGGTCGCCGCACCGTCGGTGCTGCCGGCGACCTGGGCGGCGCCCGGGGCCACGGCGAGCGTGTCCGCCGACAGGCCGTCGGTCACCAGGTCGAAACCGTTGGCCGACGACAACGTGGCCGAGACCATGCCCTGCACGATCGCGAGCCCCAGGCCGGCGCTTGCGATCGAGGCCGGCACGGTGACCGCCGCGAACCGACGAAGTCGCGTGCGACCCATTCCTTTTTCCCTCATGTGATGCTCCTCGTGACGGTGTGACCGCTGGTGCGGTCACGACACGCCGGCATGGCATGACGTGCTGGATCCCCGAAGCTCCCTCACGCGGCCGAGTCCACCAACTGGGGCTCCCTCAAGCCCCGGACCCGCCGGCGATCGGCATCGTGGCATAACTCACAGTTACATGACAGGGCCTGGTCCTTCAGCCCTGCCGTTCGACCGGCGGGCGCGGGGGTGCGCGAGGCTTCGCGGCTGCGGCCCGGCGACCTCGCCCTGCGCTAGCGTGCGGCGCATGCAGAGCAGCGCCCCCGGCGGCCGGCGCCGGGCCGAACCGGTCCACCGGCGTCGCTGGCTGCGGCGGGTCGCGATCGCCACCGTCGCCGTCCTGGTCGCCGCGTTCGCGGTCGCGGCTGCCGGGCTGACGTTCTCGGTCCGCGTCGAGGGCGCCAGCATGGAGCCCACGCTGCGCACGGGCGACCGGGTCCTGATCGACCCCTTCGGCGAGGTCGAGCGCTTCGACCTCGTGGAGGCCTCGGTCGACGCGGCCGGCACGACGGTCGTCAAGCGGGTCGTCGGTCTGCCCGGCGACACGGTGCGCGTCGAGGGCGGACCGGTGCCCCGGGTGCTCGTGCGGCCTGCCGGGTCATCGGACTGGTCCGTCGTGTCGAACGCGGCCTGGGGTGAGGACGTCGCGTCGGTCGAGGCCTGTTGCGGACCGGACGGCGCACAGCAGGTCGAGGCGATGGACGCGACGGTGCCGGACGGCTCGTACTGGCTCCTCGGCGACAACTGGGACGCGTCCACCGACTCACGGTCGTTCGGCTGGGTGCCGGCCGACGACGTGCGCGCGCGGCTCGTCGTCCGACTCCTGCCCCTCTCGCGTCTGGGCGGGGTCGCGAGCGACGTGGCGCTCGTCGCGCTCGATCCGTGACGGAGCAGTGGTGCGCCGGACGTACGATGGCGTCATGAGCGGCGGCATTCCCGACAAGTTCCAGGCCTTGGGCCTCACCTACGACGACGTCCTGCTGCTCCCCGGCGAGACCGACGTCATCCCGAGCGAGGTCGACACGACCGCTCGCCTCACGCGTGGGCTGACGCTCCGCATCCCGCTGCTGTCGAGCGCGATGGACACCGTCACGGAGTCCCGCATGGCGATCGCCATGGCGCGCGAGGGCGGCATCGGCATCCTGCACCGCAACCTGTCGATCGAGGACCAGGCCTACCAGGTCGACCTCGTCAAGCGCACGCAGACGGGCATGATCCCGAACCCCGTCACGATCGGCCCGAAGGCCACGCTCGAGGACCTCGACGCGAAGTGCGGCGAGTACCGGGTCTCCGGTCTGCCCGTCGTCGACGAGGACGGCACGCTGATCGGCATCATCACCAACCGCGACCTGCGCTTCACGCCGGTCGCCGAGTGGGCGAGCACGCACGTCGGCGACGTCATGACGCCCATGCCGCTCATCACCGGCCAGGTCGGCATCACTCGCGACGAGGCCCAGTCGCTCCTGCGCCAGCACAAGCGGGAGCGACTCCCGATCATCGACGCCGACGACAAGCTGGCGGGCCTCATCACGGTCAAGGACTTCGTCAAGTCCGAGCAGTTCCC
>CAYRZN010000214.1:0-2698 GCA_964428825.1 uncultured Aeromicrobium sp.
GACCAAGATCTGCAACGACCTGCGCTGGATGGGGTCCGGCCCCCGCACCGGCCTGGGCGAGATCAACCTGCCTGACCTCCAGCCCGGTTCCAGCATCATGCCCGGCAAGGTCAACCCTGTCCTGCCCGAGGCCACGCTCATGGTGGCGGCCCAGGTCATCGGCAACGACGCGACGATCGCCACGGCCGGCGCCTCTGGCTCCTTCGAGCTCAACGTCATGCTGCCCGTCATCGGCCGCAACATCCTGGAGTCGATCCGGCTGATCGGCAACGCCTCGCGCGTCCTGGCCGACCGCTGCATCGACGGCATCACCGCCAACGAGGAGCGCTGCCTCGAGCTCGCCGAGTCGAGCCCGTCGGTCGTCACGCCGCTCAACCGTCACATCGGCTACGAGAACGCGGCCAAGGTCGCCAAGATCGCCGTCAAGGAGCGCAAGACGATCCGCGAGGTCGTGCTGCAGGAGGGCTACGTCGAGCGCGGCGACCTCACCGAGGAGCAGCTCGACACCGCCCTCGACGTCATGAGCATGACCCACCCGTGAACTCCACCTCGCACCTCAGCCACCCGCTGGTTGAGGTGCGAGGAGCCCTGGCGACGAGCCTCGAAACCATCCGTCACCTGACCGCGCTCGGCGGTACAGGAAAAGCGGCATGGACCAGACGTGGTGGGCCAAGGCAGCCCTCCGCCCACCGCTCCACCAGATGCGTGCGCAGATCGACCTGAATCAGACGAATTCGGGTGGATTTGCGCACACATCTGGTGGATCAGGCACGTCCCTCCGCCTTTGCGCCACATGTCACCGGGGAGGCGTCACTCCCGCTTCGCCAGGACGATCCCCTCGTCGGAGAACACGGTCGTCCAGCGCCCACCGTGGACGGTCTGGGCCCACGTCGTCGGCTCCAGCGGGGAGCCAATGCCGACCCCCGTGTCGAACAGGACGTACTCGGGCGTGACGTCCCCGATCGTGCCGGTCCAGTAGGCCCGATGGTCGGTCACGACGTGGCTCAGCAGGGCGATGTCGGTCTCGACCGAGGCGCCCTCGGGCAGCAGGTCGATCGCCTCCCGGGCGGCGGCGGCGCGTGGGGTGTCGCGGTAGGTCTCCGCGTCGGCGAGCTCGGTCAGCGGCGATCCGACGAGGAGCACGACCGAGACGCCCACGCCGACCGGCACGACCCACCGCAGCCGTGGACGTCGCTCGACCGCCTCGACGGCCGCGCAGAACACGATCGGCATCAGCACGAGCGAGTAGTGCCACTCGATGCCCCAGTACGTCGGGACGTCGCCCGCGAACCGCCAGAGGAACGTCGGGACGACCACGAGCACCCACCGCGACCACAGCGCCGCGAACCCCGTGATCGCGAGCGTCAGGACCAGCGCACCGAGCTTGGTGCCCGGTTCGGCCAGGACGGTCTCGAGCAGGCCGGCGTCACCGCCGAGGTTGCCGGTGTACGCGTAGGCCCCGGCGTCGTTGAAGGCCGGTAGCACCACGAGGACGGCGACCACGAAGCCGACGAGCCCCGACACGGCGGTCACGACGGCCAGGCGCTTCTCCCCCGCCCACCACAGGAGTGCGCCCACGACCATGACCGTGATGCCGAGGTCCTCCTTCACGAGCACCAGCGGCACCGCCCAGGCGGCGACAGCCGTGTACCGGCGCTCGACCCAGGCCGCGCCGGCCAGGGCCAGCAGCGGTGCGGCGAAGGCGACCTCGTGGAACTCGGCGTCGATCGCGGACTGCACGCCGAACGACGTCGCGCACAGGACACCGATCACCGCACCCGAGGGCGCGCCGAGGCGCCGCACCGCGAGCGCCGTCACGACGTACAGCGCCCAGGCGACGAGCAGCACCTGGACGACCAACAGGGTCTGCGGGCCGGGGAACAGACGATAGATCGGCGCGACGAGCGCCGTGATCGGCGAGAAGTGGTCGCCGAGCACGTGGAAGCCGTGCCCCTTGACGTCGACGATCGGCGCGTCGAGCCGTGCGTAGCCGGCGATGGCCTGCTCGAAGATCGCCAGGTCCCACGACCGCACCTCGAACCGCGCGTGGTGGCGCAGCGCGAGCACGCCGTAGGCCGCGGCCGACAGGACGGCCACGACCCCACCGATGAGCCGCGAGATCACCGCGTGAGGTTCTCGCCGGTGTCCGGGTCGAACAGCGCGATGGCCCCGTGCGGCACGACGACGTGCAGCGACTGCCCGGCACGCACCGGCGTCTCGCTGGGCACCTGGGCCACGAGGAAGTTCTGGAAGAGGTCGAACTCGAACATCTCCTCGACCTCGTCGAGGACCTCCGAGAGTGCCGGGTCGAGGTCGAAACCCAGGAACGCGTACTGCGACCGGGCCCGCCACTCGACGTCGTCGACGCGGGTCGTGAACTCGACCCCACCGACGACGTCGACCGGGCCGCGGGTCGCGTCGACGCAGTGCTCGGGGCGGATGCCGGCGATCACGACCGGGCGGTCGCCGATGGCCCGCTCGAGCCGGTCGTCGACCAGGATCGTGGCGAGCGGGGTGACGAGCTGGTCGCCGTCGCGGAACGCCGGCAGCAGGTTCATGGGCGGTGACCCGAGGTAGCCCGCGACGAACATGTCTGCCGGGTCGTCGTAGAGCTCCTGCGGGGAGCCGACCTGGCGGATCCGTCCCTGGTGGAGCACGGCAACGCGTCCGACCAGGCTCAGCGCCTCGTCGACCGACG
>CAYRZN010000215.1:0-2658 GCA_964428825.1 uncultured Aeromicrobium sp.
ACTCGCCGACGCCCTGCGCGACGACCTCAAGGCCGTGTACCGCCGCCACGGCCTCGGCGAGGGCGAGTTCGACCTGTTGGCGACCGTCCGCCGCTCCGGCGAGCCCTACGAGCTCGCGGCCGGCGAGCTCGCCCGGCGCACGATGGTCACCACCGGCGCCGTCACGAAGCGCATCGACCGCCTCGAGGCCCTGGGGCTCGTCGTACGTCGCGTGAGCGACGAGGACGGCCGTGGACGCGTGGTCGGCCTGACGGACGCCGGACGACGGGTCATCGACGACGCATTCGGCGACCACGTCGCGAACGAGCACCGCCTGCTGGAACCGCTCGACGCCGAGCAACGCCGCATGCTGGAGGACCTGCTGCGCGCCTGGTCCGCCGGGCGCCCGTAGCTCCTCTCGGCATCGTCCTCGTCGATCCGATAATGCACATTATGTCAAGTTGCGGAGGATGGCCCACTCCCCGGCGCCCCGGCGACTCCCGTGGTCGTTCCGCCCGCCGGCAGGTCGTCGACCCGGTGCGTCGGCCTCGCAGCGTTGCCGAGCGACCCGGCCGCGCGCCAGGATGACGACGTGGACGCACCGGACCTCGACCGCGCCGAGCGCGAGCTCGTCTCGCTGCTGCACCAGTGCGAGACCGTCCTCGAGAACAGCTCGTCGAGCGCGTCGAGGACGACCCTCATGACCAACCGGGTCCGTGCGCTGCGCGTCGCCGTGGACCTGGTGCGCGAGGCGCGTGAGGCCGAGCGAGCTCCGCGTGAATGACCTCGAGCCGTTTCCGGCGACGGCCGCCTGGCGGCACGTCGGCCCGCGCGAGGGCACGGAGGTGCTCGTCACCGAGGCGATGGTGGGCGGCCACCGGTTGACCGGGCACACGACGGCGGTGGACGGCGACCTCGAGTCCTCCGCCGTCACGAACACCCTGCCCGTCCACCGCCTCCCCCTCCCCCTCGGTGAGCCGTCCGACGTCCCGGCCGCCTTCGTCCGCGCCACCGACCTCCGCGTCGAGCGACTCGAGCAGACGTACGAACGGCTCGAGACGGCCGGGCAGGTCGCGTACACGTCGTCGACGTTCGACGTCCGCTGCACGCTCACCTACGACGGCTCGGGCCTCGTGGTCGACCACCCCGGCATCGCGCAGCGGCTCCGCTGACCCCCGTCGGCCCTCGCTGCTCCTACACTCGTCCCATGATCACGCTCGCCGTCCCGCCCACGCTCGTGGCGCCGACGGTCGACGTGCGCGCCACCTACCTGGTGGGCGAGATGGCCGACATGCAGCACCGCGGGTCGGGCACCGAGTGGCTCGCCGAGGCGAGCCGCGACTTCGCGGCCTTCGTCGAGGAGCGCCGTGGCGTGCGCGACCGGTGGGGTGTCCCGTCGGAGGTGTTCTGGTTCGTCTCCGGCGAGTTCTACCTCGGCAGCCTGGTCATCCGGCACCGGCTCATCGCCGACCAGGGCGGCGGGCACATCGGCTACCACGTGGTCCGCCCCTGGCAGGGCCAGGGCCACGCCACCGAGATGCTCCGCCAGGGCCTCGAGAAGGCGGCCCACCTCGACATCTCCCCCGCGCTGCTGACCGTCGCGCCGAGCAACGCGGCCTCGTTGCGGGTGGTCGAGAAGTGCGGGGGCGTCTTCGACGGTGTCAACCACGAGGGCGAGCAGCGCTTCTGGGTCCCGACGCAGGAGGCACCCCCCATCGCCGTGTGACGAGCGTCACGCTAGCCTGACGGTGGGCTCGACGTCGGGACCTCCAGGGACGTCCGCACCAGGCGGACGGCGGGTCACCGCGCACCGGGTCCGGGGGGAAATCCGTGCTCACCGACATCTTCCTGCCCGAGCTGATGGGCACCGCGACGCTCATGCTGCTCGGCTGCGGCGTCGTCGCCAACGTCGTCCTCGCCCGCACCGGCGGGCACGCCGGCGGACCACTCATGATCAACCTCGGGTGGGGGCTCGCCGTGTTCGCCGGCGTCTACGTGGCCTACCGCTCCGGTGCGCACCTGAACCCGGCCGTCACCCTGGGGCTCGTCGCCTCGGGCGACGACCTCGGCGGCGACACCGCGGTCACGGTGCTCGTCTACCTCGCCGCCCAGCTGCTCGGCGCGATGGTCGGTGCCACGCTCTGCTGGCTGGCCTACCGCGACCAGTTCGACGCCGAGGAGAGCGAGCCCGACGACAAGCTCGGCGTCTTCTGCACCGGACCGCAGATCGCCCGCGCGTCCTCGAACGTCATGACCGAGGTCATCGCCACCTTCGTGCTCGTGTTCGTGATCATCGCCTTCGGCAAGACCCCCAGCGGACTGGGTCCGCTCGCCGTGGCCCTGCTCGTCGTCGCCATCGGCGGCAGCCTCGGCGGCCCCACCGGCTACGCCATCAACCCCGCCCGCGACCTGGGTCCGCGCATCGTCCACGCCCTCCTGCCCATCCGGCGCAAGCGGGACAGCAACTGGTCCTACGCCTGGGTCCCCGTCGTCGGACCGACGATCGGTGGCATCCTCGCAGGACTGCTGGCCGCCGCCGCGAACTACGCCTGACCCCACCGACCCAGCACCACGACAGGAACGAGAACCCACATGGCCGAGAACACCCACGTCCTCGCGATCGACCAGGGCACCACCTCCACGCGGGCGATGATCTTCGACCGCAGCGGCTCCGTGGTC
>CAYRZN010000216.1:0-2655 GCA_964428825.1 uncultured Aeromicrobium sp.
GGCTTGGCGTTGAAGGCGATGCCGAGACCAGCCGCGGCGAGCATGTCGAGGTCGTTGGCCCCGTCACCGATCGCGACGGTGTTCTTGACGGGGATGCCCGCCGCCTCCGCGAACTCGCGCAGGGCTGCGGCCTTGCCGGCGCGGTCGACCACCGTGCCGAGGACGCGCCCGGTGAGGACACCGCCCTCGATCTCGAGGTCGTTCGCCCGGAAGTAGTCGATGCCGAGCTCCTCGGCGATCCGCGCGATGATGGGCGTGAACCCGCCCGACACCAGGGCGAAGCGGTACCCGAGGCGCTTGAGCGTGCGGATCATCGTGCGCGCACCAGGGGTGTAGGCCAGTGACCCGTACACGTCGTCGAGCGCCGAGGCGGGGACTCCCTCGAGCTTCGCGACGCGGGCGTGCAGCGACTGCGCGAAGTCCAGCTCGCCGCGCATGGCGCGCTCGGTGACCTCGGCGACCTCCGCCTCGCACCCCGCGTGGGCCGCCAGCATCTCGATGACCTCGCCCTGGATCAAGGTGGAGTCGACGTCCATCACGACGAGGCGCTGTGCGTGGCGACGGATGCCGTTCTCCTGCACGGCCACGTCGACGCCGTGCTCGTACGCGACGCGGGCCAAGGTGGCCTGCAGGACGTCAGGGTCGGCGCCGCTGACCTCCATGCGGATCGCCGTGACGGGATAGCGCGCCATCCGCACGATGCGGTCGATGTTGCCGCCGTCGGTGCGGATCTGCTCGGTCAGGGCCGCCATCGCGTGGGGGAGCAGGGGAGCGCCGAGCACGACGACCTGGGCGCGCCCCACGCGCCGCGGCCGGTTGTCGCCGGTGCCACGCTCGATCGACACCGCGAGCCCCAGCTCCGGTCCCAGCGCGCTGACCGCGGCGTCGAGTCCGCTGGCGTCGGGGCCGTCGGTGTAGTGGCCTGTGGCGGGCTCGGTCACGAGCACGCTCAGGATCAGCTGACCGCGGACCACGAGCTGCTCGACGTCGATGACCTCGAGCGGGAACGCGTCGAGGACGCCGAACAGGCGGGTGGAGACGCCCGCGCGATCCGGCCCGACCAGCGTCACGAGGACGGTCGGACCGGTGAAGTGCTGGGGGAGGTGGGGGACGGGCCCATGGCTGGTCATCGGGTCGAGGCTAGCGCGATAGGTTGGGCTCGACGACGCCCACACCGGAGGGATCCATGACCAGCGCCATCGAGCTGACCCAGGTCTCCGTCGTGCGCTCCGACTCCCTGCTGCTCGATCGGGTCGACTGGACCGTCCACGAGGGCGAGCGATGGATCGTGCTCGGCCCGAACGGCGCCGGCAAGACCACGCTGATGCAGATCGCGAGCGCCACGACCTTCCCCAGCAGGGGCCGCGCCACGGTGCTCGGTCAGGAGCTCGGCACGGTCGACCTGTTCGAGCTGCGCACCCGCATCGGCCACACGAGCCTCACGGTCGCCGACCGGATCCCGCCGGCCGAGTCCGTCCGCGACGCCGTGCTCTCGGCCGCCCACGGGGTCACGGGCCGGTGGCGCGAGGAGTACGACGAGGTCGACAGCGCCCAGGCCGACCAGATCATCGGCGAGCTCGGCATCGCGCACCTGGCCGGACGCACCTTCGGCACCTTGTCGGAGGGTGAGCGCAAGCGCGTGCTGATCGCCCGCGCCCTGATGACCGACCCCGAGATGATCGTCCTCGACGAGCCGGCGGCCGGGCTCGACCTCGGCGCCCGCGAGGACCTCGTGGCGAGCCTGCAGAACCTCGCGTCCGACGACGACGCCCCCGTCCTCGTGCTGGTCACCCACCACGTCGAGGAGATCCCGCCGGGGTTCACCCACGTGCTGCTGCTCCGCGACGGCGCCGTCGTCGCCCAGGGTCCGATCCCGACCACGCTGACCGCGGAGAACCTGACCCGGGCCTTCGGCACGCCGCTCGAGCTGGCGGTCTCCGAGGGCCGCTACACGGCGCGTCGTGTGCGTTACGGTCGGCGCGCCGCCCGACCAGGGGAGTGAGCATGAGACCGCGAGGGGACGAGCGCCGATGACCGACTGGATCAATGACAACCTCTGGGTCGTGTGGCTCGGGGTGGCGACGGTCCTGGCCGTCGCGGAGCTGCTGAGCCTCGAGCTCGTGCTGGTGATGTTCGCGGTCGCGGCGGTCGCCGCGGCAGCGCTGGCGCCCTTCGTGCCGCCGTGGGTCACGTTGATCGTGTTCGGCGTCGTCTCGATCCTCCTGCTCGGCGTCATCCGACCGCGCTTTCGCCGCACGCTCCACTCCGGCCCGACCCTGACAGTCGGTCACCACAACCTGGTCGGCCGCGTCGCGGTCGTCGACGAGCCCGTCAGCGACCTCGCGGGCCGTGTCGCGATCGACGGCGAGCTCTGGACGGCCCGGACGCGGTCCGGGGAACAGTTCGACGTCGGCGCGCGTCTGACCGTCGTGTCCATCGAGGGGGCCACCGCAGTCGTGGCCGGAAAGGTTGCACCGTGATCGGATCGGTAGCCCTGATCGTCGCCTTCTTCTTCCTGGCGCTGGCGATCGCCATCGTCGCGATGTCGTTCAAGATCGTGCCCCAGCAGCGGGCCGGCATCGTGGAGCGGCTCGGCAAGTACCGCACGACCCTGGACTCCGGTCCTCACCTCATCGTGCCGTTCGTCGACCGCCT
>CAYRZN010000217.1:0-2633 GCA_964428825.1 uncultured Aeromicrobium sp.
CGCCACCACGCAGGCGCCGGTGAGCGTGGCGACGTCGACGACGAGGTCGGGCGCGGTCTCGGTGGCCAGGGCGAGGCCGTCGCCCAGGACCAGGCGGCCCTCCGCGTCGGTGTTGAGCACCTCGACGGTGGAGCCGTTGCGCATCGTCAGCACGTCGCCCGGTCGCGTCGCGGTGCCGCTGGGCATGTTCTCGGCCAGGCAGGCGTAGGCGGTGACCTTGATCGGGAGGCCCAGCTTCGCGATCGCGAGCGTCGCCGTGACGACGGCGGCAGCACCGGCCATGTCGATCTTCATGGTCGACATGCCGGGGCCGGTCTTGATCGAGAGTCCGCCGGAGTCGAAGGTGATGCCCTTGCCCACGAGGGCGAGGTGCTGCTTGGCGCCGCGGGGGGCGTAGGTCAGCGTGACCAGGCGCGGCGGCGTCTCGGAGCCGCGGCCGACGGCGAGGATGCCGCCGCACCGCTCCTTGGCGAGACGCTTCTCGTCCCACACCTCGACCTTGACCTTGGAGCCCGCCACGTCACCGGCGAGCGCGGTGATCGCGTCGGCGAACGTGGGCGGCCGCAGGTCGCCGGGCGGGGTGTTGACCCAGTCGCGCGCCTGCGCCACGGCGTCGGTCACGGCCTGGGCGTCCTCCACCGCGCGGCCCGCGGCCGACTGGCGGGCGAACGAGCTCAGCACGACGTGCTCGGCCGGGCCGTTGGTGTCGTCGGAGCCCGAGGAGGCCGACTGGTAGGCCGTGAAGCGGTAGCGACCGAGTCGGACGCCCTCGGCGATCGCGACGGTGTCCTCGATGCTGGCCGGGTGCAGCGCCACGGCGACCGAACCCTTCGGCGCACGGCGCACGCCCCGGGCTGCGGCGGCACGCAGGTCGGCCGTGGTGGGCTCGGCGGGCAGCGCGACGGCCACGACGACCCCGGCCACGGCGCGGTCCCCCGCGGGGAAGACGACGACCTCGTCGTCCTTGCCCGAGAAGCCCAGGAGGTCGAGCGCGTCGTCCACGCCCTCGCGGTCCCCGTTGCCGGCGCTGTCGCCGCGGATCCCGAGGACCAGGACGTCGGCCTTCGCGGTCAGCGGCTGGGCCGTGCTCAAGGACACGGCGGGGAGGTCGGTGCGGACGGTGCTGTTTCCGGTCGGGGCAGCCATGACCTCAACCTAGCGTGGGCCGCTAGGTTGGCCGCCATGGATCTGCTGCACTCGCCCCTGCACGATCGTCACGTCGCCCTCGGCGCGAAGTTCGCCGAGTTCGGCGGCTGGGAGATGCCGCTGGAGTACTCCGGCGTGGTCAGTGAGCACACCGCCGTGCGCGAGGCCGTCGGCGTGTTCGACGTCAGCCACCTGGGCAAGGCCGTGGTGCGCGGCACAGGTGCCGCCGAGTTCGTCAACCGGTGCCTGACCAACGACCTCGACCGCATCGCGGTCGGCAAGGCGCAGTACACGCTGTGCTGCGACGAGGACGGGGGCACGGTCGACGACCTGATCGTTTACCTGCGCAGCGCATTCGAAGTCTTCCTGATCCCCAACGCCGCCAACACCGCCGCGGTCGTCGCCCGCCTGCAGGCCGCTGCGCCCGAGGGCATCGAGGTCGTCGACCAGCACCGCGACCTGGCGGTCATCGCCGTCCAGGGCCCGCGCAGCGACGAGGTGCTCACGGCGCTCGGTCTCCCGGTCGACCACGAGTACATGTCCTTCGAGCCGGGCTCGATCGACGGGCACGAGTTCACGGTCTGCCGCACCGGCTACACGGGGGAGCGCGGCTACGAGCTCGTCGTCCCCGCGGCCGGTGCCGTGGCAGTGTGGGACGCGGTCCTCGCCGCGGGCGAGCCGCACGGCATCGCGCCGGCCGGCCTCGGCGCGCGCGACACGTTGCGCACCGAGATGGGCTACCCGTTGCACGGGCACGAGCTGTCCACCGAGATCAGCCCGGTCATGGCCCGCACCGGATGGGCCGTCGGCTGGAGCAAGCCCGAGTTCTGGGGCAAGGCGGCGCTCGAGCGCCAGCGCAGCGAGAAGACCGTCCGCACCCTGCGGGGGCTGCGGGCCGACGGCCGCGGCATCCCGCGGCCGGGCATGGTCGTGCGTGACGTGGACGGGTCGGCGATCGGCGAGATCACGTCCGGAACGTTCTCGCCGACCCTGCGTCAGGGCATCGGGCTGGCCCTGCTCGACCCGGGCGTGCCGGAAGGAGCGCAGGTCACGGTCGACGTGCGCAAGCGGTCGGAGGCGTTCACGGTGGTCAAGCCGCCCTTCGTGAGTCCCTCGACGAGCAGCTGACCCACACCCCCTTCACCGACATCGGGAGATCGATATGACCTGGACCTGGAAGTACGAGGACGCCGACGGCACGGAGGTCGGCACGTCGGCCCCGTTCGAGGCCCGAGGCGACGCGGAGTCGTGGATCGGCGAGGCGTTCGGCGACCTCGCCGACGACGGTGTCGCCCAGGTGCGTCTGTTCGAGGGCGAGAAGGAGATCTACGGGCCGATGTCCCTCAGCCCGGAGTGAGTACCTTCCGCTGATCGAGTGCCTGCGAGGAACGAGCAGGTGTATCGAGGTCGAGGACCGTGATCTCGATACGTTCGCTCGTTCCTCGCGAACACTCGATCGGCGGAGGGCGGACGTGCGCTCGTTCCTC
>CAYRZN010000218.1:0-2460 GCA_964428825.1 uncultured Aeromicrobium sp.
GGGTGGGCAGCAGGGCGTCGGGGCGCTCCTTGGCGATGACCTTCTCGACGAACTCCGGGGTGATCGGCTCGACGTAGGTGGCGTCGGCGAACTCCGGGTCGGTCATGATCGTGGCGGGGTTGGAGTTGACGAGGATGACCCGCAGGCCCTCCTCGCGCAGCACGCGGCACGCCTGGGTGCCGGAGTAGTCGAACTCGCACGCCTGGCCGATGACGATCGGGCCGGAGCCGATCACCAGGACCGACGAGATGTCGTCACGCTTGGGCATCAGGCCTCCTTCTCGTCGGTGTCGTCGCTGGGGGTGCTCGCTCGGTCCGTGTGGCCGGGCGGCGGGGGCTCGGTGTGCCCGTCCCCGTCCGGGGCCGGCACGTCGAACGGCGGGGGCTCGCTGGCCCACTCGATGACCGTCTCGCCTGCCGACTCCTGGTCGTCCTCGGGCGAGGACGACCGGTCCGGAGTGCTCAGGTCGGGAGTGCTCAGGTCGAGGTCGTCCGACGACGGGTCACCGGACACGGGCGTCCAGCCCAGCGTCTCCGGCGCGACCTGCTCGGCCCGCTCGACCGACTCCCCCACGGGACCGTCGAGATCAGGGTCGGGGACCCAGCCGAGGGTCTCGTCGGCCTCCACGGGATCGGCAGTCTCGGCGGTCTCGGCGGTCTCGGCGGTCTCACCGTGCTCGGCAGGTGCCTCGCCGTCCCAGGCGCTGACCCGCACCTCGTCGAGGTGGACCTCCTCGAACTCCACGCCCTCGACCCGCACGTCCTCGTGCTGCGTGTCCCTGATCTCCGCGTCCTCGGTCTGGACGTCCTCGGGCTGGACGTCCTCGATCTGGGCCTCGTGCTGCGGATCGGTGTCGGGCGGGGTCTCGGCCACGACGCGCGCACCGGCGCGGGGCTGGCTCATGAGGGAGACGAAGCGGTCGAACAGGTACGACGCGTCGTGCGGCCCCGCGGCCGCTTCCGGGTGGTACTGCACGCTGAAGGCCGGGGCGTCGACGAGGGCGATGCCTTCCACGACGTCGTCGTTGAGGCCCACGTGCGTGACCTGACCGGGACCGTAGGGCGTCTCGAACGTGCCCTCGAGCGGGGCGTCCACCGCGAAGCCGTGGTTGTGGCTCGTGACCTCGACCTTGCCCGTCGTGAGGTCCTTGACGGGCTGGTTGATGCCGCGGTGGCCGTACTTGAGCTTGTAGGTGCCGAGCCCCAGGGCGCGACCGAACAGCTGGTTGCCGAAGCAGATGCCGAAGTACGGCACCCCCGCGTCCAGCACGCCGCGCAGCAGCTCGACCGGGCCGTCGGCGGCCGACGGGTCGCCGGGCCCGTTCGAGAAGAACACGCCGTCAGGACCACCGGACGTCACGCCGAGGACGTCGTCGAGCGTCGAGGCCGCCGGCAGCACGTGCACCTCGATGCCGCGCTCGGCGAGCAGCCGGGGCGTCATCCCCTTGATGCCGAGGTCGACCGCCGCGACGGTGAACAGCTTTTCCCCCACGGCCGGCACGACGTACGGCTCGGTCGTGGAGACCTCACCGGCGAGGTCGGCACCGGCCATGCTCGGCGCCTTGCGGACGCGCTCGAGCAGCAGGTCCGGGTGGGTCGTGATGGAGCTGATGCCGGCCCGCATGGCGCCGCGCTCACGCAGGTGCCGCGTCAGGGCGCGGGTGTCGATGCCCTGGATGCCGACGACCTGCTGGTGCTCGAGGAACTCGTCGAGAGTGCCCTCGCTGCGCCAGCTCGACGGCACCCGGGCGGGGTCGCGCACGACGTAGCCGGCGACCCACGCACGGCTCGACTCGTTGTCGGTCGCGTTCACGCCCGTGTTGCCGATGTGGGGGGCGGTCTGCACCACGATCTGGCGCTGGTACGACGGATCGGTGAGCGTCTCCTGGTAGCCGGTCATGCCGGTGTTGAACACGATCTCGCCGATCGTCTCCCCGACCTCTCCGTAGGACTCGCCGCGGAACGTGCGGCCGTCCTCGAGGACGAGGATCGCCTCGGTGGGGCTGTCGTTACCGGTAGTCATGACGAGACCTCCTGGAGTTGACCGTCGAGGACGGTGGGGACGCCGCGCAGGAACGTCGCGACGACGCGGCCGGGCAGCTCGCGCCCGGCGTAGGGGGTGTTGCGGGACAACGACGCCGTGTCGGCCGGGACGATCGTGCGGGTGGCCTCGGCGTCGTACAGGACGACGTGGGCGGGCTCACCCACGGCGAGCGGTCGGCCGTGGCCGCCGCCCACGCGGCTGATGCGCGCCGGAGCGGACGACAGCCGCTCGGCCACCTGCTCCCAGGTCAGCAGGCCGGTGTCGACCATCGTGTGCTGGACGACCGAGAGCGCGGTCTCGAGGCCGAGCATGCCGAAGGCGGCTGCCGACCACTCGCACTCCTTGTCCTCCATCGGATGCGGCGCGTGGTCGGTCGCGACGATGTCGATCGTGCCGTCGGCCAGGCCCTCGCCGATC
>CAYRZN010000219.1:0-2449 GCA_964428825.1 uncultured Aeromicrobium sp.
AGTCGAACTCGTAGAACGTGGGCGACATCGCGGCGTTGACCATGGGCACGTGCCGCGTGGGGCGGTCGGACCCGAACGCGCCGGCGACGACGCCGCACGCCTCGTCCGGGTGGTCGCGTCGGGCGTGGGCGACGATCGCGTCGTGGATCTCGCGCTCGATGGTCAGCACACCCCCGATCCTATCGACGCCGCGGGGATCGCTCCGTGGCGCGTCCGAGGGACGGGCGCTCAGTCGAGCGCGCTGATGAGCGACTCCTGGACGTAGCCCAGCCAGTCGTAGACGTCGCTCATCGCGGCGACGGCGTCGTCCTCGGACCGGGCCACGAGGGCCGCGTCCTCCTCGGTCTCGATGCCGAGCCGCACGGCGATCGCGAGCCGGATGTCGGTGAGGGTCCTCAACCAGGCCTGGACGGCCTCGTGCCCGAGCTCGACCTCGACGGCCTCCTGACCGCGGATCTCGCCGGCGTCCGGGTCGTAGCCACCGACGACCAACGACGACAGCACGGCTTCGGCGTGGCTGACCTTCGCGGCCGTGAGCGCCTGCTCGGTGTACCGGCGGAACTCGCCGGACTCCTCGGCCTCGTCACCGGAGTAGGCGTCGGGCAGCAGACGCCGCAGGACCGGGTCCTCCGGCGGGAGCGACGGACCGTCGAGGCCCAGCTGGGCCGCGAGCGGGTCGGTGTCGGCGACCGACTCGCCGTGCCGGTCGCGCAGCAGCTCGATGACCTGGCGCGCGAGGTTGGCGAGCAGGGCCGCCTCACCCGGGTCGAACGTGGCCGTGGTGCTCCCGCGACGTCGACGACGGAACGGCTTCACGCGTCGTCCTTCTGCACGGTGGCCCAGAGCCCGTAGTCGTGCATGGCCTGCACGTGCCGCTCCATCTCCTCGCGCCCGCCGCTGGACACGACCGCACGTCCCTCCTGGTGGACCGCCATCATCAACGTCTCGGCCTTCTCCTCGGTGTAGCCGAAGTACGTGCGGAACACGTAGGCCACGTAGCTCATGAGGTTGACCGGGTCGTTCCAGACGATCGTGACCCAGGGTCGGTCGACGACGAGATCGAGGGCGACGTCGGTGTCGACCTCGGTGTCGGCATGCTCCACGGGAGCGGTCTTGGGCACGTCCCCCATTGTGACCCAGGGCGCGCGACTCACAAACCCGTGAGGATCGGCCGGCGTCCGCTACCGGCGGCGGTCGTGACTGACAAGCGGCCACGGACCACGGCGGAGGGGTCGCTGGGCTCCCGCGCGTTGCCGGCTGGACGCAGTCTGAGGGGTGGTGGTCGCTGCGGCGACGTGTCCGAGGGGTTGAGGGTGCTTCTCGGCGTCAGGGCAGCACGAGTGCATCATCGCTCCCCACCGACGCCTTCCCCTGACCGGTGGCTTCGAGGCTCGTCGCCAGGGCTCCTCGCACCTCAGCCGACGGAGACGGGCGGCACCTCGACCAGCGGGCTCCTGCAGGCCGCCCGGCCTACGCTGGCGGCGTGACCTCCACCGCGCTGCTGACCGACCGGTACGAGCTGACGATGCTGCAGGCGGCGCTCGCCGACGGCACGGCTCACCGGCCCAGTGTCTTCGAGCTGTTCTCGCGCCGCCTCACCGGCGGTCGACGCTACGGCGTGGTCGCCGGGATCGGACGGGCCCTCGACGCGCTCGATCAGTTCCGGTTCGGCGAGGCCGAGCTCTCGTGGCTCCGCGAGGCCGAGGTCGTCGACGCCCCCACCCTCGACTGGCTCGCCGACTACCGGTTCTCCGGCTCGATCTGGGGCTATGCCGAGGGTGAGGTCTACCTGCCGCAGTCCCCCGTCGTCGTGGTCGAGTCGACGTTCGCGGAGGGCGTGCTGCTCGAGACGCTGCTGCTGTCGATCCTCAATCACGACTCGGCGATCGCTTCCGCCGGCGCTCGCATGGTCTCGGCGGCTGCCGGACGTCCGTGCATCGAGATGGGTTCACGCCGCACGCACGAGCAGGCCGCCGTCGCGGCCGCCAGGGCGGCCTGCCTCGTGGGCTTCGCCGCGACGTCGAACCTCGAGGCCGGTCGGTCCCACGGCGTCCCCACGACGGGCACGAGTGCCCACGCCTTCACGCTGCTGCACGACACCGAGCGCGACGCCTTCGAGGCGCAGGTCGACTCCCTGGGCACCGGCACGACCCTGCTCGTCGACACCTACGACGTGGCCGAGGCGATCCGCACCGCTGTCGAGGTGGCGGGGGCCGGCCTCGGGGCGGTCCGCATCGACTCCGGCGACCTCGTGGCGCTGGCACACCAGGTTCGGCGCCAGCTCGACGGTCTCGGCGCCACCGACACCCGCATCATCGTGACGAGCGACCTCGACGAGCACGCCATCGCCGCCCTGGCTGCCGCGCCCGTCGACGGGTACGGCGTCGGCACGGCGCGCGTCCCCGGATCGGGCGTGCCCACCGCGGGCGGCGGCTCCAAGCTCGGCTCC
>CAYRZN010000220.1:0-2348 GCA_964428825.1 uncultured Aeromicrobium sp.
ACGTGGCGGGGGCCAGCGACGTGGTGCTCGCATCCGGTTTCACGGGGATCAGGCCTCGACGGCGAGGGCGGTCGCGAAGCCCAGCATGACGACGCCCGTGGCGCCGTCGACGCTGCGGCGCACGCGGGGCCGGGTGAGGTGGCGCGCCGCGACCGAGCCGAGCTGGACGACCGTCAGCAGCACCACGGCACCGACGACGACGAGGGTCATGGCGTAGGCGAGCAACGCCGGCAGCCCCTGGCCGTCGCTGACGAACTGCGGGAGCACCGCGATGTTGAAGGCCAGCACCTTCGGGTTCGTGATGTTGCAGACGAAGCCCTGCCGGAACGAGGCGCGTGCTCGCACCTGGGGTGCGTCGGTGCCGACGGCCCAGACCGAGCCGTCGCGGCGCAGCGCGTCACGCAGCGCCGTGACCCCGAGCCAGGTCAGGTAGGCGACGCCGGCCCACCGGATCGTGAGGAACACCGGCTCGGACGCCGCGAGCACCGCTCCGAGACCGGTGGCCGCGAGCACGCCCTGCACCGCCCCGGCGATCGTGATGCCCGACATCGTGACCAGGCCGCGGCGTCGACCCCCGACGACGCTCGCGCGCAGGGTCAGGAAGGTGTCGGGCCCCGGTGCCGCGGCCAGCACGGTCGCGAACAGCAGGAACGACAGGTAGGTCTCCACGGAGGGAGGCTACGCCTGGGCGGGCGACGGAGGTAGTCACTGGTTTCCGGCTCGCCCTCCCCGCTGGAGCATCCGTGTCAGGATGCGAAGGTGGACCAGCTGCGCACCTATGGCGGACGCCCGGGCGCGGACCGGCGCGACGAGCGGCGGGCGCGCCTGCTGAGCGTCGGTCGCCACCTGCTGACGGCGCCTGAGGGGCCGTCCGGCTTCTCGGTGCGCGGTGTCTGTCGCGAGGCCGGTCTCACTCCGCGCTACTTCTACGAGAGCTTCGTCGACGCGGGCGACCTCGCGCGCGCGGTCTACGACGAGTGCATCGCGGCGATCACGGTCGACACCGTGACGGCGCTCGGCGAGCTGGGCACCGACAACCGGGCGGCGGTGCACCGCGGCATGGCGGCACTGGTCGACCTGATCGCGGCCGACCCGTCCCGCGGACGTCTGCTGTTCTCGCCGGCCCTGGCCGCCGTGCCGGAGATCGCGGAGTGCCGCGTCGGCTCGACCCGCATGTTCGTGAACCTGGTCGGGGCGGAGGCGAGCGGGCGCGTCGAGCTCCGGGGGTCCGCTCCCGTCCACGTCGCCGCCGAGCTGCTCGTCGGTGGCGTCGCCCAGGTCATCAGCGCCTGGCTCGACGGGCACCTCGAGGTGGAGCGACCGGTGCTGGTGGCGACCTTGGCGGAGACGTTCCTCGCCCTCGGACCCGTCGTCGTCCGGGACGACTCCGGGACGGCCCACTAGGCTCGCGGCCGTGCCTCACGACTTCGAGCCCGCCGTGGTCGACGCGGTCCTCGCCCACATGAACGACGACCACACCGACGACGCCCTGCTGATCGTCCGTGCCTTCGGGCGGCCCGACGCCGAGTCGGCCACCATGACGGGTCTCGACGGCGACGCCGGCGTGTTCTCGGCCGTCGTCGGCGGCGTCGCGACCGAGGTGCGCGTGCCGTGGAGCGAGCCCATCACCGAACGACCGCAGATCCGTCGCGAGGTCGTCGTGCTGTACGACCGCGCCTGCGCCGTCCTCGGCCTGGAGCCCCGCCCGCACTAGCCATCCCCGGCGAAACACGCCACCGGTGGTTGAGGTGTGAGGAGCATCGGCGACGAGCCTCGAAACCGCGCTTGGGCATGGACGCCGTCCCCTCGAGGTGGTTTCGAGGCTCGCGCCCTTGCGGGCACTCGCACCTCAACCGGCGGGGCATGACACGAGGGCCGGACCCCCAGTGGGGATCCGACCCTCGTCAGCCAGTCAGTGCGGTGAGCGAAGGCTCAGCGCTCCTCGTCACCGTTGATGAACGCCTCGAGCTTCAGGCGACCCATGTCGTCGGGACGCTGCTCCGGCGGGCTCTTCATGAGGTAGGACGAGGCGCTCAGCAGCGCGCCGCCGATGCCACGGTCCTTGGCGATCTTCGCCGCGCGGATCGCGTCGATGATGATGCCGGCCGAGTTGGGCGAGTCCCAGACCTCGAGCTTGTACTCCAGGTTGATGGGGGCGTCGCCGAACGCGCGACCCTCGAGGCGGACGTACGCCCACTTGCGGTCGTCGAGCCAGGCCACGTAGTCCGACGGGCCGATGTGCACGTTCTTGTCGTGCACCTTGCCCGACAGCGAACCGGTGAGGTTCGACGTGACGGCCTGGGTCTTGGAGACCTTCTTGGACTCCAGGCGCTCGCGCTCGAGCATGT
>CAYRZN010000221.1:0-2283 GCA_964428825.1 uncultured Aeromicrobium sp.
GTGCCCAGGTCGCTCTTCGGCAGCGCGGTGCCCGCCCGGACGGCCTCGACCCAGTCGTCCGTGGTCCCGACGGCGGCGAAGTTGGAGTTGAGCAGCACCATCAGCGTCGTGTGCACCTGCTCGGCCGACGCGCTCCCCGCCTCGTTCGCGAGGTGGATGGCCCCGGTCGCGTCCGACAGCACCTCGGCGGCGATGCCCCGCGTCTCGGCGTCGGCGGCCGTGGCGAGGTCGCAGTTGTTGGTCATGTAGCCGACGATCGTGATCGTGTCGACCTGCTGGTCGGCGAGCCACTCGGTGACACCGTCGGCGCTGAACGCGCTGCCGTGGACCTTCGAGGCGCGTCCGAACTCCGGCCTCAGGCGGCGCTCGACCTCCGGGTGCAGCTCCCAGCCCTTCGAGCCGACCGCGAAGACGGGCGAACCCTCCGGCAGCTCGTGCTGGAGCACCAGGACCGGCACGTCGAGCTCGACGGCGACGTCGATGGCTCGGGTGATGTTGGCGAGCGACTCCTCGCGGGGTGGGTGCTGGACCTCGAGCGGACCGTCGACGTACTCGTTCTGGACGTCGACGACGACGAGGGCGCGGCGGGTGGTGGTCACGATGGTGCTCCTTGGTTCGTCCGGGTGGACCTCCATCCTCGGGGTGGGGGCCAGGTACCGTGAGTGGCCCGAACGCCACCTATCGATGCTTCCAGGACAATCATGCGGATCGCGGTCCACGCCTTCGACGGCATCAGCCTGTTCCACCTGTCCGTGCCGACGACCGTCTTCGCCGAGGTCGCGTGGCTCGGACTCGACACCTCCTGGCGCACCACGGTCTGGAGCAGCGAGGCCCGCGTGACGACGGCGGAGGGAGTCTCCCTCGGCGACCTGGCCGGTCCCGACGCGACGACGGACGCCGACCTGCTCGTCTTCCCCTCGTGGCACGCCGACCTGCGCCCGGCCGACGACACCGTGGCCGCGGTGATCCGGGAGGCGGCCGGGCGGAGTGCTCGCCTGGTGGGGCTGTGCCTGGGTGCGTTCCCCCTGGCCGGAGCGGGGGTGCTCGACGGACGGTCCTCGGTCACCCACTGGAGCGCCGCCGACGACCTGGCGATGCGGTACCCCGACGTCGACGTCGACGCCGACGCGATCTACGTCGACCACGGCGACGTGCTCACCTCGGCCGGGACGGCCTCGGCCATCGACGCCTGCCTGCACGTCGTCCGACGCGAGCTCGGCTCCGAGGCGGCGACGACCCTCGCCCGGCACCTCGTCGTCGCACCCCACCGCGAGGGCGGGCAGGCGCAGTACATCGCTCGCCCCATGCCCGAGCCCGACGGCGTCGGACAGCTCGGTGACACCATCGCGTGGACCATCGAGCACCTGGACCAGCGGATCACCGTCGAGGCGATGGCCGACCACGCACGGATGAGCACCCGCAACTTCACCCGTCGCTTCACCGAGGCCACCGGCGCGAGCCCCGCGCGGTGGCTGTCCGGACGCCGCCTCGACGAGTCGCGCCGCCTGCTGGAGCGGACCGACCTGCCGGTCGCGTCGGTCGCGCAGCGGTGCGGCTTCGGCAGCGTCGTCACGTTCCGCCAGCGCTTCACCGACGCCTACGGCACCACCCCCACCTCCTACCGTCGCCGGTTCGCCGTGGGCGCCGGCGCCTGAACCGCGGCTGCCCCGTCGCAGTCCTGGTGCCGTCAGGACCCCAGGCCGTTGCGGTGCGCCCAGACCACGACCTGGACGCGGTCCCGGGCGCCGAGCTTGGTCATCGCCCGACTCAGGTGCGACTTGACGGTGGTCGTCTCCACGACCAGCGAGTCCGCGATCTCCGCGTTCGACATCCCCTGGGCGAGCAGACGGACGATGTCGCGCTCGCGGTCGGTGAGGAGGTCCGCCTCGGGCGACGGCACGGGCACACCACGCCGGCGGCCGAACTCCGCGATCACGCGACGGGTGACGGTCGAGTGGAGCAGGCCCTCCCCCACCGCCAGACGCCTCACCGCGTCGATCAGCTCCTCCGGCTCGCAGTCCTTCAGCACGAACCCGCCGGCGCCGGCCTCGAGGGCACCGAACAGGTAGTCGTCGAGGTCGAACGTGGTGACGACCAGCACGGCGGGCCGCCAGTCCTCCACCGTCTCCGCCGCTGCGACGATCTCGCGGGTCGCGGTGAGCCCGTCCCCGCCGGGCCTCCGCACGGCCATCAGCACCACGTCGGGGCGGACGTGCCGCGCGAGGCGCACGGCGTCCGGCCCGGTGGACGCCTCGCCCACCACCTCGACGTCGTCGTGCTCCT
>CAYRZN010000222.1:0-2250 GCA_964428825.1 uncultured Aeromicrobium sp.
GGCAAGGGCCCCAAGCCCACCGACCTCGACGGCTGGGAGGACTGGAAGGGCGACGCGATCGCCGACCGGGCCGACGACGAGGCCGACGCCCCGTGGGCGCACCCGAACAGCCGGTTCACGACCACCCTCGCGAACGTCCCGAACGTCGCGAAGGACTTCGAGGACCCGGCCGGCGTCGAGATCCACGGCGTCATCTTCGGTGGCCGCACCCGTGACCGTGAGCCGCTCGTGCGCGCGATCAAGGACGTCGCCGAGGGCGTCTACGACGGCCTCACGCTGGGCGCCGAGGCCACGGCCGCGGCCGACGGCCTGGAGGGCGTGCTCCGGTACGACCCCATGTCGATGCGCCCGTTCATGTCGTACGCCGAGGCCGACTACGCGGCGCACTGGCTCGAGGTCTTCAGCCGCACCACGACGAAGCCGATCTTCGCGCACGTCAACTGGTTCCAGCGCGGCGACGACGGTCGCTTCCTGTGGCCCGGCTACCGCGAGAACCTGCGCCCGCTCGTGTGGCTCATGCAGTACAAGAACGGCGAGGTCGAGGGCGTCGAGACGCCCGTCGGTGTCATCCCCAAGCGCGAGGAGCTGCTGCTCGACGGTCTCGACGAGCAGGGTCTCGCCGACCTTGACACGGTCCTCACGATCGACATCGATCGCTGGAAGCAGGAGATGGGCCACCGCGAGAAGCACCTGGCCCAGTTCGACGGCCTGCCCGAGGAGATCTGGGAGGCGCACCGTCGCGTCGCCGCAGCCCTCGACGCCGCCGAGTAGTCAGCGCACCAGCACCGACGCCGTGGGGCGGGCCCGATGATCGGGCCCGCCCCACGGCGTTGCTGTGTCCAGCGCCAGCGAGGCGCTCCGACGGATCAGCGCGCGTGCACCGCGGAGAAGAAGGACTCGACGTAGTCCGAGCCGGTCGTGCCGCCCATGCCGTGCTGGGTCAGGAGCACGGCGCCGACGGCTGCGGTCGGGTCGACCCAGAGGGACGTGCCCGTGCCGCCGTGCCAGCCGAAGCGGCCGGCGTGGGAGCCGGGGAACTGGGGCTCCAGGTCGATGGCGACGCCGTGACCCCAGCCCAGCGTCGGCCCGAGGTCGGCCGCGGCCATCGGCCGTGCGCCATCGGTCAACCGGTCCTGGCTCAGGTGATGGAGCGCCGCGGCAGGCAGCAGACGCCCGTGCGGCCCGGCACCGTCGTCGAGCAGGAGCTCGATGAACCGTGCGAGGTCGTGCGCCGTCGAGAGCAGCCCGGTGGCGGCCGACCGAAACGCAGGACGCTCCAGCAGGCTCGAATCGGCCACGGGAGCGACCTCCACGCGTTCCCCGGCCCGGTTCGGGAAGTACTGCGCCGGCACGCGGTCGAGCTGCGCAGGACTCACGTTCCAGCCGGTCTCGGCCATCTCGAGCGGACCGAGCAGACGTGCGGCGAGAAGCTCGTCGAGCCCCATGCGCGCTGCCCGCTCCAGCACGACGGTCAGGAGGTCGTACGACATCTGGTACAGCCATCCCTCCCCCGGCTGGTGCGCCATCGGCACCGCACCGAGCCGTCGAACCCACTCGTCGGGATCCAGCGGGCAGGGCTGCCAGGTCGACTCGAGCTGGCGGTCGACCTGAGCCCGCTGCAGCGGCGTTCCTTCCACGGCTGGCCCCCATCCGAGTCCTGCGCCCATCTCGAGCACGTCGGCCACCGTGAGCGGACGCGACGGTGGCACGACGTCCTCGAGGTCGGCGTCCGGCGTACGGAGCACCTGCCGGTCGGCGAGCTCCGGCACCCAGCGATCGACGGGGTCCACGAGGCTGAGCACGCCGTCCTCGACGAGCGCTGCGGTGAGCACGCCGACGATCGGCTTGGTCAGCGAGGCGACGCGGAAGATCGAGTCGTCGGCATAGGCACCGAACGACTCGAGGTGGACCCGCCGGCCATCGCCTCGGCCCTCGATCAACGCCCACGTGGCACCAGGAATCTCACCGTCCTCGGTCAGCTGGGACACCCTGGTCCGCACCCGGTCCTCGAGATCGCTCATGCCCCCATGCTGGCAGCGACTTGACCATCGTGCGTCGTGACGAGCAGGCTCGGCGGGTGACCGGCACCGACCCCCGCGACCTCGCAGGCACCTGGCGGTTCGATCGTGACGTCGAGGACCGACTCGGGCCAACCCGCCGAGTCCACGGGACGACCACGATCGTCGTCGAGGACGCCGGCCGCGTCCGATGGAACGAGACCGGCACGATGACGTGGGACGGCGGCGAGAC
>CAYRZN010000223.1:0-2205 GCA_964428825.1 uncultured Aeromicrobium sp.
GAGCGCCTGCTCGAGATGGTGCGGCCCACGGGCCTGCCGGTCCTGGTGCACGGCGAGGGCCGCTCGGCCTGGGAGATGGTCGACCTCGCGGGTCGGCACGGCGTCGCGACCCGCATCGGGCTCGAGGACGTGCTCGAGGGGCCTGACGGCGGCGAGGTCGCGGGCAACGCCGATCTGGTGGCACTCGCGCTCGCACGTCTCGGCGGGCGCTGAGCGGACGAGGCACTAGATTGCCCGACGTGGCCCCCGATGACTTCGCGGACTTCCCCGACGGCCTGATCGTCGCGGGAGCCGACCAGCGCGTCGTCTACGTCAACGACCGGGTGCGCAAGCTGGCCCGTGCCTCGGGCGACGAGATGATCGGGATGCCGCTCGCGGACGCGATGCCGTTCGACGACCTCAACGGGCACACGTGGATGGACTGCATGCGGCCCTACGAGGGCCTCAACACGCGCACGGCGATCTCGGAGCAGTCCTGGTACTCGCCGCGGGGCTCGGAGTACCTCATCACCGCGTCCCTGCGTCGTGACCGGCCCGCGGGCACGGTCCAACGGGTCGTCGTCGGCATCCGCAGCGCCCGGGCACGCAACCAGCGCGACCGCGAGCGGTCCGACCTCGTCGCCACGGTGGCCCACGAGCTCCGCTCGCCCCTCACCGGCATCAAGGGGTTCACCGCGACGCTGCTGAGCAAGTGGGACCGCTTCACCGACGAGCAGCGCCAGTTCATGCTCGAGACGGTCGACGCCGACGCCGATCGCCTCACGCGCCTGATCACCGAGCTGCTGGACGCGGCGCGGATCGACTCCGGGCGGCTCACGCTCAAGCGGGGACCGGTGCGCCTCGACCAGCTCGTGGACCGGGTGCTCCGCAGCGTCTCGGCCGCCGGCAGCGAGCCGTCGTGGGAGTCCGACCTGGCCGAGGTCGACGTCGTCTGGGGCGACGGTGACCGCCTCGTCCAGGTCCTGACCAACCTCGTGGAGAACGCGATGCGCCACGGGCACGGCCTGCGGCGGGTGGAGGTCGCCGCCGCGGCCCACGGGGGTCAGCCTGGGGTGCGGGTGCGCCTGGTCGACCAGGGGCCGGGCATCCCCGAGGAGCTGCGCCAGCGGGTGTTCAGCCGGTTCTGGAAGGCCGGGCCCGGCGCCGGCAGCGGCCTGGGCATGTACATCGTCGGCGGCATCGTGACCCAGCACGGCGGTCTGGTCACGATCGACGACGCGCCCGGCGGGGGTGCCCGGATCGACGTGTGGCTGCCCGTCAACGAGCCCGACGCCCTGACCGACTGAGCCGCGCGAGGTCGGTCGCGTGGCGCCACTAGACTCGTGTCCCGTGTCCGCACCCAACTCCGACTACGACCCTGTCGAGGTCACGCCCCTGCATCCCGACGAGATCGCGCGGGTCACGCGCGAGGCCCTCGAGGCCGTCGCGGCGGCGTCGACCCTGGCCGACCTCAAGCAGGTCCGGATCGACCACGCGGGCGACCGGTCGGCCCTGGCCCTCGCCAACCGCGAGATCGGTGCGCTGCCTCCGCAGGCGCGCAAGGAGGCCGGTCAGCGGATCGGCCAGGCCCGCGGCGAGGTCACCCGCGCGATCGCGTCCCGCACCGAGGAGCTGGAAGCGGTCGAGTCGGCCGCCCGGCTGGCGGCCGAGACGGTCGACGTGACGCTTCCGACCGACCGCGAGGTCGTCGGCGCGCGGCACCCCATCACCACGATCCAGGAGCTCGTCGCCGACATCTTCGTCGCGATGGGCTGGGAGGTCGCCGAGGGCCCCGAGGTCGAGGCGGAGTGGCTCAACTTCGACGCGATGAACCTGGGGCCGGACCACCCCGCCCGCACGATGCAGGACACCTTCTGGGTCGCTGCCCCTGACGGGTCCGGATCGGCGGGATCGGGCAAGGTGCTGCGCAC
The DNA here is from genome assembly GCA_964428825.1 of uncultured Aeromicrobium sp. GTDB lineage: Bacteria > Actinomycetota > Actinomycetes > Propionibacteriales > Nocardioidaceae > Aeromicrobium. The sequence goes on from CAYRZN010000223.1 coordinate 1,911, forward strand.
CCACACGTCGCCGGTCCAGGCGCGCTCGATGCTGACCCGGACGCCCCCGATCTACGTCGTGTGTCCCGGACGCGTCTACCGCACCGACGAGGCCGACGCCACGCACATGCCAGTGTTCCACCAGGTCGAGGGGCTGGCCATCGACCGGGGGCTGTCCATGGCGCACCTCAAGGGGACGCTGGACCACTTCGCCACCGCCGTGTACGGGGCGGGGACCACGACGCGCTTCCGGCCGTCGTACTTCCCGTTCACCGAGCCCAGCGCCGAGGTCGACCTGCTCTGCTACGTCTGCCAC
>CAYRZN010000224.1:0-2203 GCA_964428825.1 uncultured Aeromicrobium sp.
GCGCTCCACGACCCGGACGGGCCGGGACTCCTCGAACGGGGCCGGGTCTCCGATGCGGTCCAGGACTGCTCCGCGGATCCTCATGTGATGCCCTTCCAACGCGCTCGGTGACAGATCTGGCTGACCGCGGATCAGCGGCCAGTGAACTCTGCCGGACGTCGCTCGAGATTCGCGGCGATCCCCTCGGCCGAGTCAGCGGTCTGCCACAGGCGGGCCTGCTCGCTGATCTCACGTTCGAGGATCGCGGCGACCTCGTCGGCCAACCCGTCCCGCAGTGTCGTGCGCATGGAGCGTACGGCGAGTGGTGCCCGTGCCGCCAGCGTCGTGGCGAGAACCAGGGCGCCCTCCCGGACTGCGGCGTTCGCGTCGTCCTCGTCGCCGACCAGGACGTCCGCCAGACCGATCGACGCGGCCTGCTCACCCGTGACGCGCTCGGCCGACAGCAGCAGTCGTGCAGCCGTCTGGGTGCCGACGATGCGGGGCAGGGACACGCTCAGCCCGAAACCTTGGTGGAAACCCAGTTGCGCGAAGTTCGCGTGGAAGCGCGTCGAAGGCGCAGCCACACGGAAGTCCGCGGCGCAGGCCAGACCCAGCCCGCCGCCGACCGCCGACCCCTGCACCGCGGCGACGACCGGCACGGGGATCGTGAAGATGCGGTGCGCTGCGCGGTAGATCTCGCGCGACTCCGCGACGCGATCCTGCCCCATCCCGCCGCTGCCGAAGTTGGCACCGGCGCAGAAGTGCTTGCCCTGGGAGGCGAGAACGATGGCGCGGGTGCCGGATTCGGCAAGCTCGAGCCCCAGGTCGGCGATGCGACGGAGCACGTCGAGGTCGAAGTAGTTCGTCGGCGGGCGTTGCACCTCGATCGTGGCGACGTGACCCTGGTGGGTGACAGCGACGGGGACGGTGTTGCTGGAGTCGGTCATGCGGACTGAAGTCCTTCCTCGGGGTGGCGGGCGACGAGCTCGGAGAGCCGCGGCGCCACCAGGGCGATGCGGCCCACGCGCTCCTCGGCCTCGGTCAATGGTTCCCAGAGCTGGCGCATCGCGTGGATACGGCGGGTCACCTGCTGCAACGGGTACTCGCGGGTCATGCCGATCGCGCCATGAGCCTGGTGCGCGGCGGCCGCGGCGCGCACCGCATGCTGTCCGACGACCACCGATGCGGCCGCGACCTCGAACTCGCCTGAGCCCGACGCGACGGCCGCGGCGGCGCGGTCGACACTGAGCATCGACATCGAGGCCGCTTGGGCCAGCGTGACGGTGTGGAACTGCACGGCCTGGAACGATCCGACCGGCTTGCCGAACTGGTGACGCTCTGAGACGTAGCCCGACGTGAGGTCGTAGAGGCGACGCAGCAGACCGGCGAGGGCCGAGCAGCGCAGGACCTCGGCGTACCGCAGGAAAGCGTTGGCACCGCCCTCGAGCTGTCCGACCACGGCCGGCGCTTCGGACAGCACCACGGTCGGCACGGGGGTGCCAGCGAGGTCGGTCGACACCTCTACCGTGAAGTCGTCGCGACGCACCAGGACGACGACGTCGTCTCCCTGTTCGTCCCGGGTCAGCAGGACGACCGCGGTGACGTCGGCGGCCCATGGCACATCCGGGATCCGGCCGTCGATCTTGGCGTCACTCACGATCGGGACGTCGTCGTGCCGCGAGATCCCAGCGACCGTCATCGGACCGTCGACGTGGCCGAGGCCGGCGCGAGCGAGCAGCCTCGCGGCGAGGTGGTGCTCGAGCACCGGCAGCGGGGTCGCGCGGTACGCGGCGTGGTGCACGAGCGCGACGACGTCGGCGAACGTGCCGCCAACTCCTCCGTGCTCCTCGGAGATGCCGATCCAGGGGACCTGCACCGCCTCGGCTCGGTCCCAGAGCGCCGTCGGCAGCTCACCCGAGCGCTCGGTCGCGTCGACCAGGTCGGGCGTGACCTCGCGGGCAAAGAAGTCCTCCAGCAGCTCGACGAGCTCCTCGTCGGCCCTCACGGTCTCGCTCATCGTGTCGTCCTTCATCGTGTGCGCAGCCCCTTCGAGATGACCGACCGCAAGATCTCGTTGGTGCCGCCCCGGATGGTCCAGGAGGGGGCGACCTGCACGGCCTTGGCGAGGAGCGCCTCGTACGGGTCGTCGGCATCGGCGCGGAGCGGCCGGCCCAGGTGGCGCACCATGACCTCGAGACACTCCTGCTCGAAGCGGGTCGACATC
>CAYRZN010000225.1:0-2144 GCA_964428825.1 uncultured Aeromicrobium sp.
GCAGTCGCGGCCACGTCACCGACTTCGGCAAGCTCGCCGACCCGATCGCCGACAAGGCCCTGACAGGCATGGCCTTCATCGGTCTCGCCGTCATCTTCGACCACTGGCTCTTCTGGGCCGTCGCGATCACCACCCTGGTGCGCGAGTGGGGCATCACGATCATGCGGCTGTTCATCGCGAAGTACGGCGTCATGCCGGCCAGCCAGGGCGGGCGGATCAAGACCACGATGCAGGCCGGGGCGCTCGCCCTGTACTGCCTGCCGCTGGAGATCTGGGACACCACGGCCAGCGACGTCACGACCTGGGTCGCCCACGTCTTCCTGGCGATCGCCTACGTCATCACGATGGTCACGGGCGTCCAGTACGTCATCGACGCCCGTCGGCTGCGTGCCGAGTGGTTCGCGGCGCGGGACGCCTGAGTCGATGCAACCCCCTGGGTCCGCCCCCCGCACGGCGGCCGAGGCGCTCGTCGCGCTGCTCACCGACCGTGGGCTCACGATTGCCACGGCGGAGTCCCTGACCGGTGGTGCGGTCTGCTCCGCGCTCGTCGGGGTGCCGGGTGCGTCCGTCGCCGTGCGTGGGGGAGTCGTGGCCTATGCGGCCGACGTCAAGAGCGAGGTGCTCGGCGTGCCGCCGGCGCTCGTGGCGCGGGTGGGGACCATCGACGCACAGGTCGCGCGGGCCATGGCCGAGGGCGTGCGCTCGAGACTTGGCGCGGACGTCGGTGTCGCGACCACCGGCAACGCCGGTCCGGACGCGTCCGAGGGCAAGCCGGTCGGCCGGGTGCACGTCGCGGTCGCCACGGCGGACGGGACCCGGGACTGGCAGCTGGACCTCGTCGGCGACCGCGACTCCATCCGTCGGGAGACCGTGGCCGCCTCGTTGTCGCAGGCACTCGCTACGCTGACCACAGAGCCCGACGGACGACGGAAGAACTGAAGACCCTCCGACGTTGAGCACGGGTAGAGGATCGGCCAGAGACCAGTCACCACGGGAGGTGGGCGCGTGACCACGATGCGACAGCTCGTCGGCGAGACCTTGCGCGCGCGCCGGGCCGAGCGCGGACTCACGCTCCGGGAGGTCTCGGGCAAGGCCCGCGTCAGCCTGGGCTACATCTCCGAGATCGAGCGGGGCCAGAAGGAGCCGAGCTCCGAGCTCCTGGCAGCGCTCGCCGAGGCGCTCGACGTCCCGCTGTCGGCCGTCCTGCGCGACGTGGCCGACCAGATGGAGCTGCACGAGGTCGTCTCCGCCCCGCTGGCCACGGTCTCCTCGATCGGCGCCGACGGCGTCCGTGCCTCGGCCGCCTGAGTCGCGCAGTGCGGCACAGCGAGTTCTGGGAGCGGATGGACCTCCATCTGGGGGAGTCGTACGCCCGCGCCTGGGCCGACACCCAGGTCATCGGTGACCTCGACCACCGCACGCCCCTCGAGGCGCTCGAGGGTGGTGTCGACCCCAAGCAGGTCTGGCGCGCGGTGCACGCCCGCCTGCAGCTGCCGGCCTCGGAGCGCTGAGCGCCCGACCCGGTGCGACACGCCGATCGGCGTGTCGTGCGAGCTTCGAACACCTGTTCCCGTACGCTCGGTCACGAGGTTGACGTACCGAGAGCACCGATCCACAGGCTGGATCGACCCACAGGCGGATCGATGAGGTCCACAAAATGTCCGTGGGCTCTCCTAGCGTCGAGGATGCCTCGCCACCCACGACCGAACGGATCTCCCGATGCCCCCCAAGACCGCCCTTGTCCCTGTCACCCGCCTGACCGGTGAAGGCACGTCCGCCGACCAGCGCACCAAGGCCATCGACAACGCCATCGCCCAGATCGACCGTGCCCACGGCAAGGGTGCCGTCATGCGTCTGGGCGAGCGAGGCCGCACCAAGATCGACGTCATCCCCACCGGCGCCACGGCACTGGACGTCGCGCTCGGCATCGGTGGCCTGCCCCGGGGCCGTGTCGTGGAGATCTACGGCCCGGAGTCCTCGGGCAAGACGACGGTCGCCCTGCACGCGGTGGCCAACGCCCAGAAGGCCGGTGGCGTCGCCGCCTTCATCGACGCCGAGCACGCGCTCGACCCCGACTACGCCCGCAAGCTCGGTGTCGACACCGACGCCCTGCTGATCTCCCAGCCCGACTCCGGTGAGCAGGC
>CAYRZN010000226.1:0-2105 GCA_964428825.1 uncultured Aeromicrobium sp.
AGGCCGACGTGGTCAGCGACGACAAGATCGTCCCCGAGGGCATCGAGGGCCAGGTCGCCTACCGCGGCCCGGTCGGTGCCGTCGCCCACCAGCTCGTCGGTGGCCTGCACCAGTCGATGTTCTACGTCGGCGCCCGCACGATCGACGACCTGCAGACCAAGGGCAAGTTCGTCCGCATCACGTCGGCCGGACTCAAGGAGTCGCACCCGCACGACATCCAGATGACCGTCGAGGCCCCCAACTACGCCGGTCGCTGAGCGGGGTCGGCAGCACCGTGCTCGCCGACCGCTGGGGCGTCACCGACGCCGAGACCCGACTCGTCTACGGGTGCGACCAGCTCGTGACGCGGCCGACCCTCCAGGCCTGGCGCGGCGTCACCGTCGCTGCCGCACCGGAGGTCGTCTGGTCGTGGGTCCGCCAGATCCGCCTCGCACCCTACTCGTACGACTGGGTCGACAACCTCGGCCGGCGCTCGCCGCGCGTCCGGTCCGACCTCCCCGAGCCCCGGGCGGGAGATCCGTTCACGGCCTCCGCCGGGCGCAGCATCGGCCGTGTCCTGGCGGTTGACCCCGGGCGGGAGCTGACCGCGACGATCATGGGAGCCACGATGTCGTACCGGGTCGAGCCGTTCGGCGACGGGACGAGCCGGCTCCTGCTCAAGATCGCCGGGCGGCCTCCGCGCGGGCTGGCGACCGTGATGAGCCTGGGCGACCTGCCCATGGCGCGGCGCCAGCTCCTCAACCTGAAGGACCTGGCGGAGAACACCCCCGCCGGTTGAGGTGCGTGGAGCCATGGCGCGTACTCAGCACGGCAGCCGGTGACCTCGCACGGCACAGGAACCGTGCGAAGTCACCATCCTCCGTGTGAAGTCGAGCGCGCGGCCACGCAAGCGGCCGCGGGACCCACCGCTTCTGGTCCATGCTGCTGGTCCTGCACGGCGAACGGCCCGCGCATCGACCCGGCCTCGCGGGTGCCTCGTCTCGTCGCCGATAGGGTGGTCGTCATGGCTGACCTCGACATCGGAGCCGCGAAGCGCGGACGCCGGGCGTACTCCTTCGACGACATCGCAATCGTGCCGAGCCGGCGCACGCGTGATCCCGAGGAGGTCTCGACGGCGTGGCAGATCGACGCCTACCGGTTCGAGCTCCCCGTGCTGGCGGCGCCGATGGACTCGGTCATGAGCCCGGCTACGGCCATCGCCCTGGGGCGCTTCGGCGGGCTGGGCGTGCTCGACCTCGAGGGCCTCTGGACCCGGTACGACGACCCGGAGCCCCTGCTCGCCGAGATCGCGAGCCTCGACACGGTCGCGGCCAACGCCCGCATGCAGGAGATCTACGCCGAGCCGATCAAGCCTGAGCTCATCGTGAGTCGGTTGCAGGAGATCCGCGACGCCGGGGTCACGGTCGCCGCTGCGCTCTCCCCGCAGCGCACCAAGCAGTTCGCCGACGTCGTCGTGCGCGCCGGCGTCGACCTCTTCGTGATCCGCGGCACCACGGTGTCCGCCGAGCACGTCTCCGGCCAGTCCGAGCCGCTGAACCTCAAGGAGTTCATCTACGAGCTCGACGTCCCCGTCATCGTGGGCGGCTGTGCGACCTACCAGGCTGCGCTCCACCTCATGCGCACCGGCGCCGCCGGCGTGCTGGTCGGGTTCGGCGGCGGTGCCGCCCACACGACGCGGTCCGTCCTGGGCATCTCCGTGCCCATGGCCTCGGCCGTCGCCGACGTCGCCGCGGCTCGTCGCGACTACCTCGACGAGTCGGGTGGACGCTACGTCCACGTCATCGCCGACGGGTCGATCGGTCGCAGCGGCGACATCGCCAAGGCCGTGGCCTGTGGCGCCGACGCCGTCATGATCGGCTCGCCGCTGGCCCGCGCCCACGAGGCGCCGGGCCGTGGATTCCACTGGGGCGCCGAGGCGTGGCACGCCGAGCTGCCGCGGGGTCAACGCGTCGAGTTCGGCACGATCGGCACGCTCGAGTCGGTGCTGTTCGGCCCGTCGACCGTCCCCGACGGCACGATGAACCTGATCGGTGCCCTCCGGCGCGCGATGGCCACGACGGGCTACACCGAGCTCAAGGAGTTCCAGCGGGTCGAGGTCGTCGTCG
>CAYRZN010000227.1:0-1897 GCA_964428825.1 uncultured Aeromicrobium sp.
CGGCGACCGGGCCACGGCCGTCGCCTACCTGACGGCCACGCAGGTCGCAGCTGACACCCCGGACACGGCCATGGTCATGAACTGTCGCTACGACGCCGAGCTCGAGCTCGTCGCCGGTGACTGGCTCATCCGCCGGCTCCACTTCGGCGTCGGCACGATCGAGCAGCGACCGGTGCAGCTCGGGTCTCTCGCAGCGACGGCACGGACGGCGGGCCAGCATGCCTGACACGCCCCTGATCGAGGTCCTCGAGGGCCAGCAGAAGGGTGGCTGCCCGGTCGTCAACTTCGACTTCAACCAGCCGCTGCCGATCCACTCGTACCACGAGGAGCTCGATCGGATCCGCGCCCTCGCGCCCATCGTGTGGAACACGTACGGCGGTGGCTTCTGGATGCTGCTGAACGACGAGACCGTGCGCGACGCCTTCCACGACCACGAGGTCTTCAGCAGCGAGGCCACGATTCCCACGGTCCCGGAGCCCGACTGGCACTGGATCCCCACGATGGAGAACCCGCCCAAGCACAAGCTCTACCGCCGCGTGCTCAACGCGCCGTTCTCGCCGCGCGCGATCCGCGAGCGCGAGGACCGCATCCGCGAGCACGCGGTCGACTTCATCGAGTCATTCGTGGACGACGGTCGGGTCAACTTCGTCAACGCGTTCGCCAAGGAGTACCCCACCAAGGTGTTCCTGGAGATCCTCGGCTTACCCCACGAGGACTCCGCCAAGTTCGTGCCGTGGGTCGAGACGGTGTTCGGCGGACTCGGTGCCGAGGACGGCGACGCCACCACGGCCATGGCCGACGCGCAGGCCGGCATCCGGAACTACTTCGTCGACCTCCTGGCCGACCGCAAGGCGAGCCCGCGCGACGAGGACTTCTTCACCGACCTCTCCCGGGCGAGCATCGGCGACGTCCCGATCAGCGACGAGGAGTTCCTCAACATCTGTGGCGTGCTCGTGCTCGCGGGCCTCGACACCGTCAAGAGCCAGCTCGGCTACATGATGCTGCACCTCGCCGAGAACCCCGACGACCGCCAGCGCATCCTCGACGAGCCGGACCTCATCCCGGTCGCCGTGGAGGAGATGGTGCGCGTCTACTCGATCGTGATGGACGGTCGCAAGGTCGTGCAGGACACCGAGTTCCACGGCTGCCCCATGAAGGCCGGCGACATGGCGATGCTGACCGTCCCCTCCGCCACCCGGGACGAGACGAAGTACGCCGACCCGGGCAAGGTCGACTTCACCCGCACCGACGCCACGGGCCACCTGGCCTTCGCCGCCGGACCGCACAAGTGCCTCGGCACGCACCTGGCGCGTCGGGAGATGAACATCGCGCTCGAGGAGTGGCACAAGCGCATCCCGCACTACCGCGCCGTCGACGTCGACGAGCTTCGCGAGACCGGCCCCCAGCTCGGCCTCGAGGACCTCTGGCTCGAGTGGGACGTCACCCGCTGACGGCGGCGGGGAGGTCGGCCCCGGTCGTGTGAGGGGCCGAGGGAGCACGATCCGTCCGGAAGCCCGAGACTCGTAGGCGAGGACCGGGACGGAAGGACGATGAACGTGACTGCGCAGCCGCGAGCGTCGGGGTCGACGCCGCGATCGTCGACCCCGTTGCCCTTCCCGGTGCTGCCCGCCGCGTTCGCCGTGCCGGCAGCGAGCGAGCGTGAGGTGCGGCGTGCGGTGCTGCGGGCGGAGGCGGGCAAGAGCCTGGACGTCGTCGAGGTGACGTCGTTGCTGGGGGCGCGGGGGGAGTGGCTGGACCGGCTGACGGCGGTGGCGGGTCGGGTGCGGGACGCGGGGCTGGAGGCGGTGGGCCGGTCGGGGGTGGTGACGTACTCGCCGAAGGTGTTCGTGCCGGTGACCCGGTTGTGTCGCGACCGGTGCCACTACTGCACGTTCGT
>CAYRZN010000228.1:0-1809 GCA_964428825.1 uncultured Aeromicrobium sp.
TGGCAGCTGCGTCTCGACCTCGTGCGGGCCCCGAGGGCGACGGCGACGCCGAAGATCGAGTCGGTCAGCGGCGTCGCTGCCTCGTACTCGACGCGTCGCACCGCCACGAGCCGCACGACCATGACGAAGACGCAGACGCTCGCCGTCCCCGGCTTCTCGCAGATGACCCATCGCGGCCACCACCCGGAGTGGGGCGGCGGAGGCGAGGCCTGGTGCTCGCCGACGTCGGTCGCCATGGTGCTCCGGTACTTCGGCTCCGGACCCAAGAAGGGCGACTACAGCTGGACGAAGGGCGCCGACGGGCAGGTGGACCACGCTGCCCGGTACTCCTACGACTACCGCTATCGGGGCACGGGGAACTGGCCGTTCAGCACCGCCTACGCGGGGCGCTACGGACTCGACTCCTTCGTCACCCGCATGGTCGACCTCCGCGACGCCGAGGCGTTCATCAAGGCCGGCATCCCGCTGGTCGCCTCCGTGGCGTTCAAGCGCGGCGAGCTGACCGGAGCGCCGATCTCGTCGACACCGGGCCACCTGCTCATCATCAGCGGCTTCACGGCGGACGGTCGGGTCGTCGTGAACGACCCGGCGGCCCCGTCGAACGGGTCGGTGCGTCGGACCTACTCCCGCGCTCAGTTCGAGCGTGCCTGGCTCGGCGGCAGCGGCGGCGTCGTGTACGTCATGCGCCCGGGCTCGAAGAAGCTGCCCGCCGACACCTCGCGCTGGTAGCCACCTCACCTGCTCCGGTGCCTGGCAGGATGCAGCCATGAGCCTGCCCGACCTGCGCACCGGCATCGGCACCGACGTCCACCGCCTCGTGCCCGGCCGCGCGATGTGGCTGGCCGGTCTGGAGTGGCCGGGCGAGGACGCCGGGCTCGAGGGTCACTCCGACGGCGACGCTGCGAGCCACGCGATGGTCGACGCGCTGCTGTCGGCCGCAGGCCTGGGCGACATCGGGTCACGCTTCGGCACGTCCGATCCCCGGTTCGCGGGGGCATCGGGCACGACCTTCCTGACCGAGACCGTGCGACTGCTGGCCGACGCAGGCTTCAGGGTGCTCAACGTCGCCGTGCAGGTCGTCGGGAACACGCCCCGGCTCGGGCCGCGACGCGACGAGGCCCAGGCGCACCTGTCTGCCGTCGTGGGCGCACCGGTGAGCATCTCCGCCACCACGACCGACGGCCTCGGCCTCACCGGGCGGGGCGAGGGCGTGGCCGCGATCGCCACCGCGCTGGTCGCCCGGGCCTGAGCGCGCCCCCGAGAACGACGACGGCCCCCGCCCGGAAGGGGCGAGGGCCGTCGAGGATCGATCAGCTCAGGAGGCGAGGACCTCGTCGAGCCGCAGCTCGGCCTTGTCCTCGTTGGTCTTCTCCGCGAGAGCCAGCTCGGAGACCAGGATCTGACGAGCCTTGGCGAGCATGCGCTTCTCGCCGGCCGACAGGCCCCGCTCGTGGTCACGGCGCCAGAGGTCGCGCACGACCTCGGCCACCTTGAGCACGTCGCCGCTGTGCAGCTTCTCGAGGTTCGCCTTGTAGCGACGCGACCAGTTGGTCGGCTCCTCGACGTGCTCGGCACGCAGGACGCCGAACACGCGCTCGAGGCCGTCGGCGTCGACGACGTCGCGGACGCCCACGAGGTCGAGGTTGCAGGCAGGAACACGAACCACCAAGTCGTTCTGGGCAACGATGCGCAGGACCAGGTAGTCCCGCTCTTCCCCCTTGATGGTCCGCTTCTCGATGTCTTCGATGACTGCAGCCCCGTGATTGGGGTACACAACCGTCTCGCCGACAGTGAAAGTCATAAACGCGG
>CAYRZN010000229.1:0-1787 GCA_964428825.1 uncultured Aeromicrobium sp.
GGAGGTCCGGCTCCCCGGCGAGCGCCCGGGCGATCGCGACCCGCTGCTGCTGCCCGCCGGAGAGCTCCACGAGCGGGGACCCGGCACGGTGGGCGAGCCCGACGCTCTCGAGCGCGGTCGTCACGGCCTCCCGGTCGGAACGACGGGGCAGCCCGAACCGGGGCCGGCGCGACAGCCGACCGCTCGCGACGACCTCACGGACGGTGGCCGGGACACCCGCCACGGCCGCCGACCGCTGGGGCACGTAGCCGATGCGCTGCCAGCCGTGGAACCCGTCGAGCGGCTCGCCGAACAGCTCGATGGTGCCGGTCGACGGCACGAGCCCGACGGCTGCGCGGACGAGGGTGGACTTGCCCGAGCCGTTGGAGCCCAGCAGCGTGACGAACTCACCCTGCGCGACCTCCAGGTCGACGTGGCGCAGCACCGGGTCCCCGCCGAGCGTGACGTCGACGCCACGCATCAGGAGCGGAGGGTGTGTCATGAGCAGTCGTTGGCCTTCTGCAGGGTGGCGAGGTTGGTGCGCATGATCGAGAGGTAGTCCTCGTCGGACGTCGCCTTGGTGAGTCCCTCGATCGGGTCGAGCGTAGCCGTCTCGACCCCGGCCTCGCGGGCCACGGTGTTCGCCACGGCGGGGCTCACGAGCGTCTCGGTGAAGACCGTGGTGATGCCGTCGGTCTTGACCAGGTCCGAGATCGTGGCGAGCTGGGCGGCGGACGGCTCCGTGCCGGGGTCGATGCCGGCGATCGGGATCTGCGTCAGGTCGTAGGCCTGGGCGAGGTAGGCGAAGGCGGCGTGGCTCGTCACGATGTCACGGACCTTGCAGTCGGCGAGCCCGGTCGTCAGGTCCTCGTCGAGGGTCGTCAGGTCCTCGACGAGCGCGGCGGCGTTGGCGCGGTACTCGTCGGCGTGGTCGGGGTCGATCTCGACCAGCGCGTCGCGCACGTGCTCGGTGACCGGGACGAGGTTGGTCGGGTCGAGCCACAGGTGCGGGTCGACCCCGCCGTGGTCGTGCCCGTGGTCGTGCCCCTCGTGCTCGTCGCCCTCCTCGTGCGCGTGCTCGTCACCGTCCTCGTGGGAGTGGTCCTCTCCCTCCTCCTCGGACTCCTCGATGAGCGTCACGCCCTCGGCGGAGTCGACGGTGGTGCCCGCGGCGCGGTCGGCCTGCTCGACGGCCTCGTCGACCGCCGTCTGGAACTGGCTCTGGTAGACGACCAGGTCGGCGTCCTGCACCGCGGCGACCTGCCGCGGGCTCAGCTCCAGGTCGTGCGGCTCCCCACCGGGGGCGGTCAGGTTGGTGACCTCGGCGCGGTCACCGGCGACGCGCTCGGTGACGAACTGGACGGGGTAGAACGACGTGACGACCGAGACGTCGTCGGTGCTCCCTCCGGAGCTGCCGCACCCGGCCAGCACGAGAGCACAGGACGACAGCAGGACGGCGGGGCGCACGAGGGAGAACGTCATGGGAACGATTCTCAAGAGTCGCGGGAACGATTGTCAAATCGTCACCGTGTCGACCCCGTCACAACCGGCGTGGGTACGCTGAGGCCCACTCGGGCGCGCGCGACCACGGACGCACGCACGGCCCGCCGACACCCAGCCGGAACGGAGCGCCTCACCATGGCCACGAGCCTCATCGACACCGTCATCTCCCTCTGCAAGCGCCGGGGATTCGTCTACCAGTGCGGCGAGATCTACGGCGGCACGAAGTCGGCCTGGGACTACGGGCCGCTCGGCACCGAGCTCAAGGAGAACATCAAGCGTCAGTGGTGGCGCTCGATGGTGCAGGG
>CAYRZN010000230.1:0-1756 GCA_964428825.1 uncultured Aeromicrobium sp.
ACCATGAGACCAGCCTCGGCCACCCCACCGCGAATATTTAGCAGACACGCCCTAGACCGATGAGAACGCCCTTGGCCGAGGCGCCGGAGCCGGCGACGACGACGTGCTTGCCGGCATACCGCGCGGCGACCGCCTCGTCGGCGAGGTCGGGCATGCGGTAGCTGATGCGGCTCGCGTTCTCGGTCTCGCCGATCGCCGGGAACCCGTCGCTCCCGAGCGGGTTCGGGCGGGTCCAGGTGCCGGAGGCGTCGACGACGGCCCGCGCCCTGACGGTCTCGCGACCGTCCGGGGTCTCGACGTGGACCACGAACGCGGAGGTCTCACGACCCGAGGAGACGAGGCGGTCACGACCTGCGCGCGTCACCGCTAGCACCTTCGTGGACAGGCGCACGCTGTCGCCCAGGACGTCGGCCAGTGGCTGCAGGTAAGAACCGACCCAGTCGTTGCCGGTCGGATAACGCTTCGGATGAGGTGCTCCCCATCCGCTGGCGGCCAGAAGCTCCTCGGCGGCGGGGTCGACGAGCTCGGACCACGCCGAGAACAAGCGCACATGGCCCCACTCGCGCACTGCAGCACCCACCGCGGGACCGGCCTCGAGCACCACCACGGGAATGTCCCGCGAGCGCAAGTGAGCGGCAGCCGCCAGGCCGGACGGGCCAGCCCCGATCACAACGGCGGGCAGTTCAGCGGTGGGCACGGTGCTCATCAGGTCTCCTCGGATACAGCCGGCTGGTCCATAGACGTTCTTCGATGCAAGTCGAGTTTACCCACACATCGAAGAACGTCAATGGACCTGTCAGAGAGACTTCAAGAGCTCCTGCACTCGCTTGTCGACGTCATCTCGCAGCTCGCGGATGGATTCAACGTCCCAGCCGTCCGGGTCGGGCAGCGTCCAAGTCTCGTAACGCACGCCGTCGACCTGTGGGAGATCGAGTCCGGGCTTCATCGCGATGACCACGTCCGAGTCCGCCACCCTCTCAGGGGTGACGGCAGACGGGACGTGGGCGGAGTCGTCGATGCCGATCTCGGCCAAGCTCGCGATCGTGACCGGGTTGGCCGCGGCCGCCGGGCGGACGCCCCCGGACTCGACGTGGATCGCGTCGCCGCCTCGGGTGCGAGCCAGTGCCGCCCCGAGGACGGAGCGGCCGGCGTTCTGGGTGCAGATGAACAGGAGTCGGGGTGTCTGGTCGGGCATCAGTGGGCCTCGCCGATCAGTGCGGCGTCACGGGCCGGGGTGCCGGCGTGTTCGAGGTCGGCGAGGTACCGCTCGGCGTCGAGCGAGGCGGCGCAGCCGGTGCCGGCAGCGGTGATGGCCTGGCGGTAGGTGTGGTCGACGAGGTCACCGGCCGCGAAGACGCCCGGGATGTTGGTGGCAGTCGATCCGGGCTTGACCAGCACGTAGCCCTCGTCGTCGAGGTCGACCTGGCCGCGCAGCAGCTCCGAGCGGGGGTCGTGGCCGATCGCGATGAACAGGCCCGTGGCGTCGAGACCGCGGGTCTCGCCCGTGTTGGTGTCGCGCAGCGTGACCGACTCGAGGCTGTGCTCGCCGTGGAGCTCGGCGACCTCGGAGTTCCAGGCGAACTCGATCTTGGGGTTGGCCAGGGCGCGGTCCTGCATGATCTTGGAGGCGCGCAGCTCGTCGCGTCGGTGGACCAGGGTGACCTTGCTGGCGAATCGCGTGAGGAAGGTGGCTTCCTCGAGGGCGGAGTCGCCGCCGCCGACGACCACGATGTTCTGCTCGCGGAAGAAGAAGCCG
>CAYRZN010000231.1:0-1699 GCA_964428825.1 uncultured Aeromicrobium sp.
CGCAGCCCGGCACCCCGGCCGGGCCTTCTAGCCGCCCGACGGAGCTGCTGCGCCAGCACCCGGTCCTGGCGCGGCTCGGTGAGCTCTTCGCGGAGAACGGGCACGAGATCGCCCTCGTCGGTGGCCCCGTGCGCGACGCCTTGCTGGGTCGCCCGGTCAACGACCTCGACCTGGCCACGTCCGCCCGCCCCGAGCAGATCGAGCAGACCGTCAAGGGCTGGGCCGACGCGGTCTGGGACGTCGGCCGCGAGTTCGGCACGATCGGCCTGCGCAAGGGCGACGACCAGATCGAGATCACGACCTACCGCAGCGACGCGTACGAGACCGGCTCCCGCAAGCCGGTCGTCGCGTTCGGCGACACCTTGGTCGGCGATCTCTCCCGGCGGGACTTCACGGTCAACGCGATGGCCGTCGTGCTGGCCACCGCCGAGCTCGTCGACCCCTACGACGGTCGCACCGCGTTGGTCGAGCGCCGGCTGACGACGCCGGTCACGGCCGAGCAGTCCTTCGACGACGACCCGCTCCGCATGATGCGGGCCGCCCGATTCGTGGCCCAGCTCGGCTTCGAGGCCGATCCCGACGTCGTGGCGGCGATGACGCGCCAGGCTGACCGGATCGAGATCGTGTCCGCCGAGCGGGTGCGCGACGAGCTCGACAAGACGCTGTGCGCGGGCGACCCGGTCGCGGGCCTGCGACTCCTGGTCGACACCGGTCTGGCCGACCGCGTGCTGCCGGAGCTGCCGGCCCTGCGCCTGACCGACGACGAGCACCACCGGCACAAGGACGTCTACGAGCACTCGTTGACGGTGCTGGAGCAGGCGATCGCCCTGGAGCAGCGGCTCGATGCGCAGCCCGACCTCGTGATCCGGCTGGCCGCGCTGCTGCACGACATCGGCAAGCCGCGCACCCGCAAGTTCCACAGCGGGGGCACCGTGACGTTCCACCACCACGACGTCGTGGGGGCCAAGATGACCCGTAAGCGCCTCAAGGAGCTGCGGTACAGCAACGACGTGATCGACCAGGTCGCCGATCTCGTCGAGCTGCACCTGCGCTTCCACGGCTACGGGTCGGGCGAGTGGACGGACGCGGCGGTGCGCCGGTACGTCCGTGACGCCGGTGACCAGCTCGACCGGTTGCACGTCTTGACGCGCGCCGACTGCACGACCCGCAACGCCCGCAAGGCGGCGCGGCTGCAGCGCACCTACGACGAGCTCGAGCAGCGGATCGACGTGTTGCGCGGCCAGGAGGAGCTCGACGCGATCCGGCCCGATCTCGACGGCACGCAGATCATGGCGATCCTGGGGATCGGCCCGGGCCGCGAGGTCGGCGAGGCCTACCGCTTCCTGCTCGACCTGCGCATGGACCGCGGCCCGCTCGGCGAGGAGCAGGCCACCGAGGCCCTCAAGGCCTGGGCCGCCGCCCGCGACTGACCTCCGCGCGAAGCGCGGCGGTCAGGGTGTCCACCGGCGAGGAACGAGCCGGTCAGCCTGGTCGTCGAGTGGCGCGCGAGGAACGAGTGCGTTGTATCGAGACGGTGCCCGCCTGACGACGGGCGGTCGGACCGGCCGGTCCGACCGGATGCGTGCACCTGACCGGGTCTCGGTACGGGCTCGGCCGCGGGCGGGCTCCCCCACTCGACCAGCAACGTGGCGGGGGCCAGCGACGTGGTGCTCGCATCCGGTTTCACGGGGATCAGGCC
>CAYRZN010000232.1:0-730 GCA_964428825.1 uncultured Aeromicrobium sp.
CGAGGTCGCCCGGCGCGGTGAGCAGGTAGGCCAGGCCGCGCTCGTTCTTGAGCTCGAGGGTGATGGTGGCGTCGGCCGGTCCCGCCGCGCTGCCGTCGTAGGCCTCGAATCGCACCGGCATGCCGTCGCGCAGCAGCGAGGCGACCGCCTCGCCGAGGGAGATCGGGGCGTGGGAGCTCATCGTCTGCGTACCGCCTTGTCGTAGAGGGAGGTCAACCGGTCGTCAGGGTCGTGGACGGCCTTGACGGCGGCCAGGTGGGCGCCGTCGTAGAGCCGGTCGAAGGTGGCGCGGTCGTAGAACGCCTCGGAGTACAGCGACTTGTGCCCGCCGAGCTCGAGGACCTTGTCCTCGACCGCGCGGTTGACGGGGCCGTCGGGGGCCTCGGGACCGACCGGCACGGTGCCCCAGAAGCCGACGTTGACGTAGGTCTCGCCGGGCGCGAGGGGGTACGTCGGCCAGTCCCGCTGCGCGACGAGGGGGCAGATCCACACCGGTGTCATGCCGACGGCGTCGTCGAACCAGTCGAGGAACTCCGGGAGCCGTTCGACCGGGATCTCGACGTCCTGGACGACTCGCTCGCGCTGGGGCCGCCCGGCGCGGCGGTCCATCCGCTCGACGATCCCGAATCTGGTGTCGAGCCCGACGAGCCGGTGGTAGACATCGCTGCGGCGCCAGCGCCGCGGCCACAGCCGGCGCACCAGGGGCCGGTGCAGGCCGAGGGCCCCCGAG
>CAYRZN010000232.1:740-1644 GCA_964428825.1 uncultured Aeromicrobium sp.
AGAACCAGTCGGTGTCCCAGCGCCAGAGGTAGTCGTAGGTGCTGAGCACGTCGTGCTCGCGCTCCTGCACGCTGCGGAAGAAGATCCGGTCGCGGGTGTAGTCGCTGGCGCCGACCGGCGGGCCCTCGGCCCAGCGCGCGAGCGTCAGGTAGGCCTCGTGCGGCCCGAAGACGGTGCCGTCGAGGGCGTCGACCGGCTCGCCGTCGTGCTCACCGGTCTCGGTGATCTCGGCGACCGCCTTGGCGAGCGCGCCCCGGTCGTCGAACCGCACGTGCTGCAGGCGCACGTGGCCGGGGGCATCGACCAGCTGGATCCGCAGCCGGGTGGCGTAGCCCAGCGAGCCGTAGGAGTTGGGGAAGGCGTCGAACAGCTCCTCGCCGGGGCGGGTCGTCACGACCTCGCCGGCGCCGGTGAAGACGTCCATCTCGAGCACCGACTCGTGCGGCAGGCCGAGCCGGAAGCTCGTGGACTCGATGCCCAGCCCCGTGACCGCTCCCCCGAGGGTGATCGTGCGCAGCTGCGGCACGACGGTCGGGACGAGCCCGTGGGCGAGAGTCGCGTCGACCAGGTCCTCGTAGGTGCACATCCCCTGCACCTCGGCGGTGCGCGTGGCGCGGTCCACCTCGATCACGCCGTCCAGCCCGCTGACGTCCAGCCCCGGCGCGCCGGTCGCGGCGCGGGGGCGGAACAGGTTGGAGGTGCGCTTGGCGAGCCGGACGGGCGCGCCCGCCGGGATCGTGGCGTACGACGCCTGCAACAGCTCCACCGCGGCGGCGTGCTCCCGCCAGGGGTCCGCGATCTCCCTCACCCGCGGGACGTTACTCCTCGCGGGTGACGGGGAGGTCTCAGGCCTGGATCCGCCGAACGTCGCCGTCGCGAGCGTCACCAGGCGGGTGTGCTGGCA
>CAYRZN010000233.1:0-1611 GCA_964428825.1 uncultured Aeromicrobium sp.
GGGGTGACACGGTGAGCGTCCGGCTCGAGCGTGACGTCGAGCTGCCCTTCACCCCGCCCGGCTGGCCCGACCAGGCCCGCGTCTCGGCGGAGGCGTCGTCGCAGCTGCGGCGACCGTGACCCGGTACCACTCGCCGGGGCGGGCCCGTCTTGGACACTTCCGGGTCGTGCCGGCCGGCCTGACCGCCCCTCAACCGTCCGAAACGGATGTGGGTCAGGGAGGGGCGTTCGGGGCGATCTGGTCGAATAGGGGCATGCGTCGTCTGCTGCTACCCGTGATCGCCGCCACCCTCGTGCTCGCCGGGTGCACCGGCGGGGACGACGCCCCGGACGGCGGCGAGGAGCCGACGGCCACCGCGTCGCCCACCTTCTCGGCCGATTTCGCCGACCTGGAGGAGGAGTACGACGCGCGCCTCGGCGTCTACGCCATCGACACCGGCACCGGCCAGGTCGTCGAGCATCGGGCCGACGAGCGGTTCGCGTACGCGTCGACCATCAAAGCGCTCGCGGTCGGGGCACTGCTGCACGAGAAGCCGCGTTCGGTCCTGGACCAGACGGTCGAGCTGGGCGAGGAGGACCTCGTCGAGAACTCGCCCGAGCTCGAGAAGGCCGTCGAGGAGGGCGAGACCGACCTGACGGTGCGCGAGCTCGCCGACGCCGCCGTGCGGTACAGCGACAACACCGCCGGCAACCTGCTGTTCGACCTGCTCGGAGGACCCGAGGAGCTGCAGGGCGTGCTGCGCGAGATCGGCGACGAGACGACGATCGTGTCCCGCATCGAGCCCGAGCTGAACGAGGCCGTCCCCGGCGACGACCGCGACACCACCACGCCCGAGGCGCTCGCCACCACCCTGCGCGCGTTCACGCTGCTCCCGGCCGACGGTGACGCCGTGAACAACGGCTACGCGCGCGCCATGCTCACCGACCTGATGGTCCGCAACACCACCGGTGACGACCTCATCCGCTCGGGCGTCCCCGACAACTGGGAGGTCGCCGACAAGACCGGCGCCGCCGCCTACGGCACCCGCAACGACATCGCCGTGCTGCGTCGCGCCGACGGCGACCCGATCGTGCTCGTCATCATGTCGTCGAAGACCGAGCAGGACGCCGAGTACGACGACGACCTCATCGCCGACGCCACCCGCGTGGCCGTCGCCGGGTTCGACCCCGAGGCCGACTGACCGGACCTCGAGTCACGACGGCGCCCCACCCGCTCCGGGGTGAGGCGCCGTCCTTATTCGGGCAGGTCGGGTCGGCGTGTGTCAGCAGCCTCCGCACGTGTGGAACGTGACGTCCCAGTGGCTGCCTTCCTGGGCGTACTCGTTACCCGCTCCCGACCGGTAGAGCCGCGCTCCGTCGCTGCGGGTGCCGACGTACGTGAACGTGTTGGTCACGTACGACGTCAGGCAGCTGGAGAGGCTGAAGTCCAGCTTGTAGCCGTTCGCGTGGCTGTAGGTGCCACCCGCGTGACCGGTCTCGGTTCCACCCGTGATGTTGAGTGCACAGCCGCTGGCGGACTTCAACGTGCGGGCGCCGTCCACGCTGGTCTGGCGCAGTCCGTCGAACGACGTGCACGTGGGGTTGGTCCGGTCGGTGCATCCGCCGGACGACG
>CAYRZN010000234.1:0-1597 GCA_964428825.1 uncultured Aeromicrobium sp.
ACCGGGTCCCGGTGGACGCCGGCGACACCGTGCTCGACTCGGCCCTGAAGGCGGGGCTGAAGGCGCCGTACGCGTGTCTGGGCGGTGCCTGCGGGACGTGCCGCGCGAAGGTCGAGCTGGGCTCGGTGGTGATGGACCAGAACTTCGCGCTGCGCACGGCGGAGGTCGAGGCGGGGTACGTGCTGACGTGCCAGTCGCGCCCCACAACGGACGAGGTCAGCGTCGACTACGACGCCTGACCCGGGCGGCGGTCAGGGGCGGTCGTCAGCCTCGAGGCTCGACGAACGCGCGGATGAGTCCCTGCGCCTCCTCGGTGCCCACCCGCTCGGCGATGGTCCGACCCTCCTCGTCGCCGGCCTCGCCCCGCGACACGGACCACGCGGTCCTGACGAGGCGACGCGCCTCGCCGAGCGCCTCGGACGGGCCGTTCGCGATCCCTGCGGCGATCTCCCGCGCGCGCACGAGCGGGTCGTCGTCGACGAGCTCGGTGACCAGGCCCCAGTCGAGGGCGGTCGGTCCGTCGAGGACGCGGCCGGTGAGCAGCAGCTCCAGCGCGCGCACCTGCCCGACGGCGCGGGGCAGCAGCCAGGAGAGCCCGATGTCGGGGGTCAGCCCGATCCCGGCGTAGGCGGTGACGAACTTGGTCGACCGGCTCGCGACGATGACGTCAGCGCCCAGCATGACGCTCAGGCCGGCGCCGGCCGCCGCACCCTGGACGGCCACGACCGTGGCCACCGGGAGTGCCGCGAAGCGCTGCATGGCACCGTCGAGCACGTCGGCCAGCTCGCGGATGTAGGCCTGCGGGTCGTCGGCGGCGTGGAAGCTCGCGACGTCGCCGCCGGCGCAGAAACGTCGACCCGCACCGCTCAGGAGCACGGCGCCGACGTCGGAGGACTCGGCGACCTGGTCGACGGCCGCGGCGAACGCGGTGGCGGTCGGCAGGTCGAAGGAGTTCGCCGAGTCGGGACGGTTCAGCGTCAGGTGGGCGATGCCCTCGCTGATCGTGAGGTCAACGGTGTCGGTCATGGGGTTCTCCTCGGTCGGGCGTCGGGCGCGCCCGCGACGAGCCTAGGGAGTGCCTGGGTTCGTCGGCGGTTCGGATGGTGGCAGGCTGGCAGTACTGACTACAAACATCATGATGAATATTCCTCCGAAGGATTGACTTTCCTGCGGCGGCCCGGTGTAATCGGGATCACGTTCTTGTGACCGGCGTCTCACGGCCGCTACCAGCGGTCGGGGCGCCGGTTCGGTGACTCCGTGCGAGGAAAGGCATCCCCAGATGAGCGACGTGACGTCCGACGAAGCTGTGCGCCAGACGGTCCAGGGCCAACGGGCCCGGGAGGTCTTCGGCCGCTACGCCGTGGCCTGCGACGGGGGCGACGAGGCCGCGCTCGCAGCGTTGTTCCACCCCGACGCGAAGGCCGTCTACGTCGAGGGCTCCGAGCTCACCGGCAGCGCCGAGATCGCCGCCTGGGTCATCGGCGCGATGGCGCACCTCGTCTGGCAGCAGCACGGCCTCACCGCCATGACGGCCGACGTCGACGGCGACCGGGCCACGGCCGTCGCCTACCTGACGGCCACGCAGGTCGCAGCTGAC
>CAYRZN010000235.1:0-284 GCA_964428825.1 uncultured Aeromicrobium sp.
TGGGCAGCGGCGTGTTCGGCGGCATGCTCGGCGGAGACGACCCCACCGTGCCCGACGTCGTCGGCCGGTCCGTCGACGACGCGACCGACGAGGTCGAGGACGCTGGCGGGCGAGTGCGCATCACGGAGGTCGATGCTCCGGACGCCGACAAGGGCGTCGTGGTCACGCAGAGTCCTCGAGCCGGCGAGCCGCTCGCCGACGGTGACGTGGTCACCCTCGAGGTCGCCTCGGGCTTCGTCACGGTGCCCGACGACCTGGTGGGCGAGCCGGTCGACGACGCCTCC
>CAYRZN010000235.1:303-1538 GCA_964428825.1 uncultured Aeromicrobium sp.
GAGCCGGAGGGCACGGTGCTGGCACTTGACCGCACGGGTCGCCAGGAGGCGGGCGCGACCATCACGTTGTCGGTCTCGTCGGGCTCCGGGTCGGGCACGTCGGGCGGTGAGGACCCGGCCGAGCCCAAGGAGAAGGAGCCCGAGGAGCCGAAGGGCGAGAAGCAGAAGGAGCCCAAGGAGGAGAAGCCGGCGAAGCCGAAGGACGAGGAACCGTCCGAGACCGTCGAGCCGATCGAGGAGACCGCCGAGCAGGCGGACACGGCTGCCGTCGGGAAGGGCAAGGGCAAGGGCAAGGGCAACGCGAGCAGGCCTTGACCGGCCGGGACGCCGCGGTCAGTCCATGGCCGTGGTCGGGCCTGCGAGCCGCAGCACGGGCCAGCCGATCTCGGTGCGCCACGCGCCCGGGTCGGACGTGTCGCGCGGGCCGACCAGGTACGTCTCGTGCACGACGTCGCCGATGGTGAGGGCGTGCTCGCCGACCCAGGAGCCCAGCCGAGCGTAGGACTCGTCGACGGTCCCGTGGTCGCCCTCGTGCACGACCACGGCCAGCTCGACGGCCGGGAGCTCGAGCAGCTCCACGCCCGCCACGGGCTTCACTCGGGCGTCGTGGGCGACTTCGTACTCGAGGCTGACCGGGCCGGTGCCCTCCGCGAAGAGCGCGTTGGCGTAGCGGCCCGACAGCGGGCCCCGGCGCGACGCGGGAGGCGCGGCGGCGTCGAGGACCGCGACGGCGGCGTCGTACCAGGCGAGGACGTCGTCGTGGTCCACGGTCGCGCGCACCGCGGCGACCGATCGCGGCGGCAGGGCGCGCAGCTCGACCATGGGGTGGGGCTCGGGCTGCAGCAGCCGGTGCAGGGCGGTGACGGCCGACCGGGTCCGCGCGAGCTCGGCCTCGAGCCGCTGCAGGTGCTCGGCGATGATCGACGACCGCTGGGCCGGGTCGTCGGTGGCCATGATGGTCTTCACCTGGGGGAGCGGCAGGTCGAGCTCGCGCAGACGGTGGATGACGCGTGCCGTGGCGATCTGCTCGTGGGTGTAGCGGCGGTACCCGCTCGAGGGGTCCACCTCGGCAGGCTCGAGCACGCCGGCCTGGTGGTAGTGGCGCAGCGTGCGGATGGACAGGTGCGTGAGGGCGGCGAAGTCGCCGATCGTCATGGCCCCGCTCGTGCCCGCCCCGGTTCTGCCCATGCTCATGCCCACACTCTGCACCCTCTCCCTGCTGGAGGGTCCAGCGC
>CAYRZN010000236.1:0-1516 GCA_964428825.1 uncultured Aeromicrobium sp.
TCTACGGGCGACGGCACAGGGCCGCACGGCGTCGGCTCCCGCGCCGGTAGCGTCGGCTCCGTGACCGTGACCCGCTCGATCGTCCTGTTCCTCGTCGCCGCGCTGCTCGAGATCGGTGGCGCCTGGCTCGTCTGGCAGGGCGTCCGCGAGCACAAGGGCCTGCTGTGGATCGGTGGCGGGGTGGTCGCCCTCGGCCTCTACGGCTTCGTCGCGACGCTGCAGCCCGACGCCAACTTCGGTCGCATCCTGGCCGCGTACGGTGGCGTGTTCGTCGCCGGCTCTCTCGCCTGGGGCATGGCCGTCGACGGCTTCCGCCCCGACCGCTGGGACGTCGCCGGCGCCCTCGTCTGCCTCGTGGGCGTCGCGC
Organism: uncultured Aeromicrobium sp.; assembly: GCA_964428825.1. Classification (GTDB taxonomy): domain Bacteria; phylum Actinomycetota; class Actinomycetes; order Propionibacteriales; family Nocardioidaceae; genus Aeromicrobium. Next base: position 368 of record CAYRZN010000236.1, read on the forward strand.
TCATCATGTACGCCCCCCGAGACGCCTGACCCGACCCGCCGGCCCCGACCAGATGTGGACACATCCGCACGGGTCTGGGCCCGCAGTGCGTGCCGAAGTGTCCACATCTCGCTGGTCGGGGACGATGGCTGGCATGAGCGACCCGATCGAAGAGACTCACGACGCCGCGATGGAAGACGCCGCGCGATCCCTCGCGAAGGCCCTCGAGGACCCGGAGATCGCCGCAACCTTCCGTGGCGTGCAGGAGCACCTCGGATCGTTCACGTTCGACCCCGTGGGAACGCTCGACGAGGACTGACTGGCTCCCCGAGATGGAGTCGAACCATCGTCGCTAGTCCTGATTCAAAGTCAGGCGGGCCCTGCCGGCAGACCAATCGGGGATCGTGCGGCCCTAGGTTATCGCGCCGGGCGCGTCGCCACCGCGAACGTGCGGGCGAAGGGCAGCACCGTGCCCCACGGGCGCTGCGGGTAGGCGGCGCGGAGCTCCGCCTGGTACTGCTCGACGAAGTCCTGGCGCAGGCCGTCGGGCAGGGCCTGGACGTACGGCCGGGCCCCGGTGCCGAAGACCCAGCCCCAGACGGCGTCGTCGCCCGGCAGAACGTGCAGGTACTCCGTGGTCCAGACGTCGGCGGTCCACCCGAGGCCGGCGAAGAGCTCCAGGTACGACGCGGCGTCGGTGCGCGAGAACCGGCGGACGTCGCGCGTGTGCTCGGCGAACTCCGGACGTGCCGCGACCTCGCGCATCAGCGCATGGCTCGGTGCGTCCTGGTTGTCGGGCACCTGCACGGCGAGCGCACCGCCGTCCTGGACCGAGTCCAGGAGGCGGGAGATGACGTCGAACGCGTCCGGGAGCCACTGGAACATCGCGTTCGACACGATCACGTCGTAGGGCCCGTCCGGCGTCCACGTCGCGACGTCGGCCACCTCGTAGCGACCGTCGGGGTCGACCTCGCGGGCGTGGGCGATCATCTCGGCCGACGAGTCGACGCCAAGCACGTCGGCCCCGGGCCAGCGGTCACGGATCACCGGCGAGAGGTTGCCCGCGCCGCACCCGAGGTCGAGCACCCGCGCCGGAGCGGTGGCCGGAACCCGGGCGAGGAGCTCGACGAACGGCCGTCCGCGCTCGTCAGCGTGCTTCAGGTACGTCTG